>NZ_DASVTX010000344.1:0-9856 GCF_036387355.1 Longimicrobium sp.
GGCCAGAGGATGAGGAGCATCCAGAACATCAGCCAGGGAATCATCATCAGCAGTTCGCCGACTCCCAATCCAAAGGGCATGGGTCTTCTCCGCTCTGTCCGTGAGGTACAACTTTACCGCCGGTAGTCGCCATCGGCGTAAACTACGTCACCACAACGGAATCGTTTCAGGTGCGAGCCCGGCCGGGCACGTCCGCGACTTCGGATGCATGGCCCAAGCTCCTGGCCGTTCCATCTCTGGTCCCGTGCGCCCGCATTGGACCAAACCTGGAGGGTGAGCGGGCGGATGGAAGGGCGCGGTGCTCCGGGCAGAAAACCGCGACGGGATGCGTTGCCTTCGATCCACATCCACACACACCGGCCAAGAGCGGAACATGGGCGACTACACCTCGGCGGTTGCTCTGCGCTATCTGGCGCTCCTGGTCCTGATGATTGCCACGAACCGCTGGGATATCGCGGACCGCAGGGACGAGGCCCTGTCGATCGCGGTCGTCGTGTTCTGGATCGTGATGGTTCAGACGGAGCCGGCGGCGCGCCATTCCCTGCGGGCGCCGAGCCCGTGGTACGGCTGGATGGCGGTTCACGCCGCGCTCATTCACGCGCTCTGCGTGACGGCGGTGATGGTCGCGGGCACCCTGCTGGAACCGGAGCCCGTCTCGCCGTACGATCCCACCGGAATGGCGCTCAGCATGGGGGACGACTGGCGGAGCGGGCCTTCGGTGGCGGAAATGGCGGTTCCCCTCCTGTTCTACACGGCGGTGTGTGCCGGCTGGGCGGTGACGGTGGGCGCCGTATCGCGCCGCGTCTGGGGCGTGCTGCCGCCGGAACGGCACCTGGTCCGCATCCGCCGGGGCCGGCCCACGAACCGTTCCGCCACGGACTAAGCGCATGTCGCCACGCCGCATTCGCCTGGTCGCGCTCAGCTTTGCGGTGACGGTCAACGTCGCCGCCATCGTGCTGTGGGGCGAGATGACGAACTGGTGCTTCTGCAGCGTTACGGGCGTTCCCGAACCGCCGATTCCGCCACCGTACGCGCTGCGCTTTCTGATCGCGGCCACGGGACCCACCGGGCTTCTGAGTGACGGAGTGACGCAGGCGACCATTGTGATCAACGGAATCCCGTTCTGGTTCCTGATCGCGTGGCTTTCGACCCATGGACTGGTATTCGCCGCGCGCGTTCGGGTGCGCGGCGGGGCGGGGCGCGTGCGGTTCGGCCTGGCGCCGCGGGATCGCGTACGGTTGCGGGAGGTCATGGCGATTGCCTGCGTCCTCGCGGCGGGAGCGGCGGGGTGGGGCGCGCATCAGCGCCAGGCGTGGCTGCGGGAGGCGGACCGCGTCCTCGTGTCCACACTCGCCGCCGCCGCTGCCGAGCGTGAACTCGCGGGGGTGCGTTTCACGATGTACGAATGGGTCGGCGGCGATCTCGTGCGGGTGAGGCCAAGAGGCCGGTATGCCGTCGTCGTAGATCCGGCGGAGGCGGGAAATCACGTTCCGGACCGCGTGATCGTGCCCGAGTCGTACGGCGGCTTCCTGGAGTTCGAATCGGGGAGGCGGTACCGGTTCAGCGTGTACCGTGAACATGCGGCTGCTGGTCGCGGCGAACCGGGCTGGGTCGTTTTCGTGGACTCGCCCGGCAAGCGTCCGCGGGAGCGCTGGTAAGCCGTTCGGAGGACCGGATCATGAGATTGGAACGCCGCTATCGCCGGGTTACGTTCTCTCGTCGCCGGCTCGTTCCCGTAGTTGAATGGGCTCGGCGGGCTGAGAATCTCGAGGTCGTACGCGAACGGCACGGCTCGCGGCTGGAGGAACCGATCGCCGTATTCGCTGATCGCGCCGTAACAGGATCAACGGTGATCCGTTCGCGCGCGGCCGGAGGTGAACAAGCACGCCAGAACTCGCGATCCCGCGGTTCCTCCGGGTGTGATGATCGGCTTCAAATCACCCGCTCCCCCGCCTTCCAGACGCCTTCGATGATGGGCGCGGCGAGGCGGTAGGGGATCTCTCCGGCCGATTGGGCGCGCCAGAGGACCAGGTCGGCGGGTGCGCCGGGGGCCAGGGTGCCGCGGCCGTCCCCAAGCTCCAGCGCGGCGGCGCCCCCGGCCGTGGCGGCTCGCAGCGCCTCGTGCGGGCTGAAGCCCATGCGGCTGCAGGCGGCCGTCAGCACGAAGTGCATGCTGGGCGTCGGCGAGCTTCCCGGGTTGAAGTCCGTTGCCAGCGCCACCGTTGCACCCGCATCGATCAGCGCGCGCCCCGGCGCCCAGCGCGGCCGGCCCAGAAAGAAGAGCGTCGCCGGCAGCAGCGTCGCCACGGTGGATGACCCCGCGACCGCCGCGATCCCCGCCTCGCTGATGTCTCCCAGGTGATCCACCGAGGCGGCCCCCAGTTCCGCGCCGAGTTCCGCCCCGCCACTCCCCTCCAGTTCGTCCGCGTGCAGCTTGGGCCGCAGCCCGTGCTCCAGCCCCGCGCGCAGGATCCGCTCGGTTTCCGCCCGGTCGAACACGCCGGGCTCCATGAACACGTCGCAGAAGCGCGCCAGTCCGGCTTCCGCCACCGCGGGGACCATCTCGTTCACCAGCAGATCCACGTACGCCGCGCGATCGTTTTTGAACTCCGGCGGAACCTCGTGGCCGCCCAGAAACGTCGGGATCAGCTCGATGGGCTGCAGGTCGTTCAGACGGCGGATGGCGCGCAGCGTCTTGAGCTCGTCCGCCGTGGAGAGGCCGTAGCCGCTCTTGACCTCGGCCGTGGTGGTGCCGCAGCGCAGCATCTCGTTCAGCCGCGGCAGCGCCATCTGCACCAGCTCGTCCTCGGACCGGGCGCGCAGATCGCGAACGCTGGCGTTGATGCCGCTGCCGCGCCGCGCGATCTCCATGTAGGGAACGCCGGTGCAGCGCAACGCGTACTCCTCCGTACGGTAGCGGCCAAAGACGGCGTGCGTGTGGCTGTCCACAAAGCCGGGCGTCAGCACGCCACCCGCGCAGTCCACCCGTTCCGCATCCGCAAACTCGCGCAGCAGATCGGCTTCCGCGCCCACTGCGGCGATGCGCCCGTCGCGCACGGCCACGGCGGCGCCGCTCTGTACGGCGGCGGGATCGGCGTCAGGCGTCTGGCGCACGGGGCCGGTGCACGCCGCAACCTGCGCGGCGTTGACGAAGAGCAGAGTGCTGGGCATCAAAATCGGGGGCTGGGCTGGCGTTGCGGACGGGCTTCTTGCGCCGGACAGTTTGCCCTGCATCCACAGCCCCCGTCAAATGAGGTGCGGCCGCGACGGATCGGCGGACGGTCATCCCCATCCGCGACACGCCAGCGGCGGCACGCCGCACATCGCCCGGCGCACGCGAACCGGAACCACGACCACGGAATCACAATGGTGACGATGGGATTCGCCCCGGCCGCGCATCGCGGAGGGCTCGCCGGGGCCGTCTGCGTGATCGCCCTGCTGGCGGGCGCACCGGCGGCCGCGCAGGAGGGCAATTCGCACGACGCCGGCACGGACACGCTGGCGGATGCCTTGCGGGCGCGGGTGGAGGTGCTCGCGGCGGACTCGCTGGGCGGCCGCGAGACGGGAACGCACGGCGCGCGGAGGGCCGCCGAGTACCTGGCCAACGCCGCGCGCGCGATCGGGCTGCGGCCCGCGGGCGATTCCGGCGGCTACCTGCAGCGCGTGCCGCTGGAACGCCGCCGGGTGACGGCAACGGTAACGATGACCGGCCCCCGCGGGCCGGTGGAACTGCGGCCGGACGAGGTGGTGCCGCTCTTCTTCAACTTTGTCCCGCGCCAGTATCGGTCGCGGGGCGGAGGCGGATTGTACTTCGGCGGCTTCATGCGCGAGCAGGGGTCGCGCGGCGCGCTCGTGAGCCAGATGGAGCAGCTGGCCGGGCGCGTTCCGTTCTTTCGCACCGGCGGCGCGGACGCGGACAGCACGCTCCCGCCGGTCTTTGAGCTCTCCTGGCTGATGAACCCCCGCAGCCCCGCGCAGGCCCTGCTGTTCGTGGCGGAAGGTCGGATCGGCGAGCAGATGGCGCATCGCGCGGACCAGGCGCGAAAGGGGCAGCTCGGCGTGCCCATGCCGCGGCGCGTCGCGGATGCGCCGCCGCTCTTTCTGATCACGCCCGCCGCGATGGAGCGGGTGCTCGGCCGCCCGCTGGGGAACGGCCGGACGCCGCGCCCGGAAGCCGGAACGTTCCGCTACCACCTGCGCGACACGGTCGACGCGGTGGCGGGATGGGAGGTAGTGGCGATCCTCCCCGGGCGCGATCCCGCGCTGCGCGGCGAGTACGTGGCGCTCGGCGCGCACTACGACCACCTGGGCGTGGGGAAACCCGTGGATGGCGATTCCATCTACAACGGGGCGGATGACAACGCGTCCGGCGTGGCGGCACTGGTGGAGGTGGCGGCCCGCTTCGCGGCGTTGCCCGCGGACCAGCGCCCCGCGCGCAGCCTGATCTTCATCTGGCACTCGGCGTAGGAGAACGGGATGCTGGGGTCGGCCGCGTTCACCGAGCGCCCGCCGGTGCCGCGCGACAGCATCGTGGCGTACATCAACATGGACATGGTCGCGCGCAACCATCCGGACTCATTGTTCGTCCTCGGATCGCGCCGGCTCTCCTCGCAGCTCGGGGCGGCGGTGGAGGCGGCCAATTCCCGCCAGCCGCGTCCCTTTGTGCTCGACTACGCCCTGGACGCGGCCGGTCATCCGGAGAGCGTGTACTGCCGCTCCGACCACGTCAGCTTTGCGCGATACGGCATCCCGGTCGCCTTTTTCACGTCCTCGCATCACCCGGAGTACCACACGCCCGCGGATGAGGCACAGACGCTGGATTACGAGAAGCTTGCGCGCGTCGCCGTGCTGGTGGGCGACCTGGCGGCGGACCTCGCCGACCGGCCGGCGCGCCCCGTGGTGGACCAGCCGGTTCCGCGCCCGGGCAGTCCCTGCCGCCAGTAGCCAATCCGCGCGTCACAGGCCCATCGCACCTGTTGCAGGGCGCCCGCGAAACCCTCGCGGGCGCTTTTCGTATCCATGCAACGCCCGCGCGGTCGCGAGGCACACAGACGCACCTTCGTCATCATCCCTGAACCGCTCGCGCCGATGTTCATCCCGCTCCGCGCCGTTGTCCTGCTCTCGCTCGCTTCCGCCACGCCGGTCCTGGCGCAGCCCGGTGCGCGCCCCTGCCCGCGCGAACGCCTTCACTACGACGTCGCGCTGCAGGCAGGATCGGTGCGGGTGGACCTCTGCGTTCCAGCGACGGACGCGGATTCCGTCGGTTTCGCGCTGCGGGAGTGGGGCGGGGTGGAGACGTTCGCCGACAACGTGACGGAGATCGCGGCGACGGCGGCCGACGGCGCGGTGCTGCCTGTGGAGCGGCGCGGCACGGACCGGTGGATGGTGCGCTCCGGCGCGCGGCGGGCCTTCCGGGTGGCGTACACCATCCGCCACGACAAGCCCTCGTTCATGGGCACGGAGGAGGGCGGCCACTTTCAGCCCACGCTCTTCCCCGACTGGGCGCTGCTCTGGGGGCCGTCGTACCTGGTGCGTCCCATGACCGACGCGCTGACGGAGATTCCGGCCGGCGTGCGGATCGACGCGGGCCCGTACCGCACCGCTTACCCGAGTTGGGGCGCGGACACCGTGGCGGCGGACGTGGATGCGCTGCGCAACTCGGTGCTGGCGGCCGGCAACTACCGCCGCGAGACGCGGCAGGTGCAGGGCGTGCCGGTCACCTTTCTGGCGCAGGGCGCGTGGTCGTTCACGGACGAGGCGTTCGCGGCGGTGGTGGAGCGCGTGCTGCAGGCGCAGGCCGCGGCGATGGGGAGCTATCCCGCGCGGCGGCTTACGGTTCTGCTCCTTCCCGGGCTGCCGAACAACGCGGGCGGCACGGTGGTCAAGGACGCGATGGCCGTGTATCCATCGCCCGAGGGCGACGTGCTCCGCGATCCGCGCGCGCTGGGCCTCATCGCCCACGAGCACTTTCACCTGTGGAACGGCGAGGCGGCGACCGCGGCGGATGACGTTCCCGAGGGCGCGATCAAGTGGTTCTCCGAGGGCTTCACGGACTACTACGCCGACCTCACCCTGCTGCGCGCCGGCGTGCTGGACGAGGCGGGGCTGATCGCGCGGACGAACGACCGCATCCGCGACTACCTCGCAAATCCGCACGCGCGCACGGCGACGTCCGCCATCCTGGGCGAGAAGTACTGGGAGTCGCAGGAGTACAACCGGCTGCCGTACGTGAAGGGCGCGCTCACGGCGCTGCTGATGGACCTGCGCATCCGCCGCGCGTCGGGCGGAACGCGGTCGCTGGACGACTTCACCCGCGCCGTGTTTGCGCGCGGAGGCACGTACCGCACAGAGGACCTGCGGCGAATGCTGGAGGGGACGGCGGGCGGGGACTGGGGCGCGTTCTTCGCGGCGTATGTGGATGGCGCGCAGGAGCTTCCGATCCTGGAGATCTGCGCGGAGGCGGGGATGGAGTGCGCGCCGGGGCCGGTGCCGCTCTTCCACCTCGGCTTTGGGGTGGAGGGCGGGATGCGGAGGGATGCGGCGGTGGCGTCGGTGGATGCGGGCTCCGCGGCGGAGCGCGCCGGCCTGCGCGCGGGAGACGTGCTGCGCGGCTTCAGCATCCGCCGCGACCCCGCCGTCCCCGCGCAGCTGGAGGTGGAGCGCGGCGGCGAGCGCATCACCCTCACCTACCTCCCCGCCCGCGAGATCATCGCCCCGAGCATCCTGTCCACGGACGCGAGCCGGCGCGTCGTCGCTACCCTGCGGGGCGGATCGGGCCAGACGCGGTGAGCCAGGTCCCTGCCCCCTGTGAGCCGAAAGGGAGTAGTTTGGGGCGGCTCGCCCGTTCTGCGAGGCTCTCTCCGTTTTGTCCATGGTTCGGTACGAGAGTCAGTAGTGAAAACCCTGTCAGGATGCTCTACAATGCGGACCAGCAGCGAGCCGGAGCGCGACGAGGACGGCCGGTGGATTACAGAAGCAGACGCCAACGGCAAGCACTCCGACGTAGGCGTTACGGAGCGCCTGAACCATCTACCCGGCCGAGGCGAGCACGCTGGAGCCGCCGTTGCGCCGTGCACAAGCGCAAACGTTGCGTGATCGGGCTGTGGAAAGATGCGCCTCGGGTGAGCTGGAAGAGGACCCAGCGGCTCATAGAGCTATCATCCCCTGCAGCGCGGCGGTGAAGTCCGCCAGCGCCTCAGAAGATGTAAGGCGGTCTAGCCGAGGCCGTCTGGCCTAACCGCTTGGTTAGGCGCGTGCGGGCAAGCATGTTATCTTCCGGAGCAAGATTTTCGGACCACGCGACCGGAGTTACGAGCATGGCAGAACGCGCATACCGAATCGATCTCGACGAGCAGGACGTTGTCGTCAGGCTCCGGCGAGGAGTCCTGGGCCGGGAGCAGGTGTCGCGCTTCCTGGACTTCCTGGAACTGGAATCCATTCGCGAGCGTAGCGAACTCTCGGAAGCCGACGCGGCTCTGCTGGCCGACGAGGTCAACCGCTCCGTGTGGGCTCGTACCCGCTCGCATGCGGCGGAGTGAGCGCGAGTGGCCAGGGAAGACGCCGTGGCGGTCGTTGTAGACACCAACATCATCTTCTCTGCCCTTCTGCGTAGCGAGAGCCGGTTCGCCGAAACTCTCCTGCGCGGGAGCACCGATTTTACGTCTGTGAAAGCGTGCTGGTGGAGCTGTTCAAGCATAAAGAGAAGATCCTCCGCCTGAGCCGGCTTTCAGACGAGGATCTTCTGCGGTTCTACCATCTGCTGCTCCGGCATCTTACGCTGTTCAAGGAAGACCTCATCGCGCCGGAGCACTGGCGAACTGCACGGGACCTGTGTCGCGAGATCGATGAGGCCGACACGCCTCACGTGGCGCTCGCCCTCGACTTGGACGCGCCTCTCTGGACGGGAGACAAGCGCCTGCGCGAAGGACTTGAGGCACGTGGCTTCACGCGCTTCTTCGTACCGGGCGCGGCCGGATGATCCGGGATTCGGGAAGGTAAGTGCATGCAGCCGCGGACGTTGCGTCCGCGGCTGCCGTAGCCGTGTCGTCGCCGCCTCTTGCCAGGCATGGGTCAGGCGGCTTCCTCCCTCGCGGCCTGGTGCCACCGCGGCGTGAGGCCCTTCGCATGGAGCCACGCCTCGGAGCCGGCGCGGGCGGTGCGCAGGTCGTCGGCGAACTCCAGCACGGCTTCGGCGACGCGCGGGTCCATCGAGAGCTCGTCGCTCGCGGCGCGGCGGTGGAGCTTGATGGTGGAGTCCGCCAACGCCTCGAACAGGCCGAAGCGGTCCGACAGCATCTCCAGCAGCCGCATGGGCGAGGCGAGGCCGCCCGCGTGGCCCGGCAGCATGATTCGGGTGCCCGCGGCGGCGCTGCGGGCGCGAGCGGAGCGGGCGGATCTACGGCGTGCGCGCATGTCGATCTCCAATCCTCTTGACCCTGGCCGCGCAGCAGGGGTAGCTTGGGAAAGCGTCCGGCTTCCGGGTCGTTCGCGTGAGAGGCTGGTCGTGTCTTCTTGGCGGAGGAGGCGGCCAGCCTTTTTCTTTCGCCCTACTGCTTACAATGTAGTTAGCGGCGGTGTGTTTGTCAACAGAGATGTTAGCGGAAATGGACTTCACCGAAGCTACGGACAGACTCACCAAGTCGATCAGCCTTGCGGACCTGGCCCGTGAACTGGGGGCATCGTACGGAACTCTCCGACAAGCGCGGATTGATCCTCGGTCCCCGTCGTATCGGCGACCGCCAGACGGCTGGAAAGCTGCGGTTGCGGAGTTGGCTCGGCAACGAGCTGCGGAGCTTGACGCACTCCGCCGTCAACTCCAGGAAGATCTGAACGGCTAGTTACACCGCAGGTTCGAAGGGCGGCGGATCCCGCTGAGATGTGTAGTCAAGCGTGTTGTCGGACAACTGCTACGTGCAATTGGGCGAACAAATGGATACCGAAAAGAGCCTTAGTCTCACGCGCCGACTCCGGCCGATCAGACTAGCGTATCTCGTGCGAGCTTCGGATCAGGCCGGCGTGCGCGAGATACTCCGAATGAACACTGTACTGTGGGGCGGGGGCTTCAACGGGATCATCCCCGTTTATTCCCGTATCCCCAGGCGCTTAGCTGAACCTGGTATCACCGCGAAGATTGTGATCGATGCACACCTGAATGTATTCCTTCCAGACTACGTAGTTTCGATGAATCCTGAGCTGGCCAACCTCATCTCATTTCCGAAGGAGAGAATCCTAACTCCAGCAGACGTGCTAGCCGTAAAAGACGCTATGGAGCCGGTAGGTTTCGGGGTTGATGTGCGGCACCTCTATACCGAAATATATGAGAAAGAGTTCAAGTTCCAGAGGCGGCATCCTGCAAAGGTAGCTTTACCAGCCATTCTCGACCGGTCGATGGCTTTGTTTAGCGCAGCCTGCTACGGAGAGTTTCCGGACCGCACAAATCTCCGATATCTACGCGAATCTTTCATGAATGTCTTTGAAGCAACAGAGCTCTTAGTTGGCCCAGATACCTTTCTGGAATCCTTAGATCTTGATATATCCAATCCCCGCCGGATAACGTCCTATGGATTGGAGCTACAAAGACTACCAGGTGATCACGGTCCTTGTCTTTTCTATATGGACGCGACGTCTGTGGCAGACATAATCGATTTCTGGAATATTAGGGCGTTAGGGAGATCGGTGCTTCCCATTCCGATTCAGTGGGTCGGCGAACTACGGGCTGGAGTCGAGAGTCTTGTGCGGGAGAACCATCCTCCAAAGCTGTACAACCCCGCATTTTTAAGTCACACGACTATGGTTTGTTCGCGATCATTGGATCGACAAGTGATGCTGGATTTCGTGAATTCCTTGACCCTCCCGG
>NZ_DASVTX010000345.1:0-11041 GCF_036387355.1 Longimicrobium sp.
CTGCTGCACGTTCCGAACGCTGCCGCCTCCCGGCCGGGGATCGACCGAACGGTGCCTGGTCTGCGAGGGGAGGACGACGGAGCCCACGTCCGCGGTCCCGGCTCCAGCGCCGGGGCGAACGGAAAGAGCTTGAACCCATCCCGGCGCGGCGTTGCGACCCGGTACAACGGACAGTTTCCATGACGGATCGGCAGCAGCAATCGACGGACTTCCCCGCCCCGCCGGCGGCTTTCCGCGGCGCGTTCAGCGTGGAGCAGGCGCGGCGGACGGCGTTTTCCGAGCATGCCGGCATCCTGCGCTCCGTCCCTTCCGCCGTCGCGGTTCCGGTGGATGCGGACGACGTGGCGGAGATCGTCCGGTGGGCGGCGGAGAACGGGCTGGCGCTGGTGCCGCGCGCGGCGGGAACGGGAATGCCGGGCGGCAACATCGGCCCGGGCGTCGCCGTCGACCTCTTGACGGAGTTCCGCCGGATCGGACCCGTGGACGCGGCGCGCAGGACGGTGCGTGTGGAACCCGGCGCCACCCTCGCCGCGGTGAACGCGGCCGCCGCCCCGTCTGGCCTCCACTTTCCGCCCGATCCGTCCAGCGGCGAGCGCGCGGCGTTCGGCGGGCTGATCGCCAACAACTCCGCCGGCGCGCACACCGTCCGCTACGGCGCCACACGGCAGTGGATCGAGTCGGTGGACCTCGTGCTCGCGGACGGCTCGCGCGCGACCGCCACCCGCGGCACGCGCCCGGACGCGCCGCGCCTGCGCGAGATCCTGGCCCGGGTGGACGAGCTTCTCGCGGCGCACCGCGACACCCTCGAGCGCGGCTGGCCGCGCGTGCGAAAGAACTCGAGCGGCTACGCCCTGCGCGAGTACCTGCACTCCGGCGACGCGGTGGACCTGGTCGTGGGGAGCGAAGGCACCCTCGCGCTGGTCACCGCCGCGACGGTGCGGCTGGAGCCGGTGAAGGCGCATCGCGGGCTGGCGCTGCTGGAGTTCACGGCGCTGGAGGCGGCGGGCGCGGCGGTGCACCGCATCCTGGAGTTGGACCCCGCGACGTGCGAGATGATCGACCGCACCTTCATTGACCTGGTGCGCGGCTCGGGAGAGGACCCGGGCTACCCGCTGCGCGAGGGGCTGGAGGCGATCCTGTTCGTGGAGATGGAGGGCGACTCTCCGGAGGAGGTCGCCGACGCACTGTGCGCCGTGGAGCGGGCGATGGCGGGGGTGGCGGACCGCGTGTCGCTGGCCGTGGATCAGGAGCAGCAGGAGCGCTTCTGGCACGTGCGCCACGCGGCCAGCCCGCTGATCGCGCGGATGGCGGGCCAGCGCGTGTCCATGCAATTCATCGAAGACGGCGTAGTGCCGGTGGACCGCCTGGCGGACTACATCCGGCTGCTGCGTGCGACCCTGTCCCGCCACGGACTCCCCGCGGTCATCTTCGGCCATGCGGGGGATGGCAACCTGCACGTGAACCCGCTCGTGGACGTCACCCGCCCCGGGTGGCGCGAGGACGCGGAGGCAATCGTGTACGAGGTGGCGGAGGGCGTGGCGGCGCTGGGCGGAACGATGGCGGGCGAGCACGGCGATGGGCGGCTGCGCGCGCCGGTGCTGCGGACCATCTGGGGAGATGAGATCACGGACCTGTTCCGCGCAGTCAAGAACACCTTTGACCCCGCGGGAATGCTGAATCCCGGCGTGATCCTTCCGCTCCCCGGCCAGCGCCCGCTGGACGCGATCAAGTACGCGGGGGTGCCGAAAACAGAAGTGCGGAGTGCGGAGTTCTGAGTGCGGAGTGGCGGGGTGGTGCTCAGGGTCAGGGCCCAGGGGGCAGGCGGAGAAAGAGGTGTGGTGCGGTCGGACGCTGGGGCCCTCACCCGGCTCGCTAAAGCTCGCCACCCTCTCCCACGAACGGATGTGGGAGAGGGGGCACACCCCCGCCCGAGAGGACGGGCGTAGGTCGCTCCGATAGCCGCGGCGTCGTACGGCGCCCTCTTACCGGCTCCCACGCACTCCGCACTCACGCACTCACGCACTCATTCCTTCCCCACCTTCTCCAGCCCATGCTGCTGGATCTTCGCGTGCAGCGTGCTGCGCGAAATCCCCAGCTTTTCCGCCGCGAGCGAACGGTTGCCGTTCAGCACGTGCAGCGCACGCTCGATGTGCCGCCGTTCCATTTCCGCCAGCGGCAGCACCTCCGCCGTGCCACGCGACGACTTGGCCGCGTTGCGCGCCCGCAGCGCCTCCGGCAGGTGCTCCAGGTCGATGCGCTCGCTCCCCACCGCCAGCACCAGCGCGCGCTCCAGCACGTTGCGCAGCTCGCGCACGTTCCCCGGCCAGGCGTACGCCGCCAGCGCCTCCGCCGCGCGCGGCGCCATGGAGTGCGGCGCGCCCGGGTGGCGCCGGCCCAGGTCCACCAGCGACCGGTGCAGCAACTCCATCACGTCCTCGCGCGATCGCTCGCGCAGGGGCGGAATCGTCAGCGGAAAGACGGAGAGGCGGTAGAACAGGTCCTCGCGAAAGCGCCCGGCGCGCACCTCGGCCTGCAGGTCGCGGTTGGTGGCCGCCAGAAGCCGCACGTCCACGCTCATTTCGCGCGTGCCGCCCAGCCGACGGAAGGTGCGCTGCTCCAGCACCTTGAGCAGCTTGGGCTGCAGCTCCGGCGCAAGGTCGCCGATCTCGTCCAGAAACAGCGTGCCGCGGTCCGCCACCTCGAACAGGCCGCGCTTCATCTCCCGCGCGTCGGTAAACGCGCCGCGCTCGTGGCCGAACAGCTCCGAATCCAGAAAGGTGCCCGAAAGCCCGGCGCAGTTGATCTCCACGAACGGGCCGCGCGCCCGCGGGCTGCGCGCGTGGATCATCTGCGCTACCCAGCTCTTGCCCGTTCCGCTCTCGCCGAGCAGCAGCGCCGTGGTGTCCGCCGAGGCGGACAGCATGGACACCTGCCGGGCGAGCGCGCGCATCCCCGGCGACGTCCCCAGCCCGTCATCTTCCGTACGCCCCGCCAGGCTGCGCGCCAGCGACTCGTTCGCGCGCCGCAGCTCCTGCTTTTCCGCCGCGCGCTCCGCCGCCGCGCCCACGTGCCCGAAGTCCACCGGCTTGGTGAGAAAGGTTTCCGCGCCGGCCTGCATGGCGTCCACCGCCGTCGCCAGGTCCGTGTGCCCCGTGAGCATGATGACCGATGCCCCGCGCGAAACGAGCACGTCCAGCACCTCGCGGCCGGACATTCCCGGAAGGTCCAGGTCCAGCAGCACCACGTCCGGGCGCGCCGCTTCCCAGCGGCGCAGCCCTTCTTCGCCGCTGTCGGCCTCGTGCACCTCCCACCCCGCGCGGCTGAAGTACCGCGACAGCACGCGCAGCACGCCGGGATCGTCGTCCACCACCAGAACCGTTCGGGGCATCGGCAGTCAGCAGATCAAGGGAGGAGGATGGCCCCGTTCGCGCGCGGGGCCCGCACCAAACTACGTGATCGGAGCGCGCCGCGCGCCCCGGCGCCCGCGGGACGGGCACGGATCCGGCGCAACCGCGCCGCGGCAGGCGGGTACAGAGGGCGTCCGTCCCGCGACCGAGCACCGTCCACCCGCGCACCCGTCCGTACATGATCCGCTCTGCCCGCACGCTCGCTTCCGCCGCGCTCCTTCTGCTCGCGGCGGCGTGCCAGCCCCCCAGGCCCGCGCCCGCCGCGGCGCCGGAGGGGGGCGCCGCCGCCGCCGGATCCGCCGCGGTGGACAGCCTGGTGCTCATGCGCACCCGCTGTTTTGGCACCTGCCCGGCGTACCGCGTGGTGCTGCGCCCGTCCGGCGAGGTGCGCTTCCGGCAGAGCTGGCCGGATTCGCTCCCGGAGCACCGCGCCACCATCGCGCCCGCGCAGTTCAACGCGCTCGTCGCCGGCGCGGACGCGGCGGGGTTCTGGGCGCTTCCCACGCTGATGGCGGAGAACACCGGTGTGTGCGGGATGGCGCGCACGGACTCACCCACCACGGTGGTGGGCGTGTACGGCGCCGCGCGCACGCACGTGGTGGAAGACTACTACGGCTGCACCCGCATTCCCGGCCCGCTGCGCGCCTGGGAAGCCCGCATTGACAGTGTGGCCGGCGTGTCCCGCTGGCTGGTGACGCCGGCCCACCGCTGACCCGCCGCCTGCCAGCGCGGCACGCCCCGCGGGGCCGCACGGGGCCGCGGAGTGCGCCGTGCTGGCGGTACGAAAGCCGCCCGGGATGAGCCGCGCCGCGGATAATGTGATGCGGCAAGGGCATTTCGGTGTGTCTGCCAGAGGCGGCGCCGATTTCTGGCGCTGTTCGTGCATCGCGGGGCATGCGGCCGCTTCCGGCTCCTGCAGCGACGAGATTCTTGGCGCGGGGACCAAAACGGCTTAGCTTGCGCCCGTTCGTCGGCGCTGCGCCTCATCACATCACAGCAAGTGGATTGGAAATGGCCAGGGAAGCGGGAACCGTCAAGTGGTTCAATCCGGAGAAGGGCTTCGGGTTCATTACCCGGGACAACGGCGAGAAGGACGTGTTCGTCCACCACAGCGCAATTCAGGGCGGCGGGTTCAAGACCCTGAATGACGGCGAGCGCGTGGAGTTCGACGTGGTTCAGGGCACGAAGGGTCCCGCGGCCGAAAACGTGGTGCGCCTTGACGCGCCGGCCGGCGGTGACAGCGGCGGTGGCGGCGGCTACGGCGGCGGTGGTGGTGGACGCAGCGGCGGTGGCGGCTACGGCGGCGGCGGTGGTGGACGCAGCGGCGGTGGGGGCTACGGCGGTGGCGGTGGTGGCGGCGGCTACGGCGGCGGGGGTGGTGGCCGTGGCGGCGGCGGGCGTGGCGGTGACCGCGACCGTGGCGGCTACGGCGGCGGTGGAGATCGCTGGTAGTTTCAGCGGTTGACCGACGGCCAAAAGGAAGGGCCCGAGCCAACTGGCTCGGGCCCTTCTCGCGTTGCGGTGCCGGAAATCAGAAGTCGTACCGGCGGGCGGCGCGCTTGCGGTCCTTGTGGCGGCGGCGCTCGGCGGCCTTTTCCTTCATCTTGCGCGCGACGCTCGGCTTCTCGTAGAAGCGCTTGCGGCGCATGTCCTTGAACAGGCCGGAGCGAATCATCCGACGCCGGAACTGCTTGAGCGCCCAATCGAGGCGATCAGTTTCCGCAAGCTGGATCTCGACCACGTCTACTCCCTTCTGAGGAACACAATCACGACCCGAGCAGAGGTGCCCAGGTCTGCGAAACTTCCGTGCGCGTTCCGCGCCTGATACCAAAGTAGCCGATTTTCCGCCAGAGTCAACTCCCCGGCCCGCGGCGCACCCTCGAACGCGGGCGCAATCGCCGGGACGCCCTGCCCGGATCGCGAGGCATTCCGCCGGTTTCCCTGCCCTCCCCCACCGCGTAGCTTCCCCCGGTCCGCGCTCCGCCGGGCCGGAACGCTTTCCGCATCGCGGGCCCGCGACCGCATTCACGCACGCCAGGGAGAGGGAATGGAGCCGACGCAGGGAGCAGGACCGACCGCCGGGGGCGGAGTGCCGCACACGGCGGCGCAGGCGCGGGTGCTGCAGGTAGTGCAGCCCTTTCTGCTGGGGCTGATGGACGGGTCCGTATCCACCCTGGCCCCGCTGTTCGCCGCGGCGGAGCTCACGGGCAGCACGCACGACGCGTTCTACGTGGGGCTCGCGGCCTCCGTGGGCGCCGGCATCAGCATGGGGCTGGCGGAGGCGCTCTCCGACGACGGCAAGATCAGCGGCCGCGGCAATCCGTGGAGCCGCGGCGGCATCACCGCGCTTGGCACCATCATCGGCGGCATGGGCCACACCCTGCCCTTTCTTCTCACGGACCTGCGGACGGCGCTGCTGCTGGCCTACGCCGTGGTGGTGCTGGAGCTGATCGCCATCGCCTGGATCCGCTACCGCTACATGGAAAGCCCGCTCGGCAAAACGATCCTGCAGGTCATCGGCGGCGGCGGGATCGTGTTCGTCATCGGCCTGCTCCTCGGACGGCTTGGCGGCGGCCACTGACGCGCGGGCCGGCTTCGGTTCTCCTCCGGGGATGATGCCCGTCTGCCGGACAGGTGGGGATGGCCATACCGGTCCGGGCGGCATGCTCACCGCACGCACCATGTCCGTCCCCGGAGATGGACCTGAACCGTGTCCGCGTACCCGGCCCGTACGGCGACGGGAGCGCGGAGCACATCGTGGCCGATTGCCGCGGCGGAAAGCGTGTAGGTTCCGGCCGGGAGCCAATCCCATCGAACCAGCCCGGTGGAATCCGTGGCGGACCGGCGCAGATGCACGTGGAGTTCCCGGGGGTGTGCGTGAAGCGACACGATCGCGTTCTGCACAGTGGCGTGTCGGTCCGTGGCTCTGGACGCACGAATCACCAGCGTGCCGACGCCCTCGGCGGCCTCCCCTGTAACTCCGCCTTGCTGCACCCTGATCCCGGCCGGCATAGGGTCCGGAGCCGGGCAGCCGGGCGTTCCGGTACGAAAGCATCCTCCGGCCAGCGTGCACGCCGCCAGCGCGGCCGCGAGTCGTAGCACCATCTGCATCCTGCCGCTGAAGTGTGCCACGGCTACAAGCTGCCCTCGCTCGTGCACCGTCCATCAACCTGGGGAGAAACGCGGGACCGTCTCGTGGAGGCCCGCCCGATCACCGACGGTACCGAGTCGATATCCGACACGCGGCGCGGATCAGAAGAACGGGGCACGAACGCTGTGCGGATGGAAACGGGATTTCCCGTGCCGCGGCGGCGTCCTGCGCCGCGGCAGCGGGAGCAGGGCTACGAGTTGGGCAGGACGACGACGGCGCCGGCCACGGAGCCCGGCCCCATGTCGGAGAGCGGGAGCAGGGCGCGCGCGTCTTCCGCGTTCAGGTACCGCATCTCGCGCACGGAGGTGATGGGGATCTCGTGCAGCGCGTTCACCGTGCCCAGCCGGGTGCGGTCGCGGAACACAAGGATCTGCCCCACCACGGCGGGCGTCTGCATGCGGCATCCGCCCGCAAGGCACCGGTTGGGCTGAATCTGCGCCGCCGACACCCGAAGCCATTCCGGGCGCCAGCGCTGCACGGCATCGTACGCCGTGCGGACTTCCGGTTGCGCCCGCAGCTCCTCCGGGGTCAGCGCGTTGCGCCGGTCGCTCCGGGTGTAGCGGGTGATTTCGCCGTCCGTTCCCGCGGAGTGCGCGGGGGCGCAGGCGGCGGCGAGCACGAGCGCGCAGGCGCCGGCCACAAGGTGAAGTCGAGTCATTCTGCCTCCAGGGTGATGGTGAACTTCCGCGAGTCCCACAAACCGCCTTCAGACAACCGGACCGCAACCAGCGGACGACCTGGCCTTCCCTCCCTCCCTCCGGCTGGCGGCGCGCCTGCCATCTGGGTGTTCCACGGTGATCACCTTTTTCCCGCGTGTATCGCGCAGCCCCAGCGCGGCGTACAGCGTCGCCGTCTTGCCGGACCCCGTGGGCCCGGCGACCAGGATTATCCCGTGCGGCTAGCGGGCCATCGCCTCCATCCCCGTCCGCACGTGGGCGGGCATGCCCAACTCGCTCAGCGCCACCGGGCGCCCGCCGCGGTCCAGCAGGCGCAGAACGACGCTTTCGCCGAACCATGGTGGGCACAGTAGACACGCGCACGTCCCGTTCGCGGCTTTCCAGGTGCACGCGGATGCGGCCGTCCTGCGGGCGGCCGCGCTCCCTGATGTCCAGTTCGCCGGCAGCTTGATGCGGCTCACGATGGTGTGGTGGAGCAGCGCGGACCGGCCGCGAGCGGGGCGGAAGAACGGCGGAATCGCGTTTCCGAACGAACCTAACCACGCCCGCCGGGGGCGACAAGCGCCGTCGGAAAAGGCGCGCAGAGCGAACAGTTCCCGGGATACCGCCGCCCTCCCAGCCGGTCCGGGCTCCGCACGCGGGCCAGGCACCCCGAGGTTGATGACGCGTGCGCGCGAAACGGACCGCATGGGCGGCGGCCACCGGCGCGCGGCATCGAGTTCCGGCTGCCCCGGCGCACCAGCCCAATCCGCGGGCGTGGCCACGACTACTGGAGTGTCCCCGGGCGGGGGGCGAAACACGTGAACTGGCCGGACTTTTGCGCGGTTTGCATCCTCATGAGCAAACACGACGAGCACTCCGGCGGCCTTTCCAACCGCCCCGGCGAGCCGGGTTCCGTCGCCAGCGGAGAGGAGGAATCCGCGGTCCCCGGCGGGCCGTTCCCCGCGGAGGAACCGCGGCCACACGCGAGCGAATCCGCGGAGCGGCAGGCCGCGCTCAAGCGCGGGCGCGAGCGCCGGGCCCATCCCGAATGTGATGACGCCGCGGCCACCCGGCTTTCCCAGTGGGCGGTCAACCCGGCGTTCGCGGCCCTGGCGGAAAACGTTCGCGACTACGCCATCTTTCTGCTCGACCCGCACGGCGTCATCACCTTCTGGGGCGAGGGCGCGCACCTGATGAAGTGGTGGACCCGCGAAGAGGCCGAGGGTGCGCATCTGCGCCTGCTGTACCCCGAAGGTGGCGCGGAAGACGGAACCGCGGAGGCGCATCTGCGGGATTCCGAGAGAACGGGAGAGTCGCACGGCGAGGGGTCCCGCGTCCGGCGCGACGGATCCACCTTCTGGGCCGACATCACGCTCACGGCGCTGCGCAATCCCGAAGGGGTGCTGATGGGATTCGCCAAGACGACACGCGACCTTTCCGCCCGGCGTGCGGCCGCGGCGGCGGTGGAGATGGCGCAGGCGGCCCATTCCGCGCGCGACCGGGCCGTGGAGACGGCGCGCGAAGCGGAAGCCGCCATGCAGCGCGCGGAAGAGGCGGCCGAGTTCGCGCGCGAGCAGGCGCGCGGCGAGCGTGAGTACCTCGCGCAGGTGCTGCAGCGGGAACTGGATGAGGATCGCGCCCGCAGCGCCGCCCTGCGTGAGGAGTTGGGCGCCGGCGGCGAGACTTCCGCATCGTAGCGGTCCGCCTCTACCGATCCGCCGTCCGGCGCAGTCATCCGGACTCCCTCTGCGGGGCGGCGTCCCATCCACTTTCCCCATCACAAACACGTCATCCATGAGGTCCGAAACCGGCTGCTGCCCTGAACCGCCGTCGCGGGCGGATCGCCGGATGCACGCGCGGGTCACAGAATTCGCGCGCGATCCCGCGGCCAGGAGCCAAATGCTGGACGGAAAAAAGTCCCCGGGCACGCGTGCGTGCCCGGGGACCCAAGGTGGGTCGGGTGGGACTCGAACCCACGACCAATCGGTTAAAAGCCGAGTGCTCTACCGGCTGAGCTACCGACCCGCTCGGCGAAGAAGATAGCGCACCCCGCCCCCTTCATCAACCGCCGCCCAGCACAATGCGGACGCGGGGGCTCACAGCACCGCCTGCATGGCCGGGGTGTCCACGTACGTTTCAAAGCGGCTCACCTTGCCGCGGCGCACCTCGAACACGTGCACGGCGCGGATGTCGAACGCCGTTCCCGTGGCGCGCGCCATTCCGCGCGTCCGGGCCATCACCACCACGCGCGTGCCGGCGGCAAACACCTCCTGCACTTCCACCCGCGAGTCCACGTGCTGCATGAGGCGCAGAAAGAACTCGCGCGCCTCGTCCAGTCCGTGGTAGCTGCCCCCCCAGGGAAGGTCCGGCGTCTGCTCGATCACCACGTCCTGCGTGAGCGTGCTGAACACGTCCAGCACGTCGCCCCGCCCGAACGCGTCGTACAGCGCGCGCACCAGCGCGATCGCCGCCTCCCCGTCCGCCAGGCTTGTGGCGGGCCGCGCGGCGCGGGGCGGCATGAGGGTTTCGGTCGCGAGCATGCAGAAAGCTCCAGAAAGGCGCGGCGGATGAAGGCGACGGGTTTCCTGCCGCAAAAGATCGGGCTTCGAACGCCCGTTCGCATGGGTCAAGCGCACCACATCCGTTCCCGCCGCCGCGCGGACAGTCACTCCGCGCGCACGTCCAGCCCCAGCGCCTGCGCGATGGTGATCGTCTGGTCGATGGTGATGATGGCGCCGCGCAGTTCCACGCTGGCGGGATCCACGGCGCTCAGGTCGCTGCCGCGCAGGTCGCACCCGCTGAAGTCGGCGCCGCGCAGCCACGCGCCGGAAAGGTCCAGGTCGCGCATGGACCCGCCCTGGCACCGCGCGCCGGCAAGGTCCGCCTCGCGCAGGTTCACGCCGCGGAACGAGGCCGTGCGCAGGTCGGCGCCGGAGAGCCCCGCGAACGACCAGTTGCCGCCGGTGACGGTCATTGCGTCAAAGGTGCAGCGGTCAAAGATGCTCCCCACGAACTTGCAATCGGCGAAGCGCGCGTCGTAGAACTTGCACGCCGCGAACGTGCAGTTCACGAACGCCGCGCCGTGGTGCACGGAGACGTTGAACTTCACGTTGCGAAAGGTGCATTCGGTGAACACGGCACCGGTGTTCTCCACCTCGGTCATGTCCAGGTCCACGAAGAGCACCTTTTCGTGGTTCTGCCCCGAGATGTCGTCGCCGCTCCAGTCCGCGCCCTGCACGCGGCTGGTTTCCGGCCCCGCGGCGCGGGCCTTCCGCTCAGCCATGGCGGCTTCGGGGCGGGAGGACGATGGAAATCCGGTTCACGTCACGCGTGTGCATCGCGGTCTGGAGTGCGGGATTGTGGATCGGCGGATGGAGGACGGCAATCTAGCGCCGGGCGGGGATCGGCGCCGGGGGGAGCGAATGAATTCGCCGCAACAACGGCGGAAAGTCTCCCCAAACTGACGGGGAGACTTCACCTGCACGGGGAGGAGGTTGCCGGTGCGCGCCACCCGTACCAGCGCCTCGATCTGCCTGAGCGGATGAATCCGCCGCTCGACCTGCTGGAAGCCCCGACACGGCGCCCTCAGGCGCCGTTCGGGGCTTCCACTGCACTGGGCACCGCTGCGGTGGCGAGGATGCAGTCCGCGGAGGCGGACTTCGTGTGTCTTGAGGCGCGGTTTCAACCCAGATCCTGCGTGGAAAAAGCGAGCACCGCTTGGAAGTAGTAGAATGAGAGTCACTTCCGCCAAGAAGCAGACCTCATCCGACTTCACCCAAACGGTGCTCACATGCAAGCTATTCCTCGGCGGCCTCATGTACAAG
>NZ_DASVTX010000346.1:0-10084 GCF_036387355.1 Longimicrobium sp.
CGCCGGACGCGCACAAGGGGCGGATGGGGCGGGTGGTGATCGCCGCCGGGCGCGCGGGGATGGCGGGCGCGTGCGTGCTCGCGGGAACGGGGGCGCTGCGGGCCGGCGCGGGGATGGCGGTCCTCGTGACCCCGGAGGCGAACCGCATCATCGTGCAGTCCGCGCTGCCCGAGGCGCTCTACACGGATCGCGACACGGCGGATGCGGATGTGCAGCGCGGGGCCGCCGCCGTGGTCGCCGGCCCCGCGCTGGGGACGGATGACGACGCGCTCGCCTTTCTGCGCGCACTCTGCGCCACGGGGGATGCGCCGCTGCTGCTGGATGCGGACGCGCTGACGCTGCTGGCCCGCGATCCCGGCCTGCGCGACGCCGTCGACCGGCCGCTGCTGCTCACGCCGCACCCGGGGGAGGCGAGCCGCCTTCTGTCATCCACCGTGGACGAGATCACGGCCGATCCTTTCGCCGCCGCGGCCGCGCTGACCGAGCGCTTCCGGTGCACGGTGCTGCTGAAGGGCAATCCGTCTCTGGTGGCGGAAACCGGGCGGGGAACGCGGGTGAACGCCGCCGGCCACTCCGGACTGGCGACGGGCGGAAACGGCGACGTGCTGAGCGGCGTGATCGGCGCCTTTCTGGCGCGAGGGATGGCGCCGGCGGACGCGGCGGCGGCGGGCCTCTACTTCAGCGGGCGCGCGGCGGAGATCGCCGGGCGCGGCCGCGGCCTCCTTCCCACGGACGTGGCGGACGCCCTGCCCGACGCGCTGCTGGAGTTGGCCGAGACGGAAAGCCCGCTCGCCCTCCCCGGAATCCTGCTGGACCTGCCGCCCGCGTACTGACGGGGCGCTCGTCCGCGGCTCCCGCGCGAACGTCCGCCACCCCCGCGTCCTTCGCGTGAACCGCCGTTCCCGTCCTCTGCGCCCGAAAGCAGCGGCGGCGGCAAACCGCGAAAGACGTTGACAGTGCGCCGCCGCAAAAGTACGTTCCGCGCACGGAACCCACCGGTTTTTCTCATCCGCACACACCCGAGTCCCCGGTACATGGCGATCATCACGGAGATCCGCGCGCGCGAGATTCTGGACTCGCGCGGCAACCCCACCGTGGAGGCCGACGTCCTCCTTTCCAGCGGCGCGGTCGGCCGCGCGGCGGTGCCCAGCGGCGCCAGCACCGGCGAGCACGAGGCCGTGGAGCTTCGCGACGGCGACAAGGAGCGCTACCTGGGCAAGGGCGTGCAGCGCGCCGTGGATCACGTGGAGGGCGAGCTGGCCGACCTGCTGATCGGCGCCGATGCGTACGACCAGGCCGGGCTGGACCGCGCGATGATCGAACTGGACGGCACGCCCAACAAGAGCCGGCTGGGCGCCAACGCGCTGCTCGCGGTGTCGCTGGCGGCCGCCCGCGCCGCCGCGGAGGACGCGGGGCTTCCGCTGTACCGCTACCTGGGCGGCGCTATGGCGAACCTGCTGCCGGTTCCCATGATGAACATCCTGAACGGCGGGGCGCACGCCAGCAACAACGTGGACTTTCAGGAGTTCATGGTGATGCCGGTGGGCGCCGAAACGTTCAGCGAAGGGCTGCGGATGGGCGTGGAGGTGTTCCACGCGCTCAAGAGCGTGCTCAGCAAGGCGGGCAAGAACACCGCGGTGGGCGACGAGGGCGGCTTTGCGCCGGACCTCAAGGACAACGAGGAGGCGGTTTCCGTCATCCTGCAGGCCATTGAAAAGGCCGGCTACCGCCCGGGCGAGGACCTGGTGCTGGCGCTGGACGTGGCGTCGTCGGAGATGTACCGCGGCGGCAGCTACGTCTTTCACAAGTCCAGCAACGAGACGAAGTCGCCCGCGGAGATGGTGGAGTTCTACCGCGAGTGGTGCCGGCGCTACCCCATCCGCTCCATCGAGGACGGCATGGACGAGAACGACTGGGACGGGTGGAAGGCGCTCACGGAGGCGGTGGGCAGCGGCGTGCAGCTGGTGGGCGACGACCTGTTCGTCACCAACACCGAGCGGCTGGCACGCGGCATCCAGGGCGGAATCGCCAACGCCATCCTGCTCAAGGTGAACCAGATCGGCACGCTCACGGAAACGATGGACGCCATCGACATGGCCCGCCGCGCCGGGTACAACGCGGTGATGTCGCACCGCTCCGGCGAAACGGAAGACACCTTCATCGCCGACCTCGCCGTGGCGACGGGCGTGGGGCAGATCAAGACGGGCAGCGCCAGCCGCACCGACCGCGTGGCCAAGTACAACCAGCTGCTCCGCATTGAGGAGCACCTGGGCGAGGGCGCGCGCTACCCGGGCCGCACGCTGTGGCGCTGAGCCCGCGCGCCGTACGGCGCATGGGGACGGGCGCGGTGCTGGCCGTGGCCGCGTACTACGCGCTGTGGGGCGGGGAATACTCCGTATTTCACCTGCGGCGCCTGGCCGCCGAGCGCCGCGAAGCCGACGCGCGCCTGGCCGACACGCGCCGCCAGGTGGACAGCCTGCGCACGCTGGCCGCCACGCTGGAAAAGAACGACGACGCGGTGGAGCGCATTGCCCGCGAGCGCTTCGGCATGATTCGCGAGGGCGAGCTGCTGTACCGCTTCGTCCCGGTGGATTCGGGCGCTCCCGCGCCCGCCCCGGCGCGATAGAAAAGCCGGGCGGGGGTTGACGGTGGGGGAGGGGCAGGTTAGATTGGTGGCTCTGTGTCGCGGGGTGGAGCAGCCTGGTAGCTCGTCGGGCTCATAACCCGAAGGTCGCGGGTTCGAATCCCGCCCCCGCTATGCCGGATCGGGCCCGCTTCCGCCAGGGAGCGCGGCGCCACGGTGGTTCGGCAGGGTAGCTCAGCTGGTTAGAGCGTACGACTCATAATCGTAAGGTCGGGGGTTCGAGTCCCCCCCCTGCTACTGTGAATGGAAAGGGCCGCTCCCATGAGCGGCCCTTTTCGTTTGGTATTTGTTCGTCTGCTGGAACGAGCGGCCCCGTGCGATGATTCCGCCCGGCTGCCTGGTCGCGATTCTTCGCTCTTCGGGGAGCTGACCTCCCGTCGCGGCACGGTGCAGAGGAGCAAGGCGAGGGAGCCGAGCCTTTCTTGCACCTGCAGGTCAAGTACTTGCGCAGACTGAACATACCTGCTACGCTCCCTGTATCAGCCCGTACGGCTCCCCCCGAGCATCCCCTCCGCACCTCCTGTCGCAAGCTCCTGCCGAGGCCGCTGTGCCCAGGCAGGGCTGAGCATTCCCCTCGTGCATGACCCTCCGCGCCTCGCGCGGGTGGACCCTGGCGACCGCGGTTTCGGCGGCACCTGCTTGCTGGTGACCGACGCCGAGTGCCTCCTCTCAGTTCCGAAAGCGGCCCAGTCATGACGTTCAAGAGCCGCGCAGGCATTGCCGCTGCGCTCCTGTTGGTCTCGCTCTCTGCCTGCCAGGATGCGCCCACCGCCGGCCAGCCCCGCGCGGTGCAGACCGTGTTGGCGGAACTCCGGTGCAGCGCGAACGTGAGGTCCGGCACCCTGTCCTGCGAGCCTGCGCAGGGCCGTACGGGCGGTGCCCGAGGGACGATCGCCACCGTGGGCGGGCAGCACCACTACGTGCGGCTGGCCAACAGCGGCAACGTGCTCGACCCGGTGGCGGGCACCTTCGCCACCACGGTCACCGTGCAGAACCTGCTGCTGGCCGCGCTCGGTACCGCGGACGGAGCTACGGCGCATGCCACGGGGGTTCGCGTCTTCTTCGCCTCCGGGCCCACGAACGGGGTGACGGTGGCGAACGCCACGGGTCAGGAGAGCTTTCTGAGCCCGAACCAGGACTACTTCCAGTACTCGGGCGCGGATCTGGGCGCCGACGGCATCCTGGGCTCGGACGAGACCAGCGCGGGCAAGCAGTGGGCGTTCAACACGGGTGGGGCGGACGGCTTCGCATTCAGCGTGTACGTGCAGGCCCAGGTGCCGACCGGGGCGGACTACACCGCGCATTTCACGCAGGTGGTAGTGGGCGGGGCCCACACCTGCGCCCTCTCCGCGGCGGCCAAGGCGTACTGCTGGGGCAGTGACGGCAATGGCCAGCTGGGCGACGGAAGCGGGACAGCGGTCTTGCTGGGCGTGCCCTCCGCCGTGCAGATGCCCGAAGGTGTGAGCTTCACCAGCATTTCCGCGGGGGCCAACTACACCTGCGCGCTGGGTACGGACGGCCGCGCGTACTGCTGGGGTTCCGACAACACCGGCCGGCTGGGCAACGGTACCACGCTGACGGCCGCACAGTACACGCCGTCTCTGGTGAACATGCCCACCGGGGTCAGCTTCACCAGCATTTCTGCCGGCAGCGGTCATGCCTGCGCGCTGGGCTCGGACAGCCGCGCCTACTGCTGGGGCACGGACAACAACGGCCGGCTGGGCAACGGTGACGCGCTGACGGCGGAGCAGCACTCGCCCTCGCCGGTAGAGATGCCGGCGGGGGTAAGCTTCACCAGTATCTCCGCGGGCACCGTTCACACCTGCGCGCTGGGCTCGAACAGCCGCGCCTACTGCTGGGGCACAGACACGAACGGGCGGCTGGGGAATGGGAGCACGTTGACGGCCGACCAGTCCTCACCCTCCGCGGTGCAGATGCCGGCCGGGGTAAGTGCTACCAGCATCTCCGCGGGTGAGACTCACACCTGCGCGCTGGGGTCGGACAGCCGCTCCTACTGCTGGGGCGCTGACACCAACGGCCGGCTGGGCAACGGCGCGACACTTACCGCTTTCCAGCAGTCGCCCTCGCCGGTGCAGATGCCCGCGGGCGTAAGCTTTACCAGCATTTCCGCCGGGACCGCTCACACCTGCGCGCTGGCCTCAGACAGCCGCGCGTACTGCTGGGGCAGTG
This sequence comes from Longimicrobium sp., assembly GCF_036387355.1. Taxonomy (GTDB): domain Bacteria; phylum Gemmatimonadota; class Gemmatimonadetes; order Longimicrobiales; family Longimicrobiaceae; genus Longimicrobium. Next base: position 4,835 of record NZ_DASVTX010000346.1, read on the forward strand.
ACGGCAACGGCCGGCTGGGCAACGGCGGCACGCTGACCGCCGATCAGCAGTCGCCCTCGCCGGTGCAGATGCCGGCGGGGGTGAGCTTCAGCAGCCTCTCTGCCGCGAGCCCCCACGCCTGCGCGCTGACGGACGGGCCGGGGTACTGCTGGGGATCCAACGGGAGCCGTCAAGCGGGGGACGGTACCGCCATCGTCCGTGACGCACCGGCCGTGATCGCGGCAAGCCGGTAAGCCCGGCGCCACCGCTGCCGCGCACTGCGGCGTCGGGCTGGTGTGCCCTGAGCGAGGCTGGTGTGGCCTCGACGCGCGGAGCGCACCTGTCGACGGTTCACCCTTTCAGTGCAGAGAGAGGCCGTGTGCCCGGCTTGTCGATGCTGATCCGTCGTCGCAACCACTTGATTGCTGCGTTCGATGGGCATCTTCGGGGGGATTCCGCGTGGCGCGTTTCTGCCGGCGGTGTGCTGGCCGAGGGCTGACTGATGTCACGGAACGGAACGAACGCGGGACAAACGTCATCTGCGTGCCACCGCATCTCCCGCGGCGGGGTGATACGGCTCTGAGGAAGTTCGTGCCCGTTGGCGCCGCTCCTCCCCCGCGAGGTCAATGATCGGGGCTCGTTCGGAGTGGTCCGTCTGATCTCCGGTCACGCCGCCCCCGCGGCGGCACCTCCGCCCCGCCGGTATCCTGCCGCCCACCTCGGCGCTGAGGCGTCATTCTGAAGGAGCGTGCGCCGCACTTTCCCCGGCACCGCGTTCATGCGCGACTGAAGAATCCCGGACCGAAGCATCCGCCGCGCCGCAGTCCGGCGCGGCGTGCTCCAGCCTCTCCCGCCGCACCCGCAGCTTCCGAGCGCGGCGCGCAACCGGGCGTGCATGGGACGCGGTGGCGCGGGATTCTTCGGTCGGCGCCAGAGTCAGGGGTGGTGGAAGGTGCGGCGCGGCGCCTCGCTCAGAATGACACTCGAACTCCGAGCCGGGTGAGGAATTCCGATGCGGCTAATGTCACGGATCCGGTGCGCCTGATGCCGGTTCGCGCCGCCGCGCCGGCACCGTCCGCCCCGCCGGTCCTGCCGCCCACCTCGGTGCTGGTACAGCTCCGAGGGAATTCGTGCCCGTTGGCGCCGCTCCTCTCCCGCGAGGTCAACGATCGTGGCTCGTTCGGAGTGGTCCGATGGTAGGCACGAACTTTCGCCGATTCGTATGAGCGGAACCAACCACTGAACGGCCGACAGAACGCCCGCAAGCACTTTGCTTGCGGGCGTTCTTGTTGTTGGACCGGTCAGGGCGGTGGGGATGCCGGGAAGGCGTGCGGTCCTGCGATCGTGTTCCAGAGGCCGAGCGCGGTGCGGATTACCGTCCCGGATTCAAGCCATCCAGCCGATCGGGGCCGTTCAGCCCGCCACACGGACCGCGGAGGTCCGCTCCAGCTGCCGTTCGCGCATCCGCCCGCCGGCCCAGGCGTACGGCATCACCAGGGCCAGGTTCAGCGCCACGGCCCAGACCGGGCGCTCTCCCCACGTCGCCAACGCGCCCATCACGTTGAACACGAGCCCCAGAGCGCCCAGGATCAACGCGTGGCGCATCGGGTTCGCCGGCGCCAAGGCGGCCGTGAGCCAGCACCCGGCGATGGCGAACGCGGCCACGTAGGCCGCTTCAAGCAGAATCAGCGCGGGTTCCATCATCGGCTCGCCGGCGGCCGGCTGAATGCCGGCCGCGTGCAGGGCGGCGCCGGTCCCGAACGCCAGCGCGCCGATCAACAGAAAGCCTGCGACGACTGCCAGAATGCTGCGGAGCATGGAAGGCACGGGGGATCTCCAGGAGGGGTGAAATCGGCGGGGTGGATGCGGCGCAATGTGGACGCGCACTCCGCCGTGCACAAGGAAATTCTTTTGCACGCCATCCATCCGGATAACCTGTCCAATCCGCCTCCCGAATGAAAAGTGGTCGTGACCGCGGCCGATCCGCGGGACGGGGCGGCACAGAAGCCGACAGGGGCCGAACGTTGCAGCCTGATCACGACCGGGTGCCGGGAACACACCCGTGCGCGCGGGGGGATTGACGGAACCGGGAGGCGTGCGTACTGTCACCTTCAATCGAAAACACGCGGCGTATTCCCGCGGCTGGACTGCCGCTGGCGGGCTTGGTGCCATCGCCGCGCCCGCACTCGTCCGTACATTGCAGACCGGAGCCGCCCGCGGCGCCGGTCCCTGTAGGGAAAGGCCGCTCCGTGCAGCGGCCTTGTTCGTTTTCCTTCCTGTCACACCCGTTCGTTTTCCGCCGGATCAAAGGCGGGATCGGACCGAGCATCCGCGCGGCTTTCCGGCCCGCGGGAGAACGCAATCCAATGAACAACGGCGGCTGGTCCGCCCTGGGGCGCATCCTCGCGGGCGGACCCAGGGGGCTGGAGGAGCGGCTTCGCGCGCTCGGGTTCCGCGAGCGCATTGAACTTCTGCCCCGCCTGGCCGTGGCGGCGCTGGCCACGGTGCTGGCCGTAGGCGCGCTCTCGTCGCTCCTCAACCTGCGGCAGGTGGAGCGCATCGGGTCGCTGCACGTGCCGGCGGTGCAGGGCACCCGCGACCTGAGCGAACGGCTGGACGCCGTGCACCGCGACTTTCGCGACGCGGTGGCGCTGCGCGATACGGCTATGCTCACGGATACCGACACTCTTCGGTCGCACTTCCTGGCGGGCGTGCGCCGGCTGGGCGAGATCGGCGCGCTGGACCGGGCCGAGGCCTCGTCGCTGGGCGATGCGTTCGACGCGTGGTACACGCGCGCCCGCCGCACCACCTCGCGCTTCATCGGGGGTGAGAGCAGCCCGGCCATGATCGCCGACCTGCAGGCGCTGGCGGCGGGACGCGCGGAGCTGCGCGGCCGCATCGCCCGGGTGCGCAGCGAGCGGGAGGACGCCATCGCCGGGGTGTTCCGCCGGTCGCGGTGGTCCGGCGTGGGCACGCTGCTCTTTGACCTGGCCGTGGCCGCGCTGGCGGCGTGGCTGCTGTGGCGCATCTCGCGCGAGGTGCTCGGCAGCGTCACCGCGCAGGTGGATGAGGCGGTGCACGTGGCGGAACGGGTGAGCGCGGGCGACGTGGAAGGGGTGGAGGCCGGGGGCGCCGCCCAGGGCACGGACGAACTGGGCCGGCTGGTGGCGGCTATGCGCGCAATGGTGGCGTACCTGCGGGAAATGGCGCACGCCGCAGACCGCATCGCGGGCGGCGACCTCAGCGTCCCCGTCCATCCCCGTTCGGAGCGCGACACCTTCGGCCACGCCTTCGAGCGGATGACGACCTCGCTGCGCGCCATGGCCGAGGTGGCCGACGAGATCGCCGCGGGCGACCTGACGCGGCGCGTGGAGCCGCGCTCCGAGGAAGACCGCTTCGGGCGCGCGTTCAGCGGCATGCAGGCGCGCCTCAGCTCCGTGATCGACGAGATCCGCGGCGCCACGCACACCATGTCGGCCAGTGCGGCGGAACTGGCGGCGAGCGCGCAGGAGCTGTCCGCCACCGCCACGCAGCAGGCGCACGCCGTGATGGAGACCACGGAGGCGCTGGGCGAGGTGAACGCCGTGGCGCAGGGGAGCGCGACGCGCAGCCGCGACATGCGCGAGGTGGTCCTGCGCGGGGCAGGGCACGCGGAGCGGGGCGCCTCGGCCGCGGTCGAGACGGTGGAAGCCATGAACGCCATCACCCGCCGAATCTCCGTCATCCACTACCTGGCGGACCAGACCAACCTGCTGGCCCTGAACGCGGCCATCGAGGCGGCGCGCGCGGGCGAGCACGGCCGCGGCTTTTCCGTGGTGGCGGCGGAGGTGCGCACGCTTGCGGAGCGCAGCCAGGAGGCAGCGCGCGAAATCGGCAGCATCGCCGCCAGCAGCAGCAGCGTCGCGGAGCGCAGCGCGGGGCTCATGGCCGCACTGGAGCCGGTGATCCAGGAAGCGGCGGAGCTCATGGAAGAGGTGGCGGAGTCCAGCACGCGCCAGTCGCGGCAGCTGGCCAGCGTGGGAGAGCGGACGGTGGAGATGGACCAGATCACCCAGAACAACGTGGCCGCGTCGCAGGAACTCTCGTCCACCGCCGAAAAGCTGGCGGCCGAGGCGGACCAGCTGCAGGCGCTCGTGAGCTTCTTTCGCATCCGGGGGCACCATGACCGCTGAGCGCATCGTTCGCGGCGCCCTGGCCGCCGCGCTGGCCCTGCTCGCCGCGTGCGGCGGGGACAAGGATGAGACGGGGAGCCGGGGCCGGAGCGTCCGCGTGGGGCTGGTGCTGAGTAGCGGCGGGCGCGGCGACCGCGGCTTCAACGACGCCGCCATCGCCGGGCTGCAGCAGGCCGCGCGGCAGCTGGGCGCCGACACGGCCGTGAGCGAGAGCGGGGCCGACGAGTCCAGCCCCGCCGCGCTGGCCCGCTACGCCGAGCAGGACCGCGACCTGGTCGTGGGCGTCAGCTTCATGGCGAGCGCGCCGGCCTTTGCGCTCGCGGGCAGGCATCCGCAGACGAACTTCGCCGTGCTGGACTACTCGCCGGTGACGGATTCGCTGGGCCGCGCCATGCCCACGCCGCCCAACCTGGCCGGCGTCACGTATCGATCGGAGGAAGGCGCCTTTCTGGCCGGCGCGCTGGCGGGGCTGATGTCCCAGTCCAGGCGCGTGGGCTTCGTGGGCGGGATGGACGCGCCGGTGATCCGGCAGTTCGAGGCGGGGTACGCGGCCGGGGTGGAGCGGGTCTGCCCCGCCTGCCGCGTGGTGGTGGACTACGCGGGCACGACGCCCTCCGCGTTCAACGATCCCGCGCGGGGGCTGGCGCTGGCGTCGGCGCAGTACGCGGGCGGAGTGGACGTCATCTTTCACGCCTCGGGCGGCACGGGGGCGGGGGTGTTCCGGGCCGCGCGCGAGAGCGGGCGGTGGGTGATCGGGGTGGACGTGGACCAGTACGATCAGGCGCCGGGCCGCGTGCTGACCTCCATCACCAAGAACCTGGGCGTGTCGGTGCAGGGGCTGGTGCGGCAGGAGAGCACAGGCACCTTCCGGGGCGGCGTGATTTCGCAGGGGCTGGCGGATGGCGCGGTGGGATGGGTGTACGACGAGCGGAACCGGGGGATGATCCCCGCCGCCGTCTACAACCAGGTGGAGACGCTGCGCCAGGCCATCATCGCGGGATTGATCCAGGTGCCGCGCGTGCCGGAAGAGGTGGCGGCGAAAGCGGATCCGGCTTCCGCGCCCTGACCGCGCGGCGCGGGATGCGGAAAGTGGTCGCGG
>NZ_DASVTX010000347.1:0-12697 GCF_036387355.1 Longimicrobium sp.
AGATGTAGAGCGAGTACACCGTCAGCACCACGGCCACGGTGAGCACCACGACGGTAAAGCCGTAGTGAAACTGCTGCCAGAAGCGCCAGAACGGCGTGTCCCACCGGTACTCGCGGGCGGCGGACCGCAGCGCGTACCAGAAGATGGCCGAGCCGATGAAGACGTTCTGAAAGACGGCCTTGAGCTTTCCCGCGTTCCCCGCCGCCAGCACGATCCCCCGCTTGGCCGCAAAGCCGCGGAACACGGTGATGAAGATCTCGCGGCCAAAGATGATGGCCATGATCCACCAGGGCAGCACTCCGCCGAACCACGGAAAGCTTCCGCGCCCGTCGCCGTGGGACAGGATGTAGAAGGGGACGAACGTGGCGGCGAGCAGCAGCTTGTCGGCCAGCGGGTCCATCAGCTTGCCGAAGTCGCTGATCAGGTTGCGCGACCGGGCCAGGTGCCCGTCCCACAGGTCGCTGAACGCGGCGATCAGAAAGACGATGAACCCCGCCAGGCGCCAGCTGAACGAGTCCGTCATCACCATGGGCGCGACTACCACCGCCAGGACGATGCGCCCCAGGGTGATTGCGTTCGGCAGGTTGCGCCAGGGCATCGCGGGCTCCCGGGTCAGCTGAGGGCCTTGATGACCAGCTTGCTGACCGCCTTGAGCGTGTCGAACACCCCGATGCCGCGCACCCCCACCGCCTCGAAGGTGGGCACGCCGGTAGGGTTCAGCTCCCGCTGCAGCTCCTCAAGCGAGGAGATGTTGGGCAGGTCGCGCTTGTTGTACTGGATGACGAAGGGGATCTCGCGCAGGTCCAGCCCGTACTCCGACAGGTTGTCGTACAGGTTGTGCATGGACTCGATGTTGGCGTCCAGCCGCTCCACCTGGCTGTCGGCCACGAACACCACGCCGTCCACCCCCTTGAGGATGAGCTTGCGGGACGCGTTGTAGTACACCTGCCCGGGCACGGTGTACAGGTGAAAGCGCGTCTTGAAGCCGCGGATGGACCCCAGGTCCACCGGCAGAAAGTCGAAGAAGAGCGTGCGTTCCGTTTCCGTCGCCAGCGAGATCAGCTTGCCGCGGGTGTTGGGCGCCACCTTCTCGAAGATGTACTCGAGGTTGGTGGTCTTGCCGCACAGGCCGGGGCCGTAGTACACGATCTTGCAGTTGATCTCGCGCGAGGCGTAGTTGATCATCGACATGGGCGTGGCCTCCTAGAGATCGCCGAACAGGCGGTCGATCTCGTCCTCCGCCTCGTCCACAAAGCCTGCCTCCACGCGGGCACCCTGCGGCGACGCCGCGGACCGCGCAAAGAGTTCGCTGAACACTTCCGAGAGTTCGCGCACTACCGCCTTCACCTTGATCCGGATCATTCCCAGGGTGGTCCGGTTGTCGAACAGGACCACGAGGATCACCCGCCGCACCACGTCGGCCAGGTACATCGACTCCTTCTCGCCCTGGTGAAAGAGCGAGCTGAACTCGGTTTCGCCGATCATCGCCGCCAGCTGGTCGTTGGCCGAAAAGTCGGCCGCGGCCAGCGACGAGAACGCCACGGAGTCAAACTCGGGCTTTTCGCCCGCCGTGGTCACCAGCTGCCCCGTGCGGTCCACCAGCAGGGCGCAGCGGGCGTTGGAATCGTACAGAAAGCTCTGCAGAATGCGGTCGATGCGCTGAACGTCGCGTTCATCGAACGACCAGCTGCTGGCGCCGGTACCGGCCATCAGGCGACCTCCGTGGGCTGCCGCGACTCCAGGCCGGCTTCCAGGCGCACAAGGACGCCCTGCGCACGCTTGCGCAGCAGCGGGCGCTGCTCCCAGGCCAGAAAGTCGCGCAGCAGCAGCACCGTGTCTACCGAGGCCGGTACGCCGCCCAGGTACTCCAGCGCGGCGAGCCGGCGGAGCGGGTGGGGGCTGAACAGGTCGCGGCGGCTGCGGCTGATCTGGTCGCGCACCAGCAGCCCGCCCAGCGCGGCGGCGGCCGCGGCGGCGAGCAGGGCGAATGCGGCGGTCCGTACGAGTCGGTTGCTTTCCATCACCCGGGGAAGGAGGACGGGAATCCTTGGAGTGGGGTGAACGCGGCACCAACCTAACGCGGCGCTCCCCAAAAAACAAAAGGCCGCGGCGTGCCGCGGCCATGCAGAAGCAAAAGGCGCGCTCGCGCGGGCCGCTACAGCTCGCGGCGGCCCGCCAGCGCCTCGGCGATGGTGACTCCGTCGGCGTACTCCAGGTCGCCGCCCACGGGGAGCCCGCGCGCGATCCGCGTCACCCGCAGCCCCAGCGGCGCGAGCAGCCGCGCCAGGTACAGTGCCGTGGCCTCGCCCTCCACGCTGGGGTTGGTGGCCAGCACCACCTCACGCACCTCACCCGTCCCCGCGCGGGCCAGCAGCGGCGGTACGTTGAGCTCCGACGGGCCGATGCCGTCCAGCGGCGACAGACGGCCGCCCAGCACGTGGTACAGCCCGCGGTACTCGCCCGTGCGCTCGATGGCCATGATGTCCGACGCCTCCTCCACCACGCACAGGGTGGCGGCGTCGCGCCGGGGGCTCAGGCAGATGGCGCAGGGGCTGGCGTCGCTCAGGTTTCCGCACCGCTCGCACGGGCGAACCTTGTCGCGCACGTCCAGAATGCTGCGCGCCAGGCGCCGGGCATCGTCGTCCGGCGCCTTGAGCAGGTGGAACGCGAGACGCAGGGCCGTCTTGCGCCCGATCCCCGGCAGGCGGGCAAACTCGCCCACCAGTTCGTCGATGGCCGACACGCCGCGTCAGAGCCCCGGGATGGGGAACGGCAGCGACAGCCCGCCCGACACCTTGCGCATCTCGTCGTCGTACAGCTGCTGGGCCCGGTTCTGCGCCTCGTTCACGGCGGCCAGCACCAGATCTTCCAGCATCTCCACGTCGTCCGCCTGCACCACGGTGGGGTCGATCTTGATGGCGCGCAGCTTTCCGCGCCCGTCCGCCGTCACCGTCACCATGCCGCCGCCGCTGGACGAGGTGACGGTCTTCTGGCCCAGTTCGGTCTGCAACTGGGAGATGCGGGCCTGCACCTGCTGGCCCATCTGCAGGATCTGCTGAAAGTTGTTCATCGGTTCCGAATTCCAGGTCCGCGCGAAGGCGGAAAAAGCGTCAGTCCGGCGCGTCGCGAAGGGCGGGCCGGAAGCGGAGAAATCCGCGTCAATCCAGCAGTTCCAGGTCCCATGCTTGTACCGCCGCCGCCAGCACCGGTTCCCCCTGCATCAGCCGGCTCAGGCGGTCGGCGCGGGCGCTCTGCGCGGTGATGCGCTGCCCGCCGGGTGCCTCCGCCGCGCCCGCGGCCGAGGCGCGGAACTGCACGGCCACGCGCTGCCCCAGGCGGCGGCTGAGCGCGTCTTCAAAAGCCCGCAGCGCACCGCGGGAGAAGCGGTCCAGCACCACGGGGAGCACGTCGGCCGCGATGGTAGACGGGCCGGCGACTTCGGGGCGCGCGGGGCGCAGCAGCGGGCGCGAGCCCTGCGGCAGCCCTTCGCCCGATTCCAGCACGGCCGCCCACGCTTCCCGCACCCGCCCGGGGTCCAGCGGCAGGCCGCGCGGCACCTCCTCCGCAACCGGCGCGTCGTCCCGCGTGGCGGCCACCGGCGCCGGTGCGGGGCCCGGAACGGGCGCGGCGGCGCGGATGGGCGGCGCGGAGGCGCGGCTCGCGTACGCGGGCGGCGGGCCGTAATCACCCGCGTCGTCCTCCAGGTCGTCCGGGGGCGGGGGCGGCGGCGCATCGTCGAACCGCGGCGGCCCGTCCGAGAACCGCGACGGGCTCTCGGAAAAGCGCGGCGGCTCGGGGCGCGGCTCCGCGAGCGGCGCAGCCGCTTCCGCCTTCACCGCCGGAGCGGCAGCCGGGGCCGGCGGCGGCGCGGACGTGAAAGCGGGCGCCGCCTCGGCCACCGGCGCGGGCGCCTCGGCGGGCCGGCTGTCCGCGCGGCGGTCCGCGACGGGCGCGGGCGGAGCGGGGGCCTGCGCGGTGGCGGTTTCGGAAAGGCGGCCGGCCCGCGGCTCAGGAGCCTGCGGACGGCCGCCCGCGGAGTTTCCCGGGGGGTCGCCGCCTCCCCGCCCCAGCGCGGCAAGCACGTCTTCCAGGCTGACCGTGCTTTCCAGGTAGGCAAAGCGCAGGAGGAGAAGCTCGATCAGGATCCGCTGCTCGCCGCTCTTGCGAAAGCGGCCGTCCGCGTCCAGTTCCGCCACCTGCGCCAGCATGCGCAGCAGGTCGCCGGGCGCGAACCGCCCAGCCAGTTCCGCCACGGTGGGTACCAGGTGCTGCGGCACACCCTCCGCCTCGCCACCGTCCAGGCGGACGATGAGCAGCACGCGCAGAAAGTCCGCCAGGCCGCGGTAGAACTCGGCCAGGTCGTACCCCTGCTCCAGCAGCCGCCCCACGAAGCGGAACACCTCCGCCGGGCGCCGGTCGGCGATGATGCCGAACAGCTCCAGGAACACCTCCGTCCCCACCAGCCCCAGAATGCGCCGCACGTCGTCCGCGGTGGGCGCGCCTTCCGTGAAGCTGAGCACCTGGTCCATCAGCGACAGGCCGTCGCGCATTCCCCCGTCCGCCTTCTGGGCGATGGGAAGCAGCACCTCGTCGCCCACCTCGATCCCCTCCGCTCCCAGCACGGTCCGCAGCCGCGCGACCAGATCCACCGTGGCGATGCGGTGAAAGTCGAAGCGCTGGCAGCGCGACAGGATGGGGGGCGCCGCCTGCTGGATCTTCTGCGGCTCCGTGGTGGCGAAGACAAAGATGACGCGCGGGGGCGGCTCTTCCAGAATCTTGAGCAGCGCGTTCCACGCCTCGCGCGTGAGCATGTGCGCCTCGTCGATGATGTAGACCTTGAAGCGGTCTTCTTCCGACGGGGCGTACATGGCCCGCTCGCGCAGTTCGCGCGCGTCGTCCACGCCGCGGTTGCTGGCGGCGTCGATCTCCACCACGTCCAGCGAGGTGCGTCCGGCCCAGATGCGCTCGCAGCTGTCGCACACGCCGCAGGGCTCGCCCTCATCCGTTCGGTTGGGACAGTTGAGCGCCATGGCCAGCACGCGGGCCAGCGTGGTCTTGCCCACGCCGCGCGGCCCGCAGAACAGGTACGCGTGCGCCACGCGGTTGCGCTGCACAGCGGCGCGCAGCGTCTGCGAGACGTGCTCCTGCGTGGCCACCTCGGCAAAGTGGCGCGGGCGATAGCGGCGTGCGAGTGCGGTGCGTGACACGAAACTGCCGGGGAACGCGGGGGAAACTTCAACGGCGTGCAATATAGCCCCCCGCGCACCCCACCTCAACGGCGGCGCGGATCACGCCCGGCGCGGATTGCAGAAGCGGGGGCGGCGCCATGCGCCGCCCCCGCGTACGTGTCAGCCCTCAGGGGTACCGGGGGAATCCGCGTTCGCGGGGGATCCGCCCGGTGACCGCTGGCCATCGGCCTCGTCGGGCGCCTGCCCCCAGGGGTGCTCCGGCTCGCGCAGCGTCATGGTGCCGTAGCCGTAGTTGGTGGGATACTCGGCGGGCCGGTTGGCCTTGCGCGGCCGCCCGCCCTTGCGCCCGTTCTCGCGCGCCGCGGCGGCCTTGGCCGCGCTGCGCGACGAGCCGCCGCGGCTGGCGAACGCCTTGAGCATGGCGGGGCCCATGATCTCGGCCAGCACCCCGGCTGTGGCCACGTCGGTGTTGAGCTCTTCCCAGATCAGCCCCTCGCCCATGGGGTCGGTTTCTACCTTGGCCAGCTGCTCGGGCGTGAGCCCCGCCAGGTGCGGGAACATGCTGGGTGGAAACGAGAACGCCTGCCCCAGCTTGAGCTCTACGTCGATGCGGCCCGTTTGCGGGTTGTAGCGCACCGACTTCGCCCGCGGTTCCGTACGGTCGGCGATGCGGTCGGCCTCACGCGCGGCCTCGTACTGAGCAAGCAGTTCCTCATCGGTGATCGGCGGATAATCCATGAATACGCTCCCAGGCGTTGATGAGCAGACTCGCATTGGCGATCACCAGCCGTGCCGCCACGAGCACCTGCCGGGAATCCACCTTCTTCCAGTTCACGATTTCGACCGGTTTATCGGCCGAGGGAAGCAGGATCTTGATGTTGGTCCCGCCACGCCGCCGCACATGCACATGCGGCGGCGCGTGGTCATTCAGATAGATCCAGATGCTCCATCCGCCTTCTCTCACAATGACCGGCATACGATAATCCATCGGCTTGGGTTTTGTCAAGCATGGCGCTGCTCCCGGGCTACCAGCCCAGGCGCCATGCGTCTTCCACGTGCTCGATGACCGGCTCGCCGCCCACGGGGAGCAGGATGGCGATGGCGTCGAAGCGGTACACGTCGCCGGGCGCGCCGTGGCGCTCGATCCACGCCTGCGCCACCTGCTGGATCTCGCGCCGCTTCTTTCGGGTGATGGAGTACAGGGGGTGCCCGTAGCCCAGCCCGCCTCGCGTTTTTACCTCCACAAAAGCGACGACCTCGCCGCTTCTCGCGACGAGGTCGATCTCCCGGTGTCCGATTCTGTACTGCCGGTGGAGGATCTTCCACCCGCGGCCCGCCAGAAAGGTGGCCGCCAGCGCCTCCCCGCGGTCGCCCAGCGCCTTGTTCGCGCCGGACGGGCGGGGCGGCCCGGGTTCACCCGGCCGCCGCGGCACCCTGCGGGGCGGGAAGGGGCGCCACGAGGCGCTGCCCGATCGCTTCGGCAATTACGCCGATCTGCTGCATCAACTCCCTGAACTGGTCCGGATACAGCGACTGCGCGCCGTCGGACAGGGCGCGCTCGGGGTCCGGGTGCACCTCCACCATCAGCCCGTCGGCCCCGGCGGCCACGGCGGCGCGCGCCATGGGAATCACCTTGGCGCGCAGCCCGGTGCCGTGGCTGGGATCGGCGATGATGGGCAGGTGCGAAAGCGACTTGACCACGGGAATGGCCGTGAGGTCCAGCAGGTTGCGGGTGTGCGTGTCGAACCCGCGCACGCCGCGCTCGCACAGGATCACGTTGTGGTTGCCCTCGGCCAGCAGGTACTCGGCGCTGAGGAGCAGGTCCTTGACGGTCGCCGCCATCCCGCGCTTGAGCAGCACGGGCTTCCCCGCCCGGCCGGCGCGGCGCAGCAGCGAGAAATTCTGCATGTTGCGCGCGCCGATCTGCACGATGTCGGCGTACTGCGCCACCAGCTCCAGGCTTTCGGGGTCGATGGCCTCGGTGACGATGGCCATCCCCGTTTCCTCACGCGCCTTGGCCAGCAGCTTGAGCCCGTCCTCACCCATCCCCTGAAAGGAGTAGGGCGACGTGCGGGGCTTGAAGGCGCCGCCGCGCAGGATGGTGGCGCCCGCCTCGCGCAGCCGGTGCGCGATGCCGATGATCTGCGCCTCGCTCTCCACCGAGCACGGGCCCGCCATGACCGACACCTCGCCGGCCCCGATGCGGGTGCCGTTGGGGAGCGTGACGATGGTGGGCTCCTCGCGCCACTCGCGGGACACCTGCTTGTACTGCTGCGAAACGTGGATGATTTCCAGCACGCCGTTGAGCGCTTCAATGCGGTCGCTGTTCACCTTGCCGTCGTTGCCGATCAGGCCGATGGCGGTGCGCATCTTTCCGGGAATGGGGCGCGCCTCGTATCCCAGCTCGTTTATCGTGCGGACGACGGCATCGATCTCGGCCGCCGTAGCGTCGTGTCTCATGACGACCAGCATGGTCCGGATTCCCTCGGGAGATGGAAGAAATGCAGCATTGAATCTACCGCCGCGAAGCCCCCGCGTCTACCAACTCGCCGCGGATTTTCAAGGCGATACCACGCGTGGCGGGAGAGGAAGTGCCCAGTGCGGGAACTGCAGTGCCCAGTGCCCAGGTTCAAGTGCGGGAACTGCAGTGCCCAGTGCGGGAAGAGCAGTGCCCAGTGCCCAGGTTCAAGTGCTCAGGAGGACGAGCACCCGCCGGCACTTGGCACTTGGCACTTGGCACTTGGCACTTGGCACTTGGCACTTGGCACTTGGCACTTGGCACTTGGCACTGCTCTTCTACGCCACCCTCTCCCCGAACGGCCACGCCCCCTCCAGCTCCACCCCGACGATCGTCGACACGCCGGGCTCTTCCATCGTCACCCCGTAGATCCAGTCCGCGGCCTCCATGGTGCGCGGGTTGTGGGTGATGACGATGAACTGCGTCTGCGCCTTGAAGTCGTTCAGCAGTTGGATGAAGCGGCCCACGTTGCTTTCGTCCAGCGGCGCGTCCACCTCGTCGAAGAGGCAGAAGGGCGACGGCTTGACGAGGTAGATGGCAAAGAGCAGCGACAGCGCCGTCAGCGTGCGCTCGCCGCCGGAAAGGAGGTGAATGCGCTGCGTCTTCTTGCCGCGCGGCGAGGCGTGGATCTCGATGGGCGACTCCAGCGGATCGTCCGGGTCCGCGAGCCACACGTCGGCCTCGCCGCCCTGGAACAGCGACTGAAAGGTGCGGTGAAAGTTCTCGCGCACGGTGGTGAAGGTGCCCATGAACACCTCGCGCGCCGTGCGGTTGATCTGCCGGATGGCGGCCGTGAGGTCGTCGCGCGCGCGGGTGAGGTCGCCCTGCTGCTCCAGCAGAAACTGCAGGCGCCGGTCTTCCTCCTCGTGCTCCTGCACGGCGAGCATGTTGATGGGGCCCAGCGCATCCACGGCCTGCGCCACCTCGCGCACCTCCGCCCGCCACGCGTCCGGCGTCCCTTGCTCCACCGGTGCCGCCTGGGTGACCAGGACCTCCCACGGGCGCCCCCACTCCGCCTCCACCCGCTCGCTGGCGCGGAGGCGGCGGCTTTCCTGCTCGGCGCGCTCCAGCTCCAGCCGGTGGCGCTCCTCCCCCGCTTCCGTCTCGCGCCGGCGCGCCACGCGGGCACGCTCCTCCGCGCGGGACACCTCCACGTCCAGCTCGCCGAGCCTCGTGTCGAGGTTGGCGAGCGCCGCGGCCTCGCGGTCCCGGTCCGCAAAGAGGCCCTGCACCTCGTCCCCCGCCCGGTCGCGGATGCCGGACAGTCCCTCCAGCGAGCGCCGCAGCTCTTCCGCCTCGGCCTCCAGCGTGCGCCCCCGGCCGCGCGCGCCCGCCGCGCCCTGGGTGGCGGCGCCCAGCGCGCGCTCCAGTTCGCGGAGCTCGCCTTCCGCGCGGGCGGCGGCCACGCGGAGTTCGGACTCCTCGTCGCGCGCGGCCTCCCACGCGGTGTCCAGTTCGGCGAGCGCGGCGCTCGCCGTCATCGCGGCGCCGGCCACCTCCGAAGAGTCGCGCTGCAGCGCCGCGAGCCGCGCGTCCAGCGCGGCGATGCGCTCCGCCATCTCCGCCGCCAGCCGCTGCGCGTCCCCCAGCGCCACGCCGACTTCTTCGCGCTCGCGGCGGATGCGCCCCTGCTGGTGCCCGTGGGCGGCGGCTTCGGCATCCATCTGCCGGAGCTCGCCTTCCATCCGCCGGACGTATTCTTCCGCCTCGCGCGCCTGCTCCTCGGCCATGGCGGCCTGCTCCGCGGCGGCGGCCCGGTCCGCGGCCAGGCGGTCGTGCTCCACGCGCGCGTCCTCCACTTCGGAGCGGAAGCGGGCCAGCGCCTCGCGGCGGGCCAGGATGCCCTCGCCGGACACGGGCTCGCCCAGGCGGATCACGCCGCGCGGGTCCACCGTGTCGCCCAGCGCGTCCACCCGCGACCCCGCCGCGTAGTCGCGCAGCTCGTCTTCCCCCGCGACGACGGTGAGGCCGGCCAGAAAGGTGTCCACCCACGCCGCGGCCTCGCCGTGCCCGGCCACCCCCAGCCGGGCGGAGTGCACGGCGCCCACCGCCTCGCGCACGCCGGGCGCGTCCAGCGGAAGCAGGAGCAGGGTGCCGCCGCCGTCCCACTCGTCGCGGAACCAGCGGCGCACCCGGCGCGCGGCGGCCAGATCGCGAACCACGAGCGCCTGCAGCAGCGCCCCCAGAAAGGATTCCACCGCGCCGGAGGTCGCCGCGTCCTCCGTCGTCGCGCGGACGAAGTCGGCCAGGGGCGCCAGCACGCCGGAAAAACGGTCCGCCTGGGCCATGATGGCGCTCACGGCGGGGCTGAACCCCTCGTAGCTGCGCTCCAGCGCCTCGCGCGCGGACACCTGCGCGGACAGGCGCGACAGGCGGTCGTCCGCGGCGCGCAGGGCGTCGCGGACGGAGGCCTCGCGCCCGCGCAGCACGCGCACCTCCTCGCGGGCGCGCTCCGCCGCGTCCAGCGCCGCGTTCAGCCGGTCGCGCAGCACCTCGCTCTGGCCAGACCACAATTCCGTCTGCGACTCCAGTTCCCGCAGGGTGGCCGCGACCTGCGCCTCCTGCGCGGAGAGGCGGGCGATGCGCTCCGCCGCTTCCGTCTGCCGGCGGTCCGCCGCGGTGCGCTCGCCCTCCGCGGCGGCGGTGTCGCGGGCCAGCTCGCGGGCGCGGGCGGCGGCCTCCTCGTTGGCGCGGCGGTGCGAGGCCAGGGTGGCGCGGACGGCCTCGTTTTCCTCCAGCCGCGCTTCCAGCCGCTCGCGCACGCCCTCCAGCCGGGCCGCGGCGCGGGCGCGCTCGCCTTCCAGCCGCGCGGCGTCCGCGCCCATCCGCTCCGCGCGTTCCGCCAGTTCGCCGCGCTCGCGCACCAGCTGCGCGATGCGCATCTCCGCGTGCGAGCGCCGTTCATCCGCCAGCAGGATCTCGCGTTCGCGCGTGTCCAGCCGCCGCCGCACGTCGTCCAGCCGCGCCGCCACCTCGCCGCGCCGGCGCGTGAGATCGGCCGCCTCGATGCGCCGCTCCGCCACGATCGCCTCCGCCGTCGCGCGCTCCGTCGCGGCTTCGCGCCCCGCCTGCTCCAGCGCGGCGAGCCGGGCGGTGGCGGCGGCCAGCGACGCTTCCAGCGCGCCCACCTCCGCCTGCGCGATGGCCATCTCCAGGTCCAGCCGGCGCGCCTGCAGCTCCATGTGCCGCTGCGCCTTGCGCCGCTGGCGGGCCAGGGCGCGCACCTTGGATTCCACCTCGCCCACCAGGTCGTTCAGCCGCGACAGGTCTACCTCGGCCGCTTCCAGCCGCCGCTGCGCCGCCTTGCGCCGGTCCTTGTAGCGCCCGATCCCCGCGGCTTCCTCGAACATGGCGCGCCGCTCGTCCGGACGCTCGCTGAGGATGGCGTCGATCATCCCGCCTTCGATGATGGAATAGGCGTTGGCGCCCAGCCCGGTATCGCGCAGCAGGTCGTGGATGTCGCGCAGCCGGCAGCTCTGCCGGTTCAGGAAATACTCGCTGCCGCCCTCGCGAAACACCTTGCGGGCGATCTCGATTTCGCTCTGGGGAATGGCGACGGACCCGTCTTCGTTGCTGAAGACGAGCGAAACTTCGGCGTAGTTGAGGGGGCGGCGCTTGAAGGAGCCCTGGAAGATGACCTCTTCCATCTTTCCGGAGCGGAGCGCGCCCGCGCGCGTTTCGCCCAGGACCCAGCGCACGGCGTCGGCGGTGTTGGATTTTCCGCAGCCGTTGGAGCCCACGATGGCGGTCACGCCGTCGCGCAGCTCCAGAACCGTCTTGTCGGGAAAGGACTTGAAGCCGTGGAGCTGAAGGGAGCGAAGCTTCATTTGGGGGAAGCGGGGGGCCTGCCGGTGCGCTCCACGATCTTCACGGGAACGCGCGCCTTCTCCAGCATGGCGCCCATGGGGCGGGCAGAGGCGGTGTCGCGGTAGGCGCCGGCGTACACCTTCCAGCGCTCAGTGCCGTCGCTGAACGGGACGGGCGCCACGTAGGCGGGAATGCCCTGGCGGCTCAGCCCCGCCGCGCGCTCCCGGGCCTGCGCCGCGTCGGCATAGTCGCCCACGTCGTAGGTGATGGGGCGCTTCTGGATGAGGTCCCAGGGGCCGCCCACCTCGTCGGCATCCATTACCTTGGCCGCCAGCAGGCGGTCGCGCAGGGCGAGCACCTCGGCGGTGTCGGCCACCATCCCCGCCATGATGCGCCAGTAGGTGACGCCGTCCTTGAGCTCAGGAAAGACGAAGAGCTGCGCCTCGG
The DNA here is from genome assembly GCF_036387355.1 of Longimicrobium sp. Taxonomy (GTDB): domain Bacteria; phylum Gemmatimonadota; class Gemmatimonadetes; order Longimicrobiales; family Longimicrobiaceae; genus Longimicrobium. The sequence continues at coordinate 11,962 of NZ_DASVTX010000347.1, forward strand.
GAAAGCGCCGCGCCACGGACGCCGCCTCGGTCTCCGCCGCCTCGGCCGTCTGGTAGTTGCCCACGAAGACGGAATACGGCAGCGCGACTCCCTCCTGCCGCGCCGGCCCGCGCGCGGCGGGACGGACGGTGGCGGGCGTGGTGGAGGGCGCGACGGGATCGGGTTCGGCGCCGCCCAGGAACGGGAGCGCCAGGCCCAGGCGCGGCGCCAGCAGCGCCACCGCGGCGATCAGGAGCGCGAGCAGCAGCAGGGCCAGCAGCACCGGGGACACGCCCCGCCGCCGTGTGGAGGCCGCGGGCTTCTCCTCCCAGTCCGGCTCCGGCGCGGGGATGTCGCGCGGGGCCACCGTCTCGGCGGGAAGCGTGTACGCCGGGTCCGCCGGGAGGGGCGCCGGGGGCGGAACCGGGATGGAGCCCGCGGGCGCGTTCCACGGCATCACCGGCTCCGGGTCCGGAAAGCGGTCCGCGGGGGCGGCGGGCGCGGCGGCGCGGGGCGCCGCGGCGGGCGCGGGGGCCTGGTCGCGGCGCGGCTCCGTGAGCCAGGCGCGCAGCCGCACCCCCGGGAACGCGGCGGCCGCGGCCTGCCCGGCGGCGGGGCTGCCCAGCAGAATCGTCTCGCCCGCAAAGCGGCCCAGCGCGGCCAGGTCCGGCGCGTCGAGCGGGGCGAACAGGAGCATGGCCGCGTTGGCGTCGCGGAACCCGGCGACGATCTTGTCCCACCGCGGGCTGCGCAGCAC
>NZ_DASVTX010000348.1:0-2729 GCF_036387355.1 Longimicrobium sp.
TACTCTCGTACTTTCGTACTCTCGTAATCCCTACTCCCCCCGCAGCGCTTCCACCGGCTGCACCCCCGCCGCCCGCCGCGCGGGAACGTACGCCGCCGCCATCGCCACCAGCGCCAGCGCAGCCGCCACCCCCGCGTACACGGGCAGGTCCAGCGCGCGCACGCCCGCGTAGCGCAGTTCCAGCGTCCGGCCCAGCGACAGCGCGCCCGCCCCGCCCAGCAGGGCGCCGAACAGCGCCACCCGCCCGGCCTCCACCAGCATTTGTCGGATCACCGCCCGCTCGCTCGCGCCGAGCGCCATCCGCACGCCGATCTCCCGCGTGCGCCGCGCGACCACGAAGTTCATCGCCGCGAACAATCCGCCCGCGGAAAGCAGCAGCGAGCCCGCCGCCACCATGGCCATCAACACGCCGAACCAGCGCAGCGGCGCCGCGTTGCGCTCCAGCAGCGCGGCCATGCTCCGCACCTCGCTCACCCGGCCGCCGGGCACGCTCGCCCGCGCGGCGCCGAGGACAGCGGGCGCCATGCCCATCGGCTCCCCGCTCGTGCGCACGGCCACGGCAAGGGTGCGTGGCGGGTGCTGCAGCGTGGAAAGGTAGACCGCGCGCGCGGGCTCTCCGCCGGAACCGGGGGCGCGGGGCCGCACGTCATCCACCACGCCGATCACCTGGTACTCGGTGCCGAACGGGCCGGTGAACGACACCCGGTGCCCCAGCGGGTTCGCGTTGGGGAACATGAACACCGAGAACGCGCGGTTGATGACCACCACGGGGCCTCCCGCCGCGCCGTCCGAGTCCGTGAACTCGCGGCCCGACAGCACGCGCACCCCCATCTGCGCGAAGTATCCCGGAGTCACCGCGTGGTGGCGCGCCGCTCCGGCCAGGATGGGGACGCGAAAGTAGCTGACGCACACGTCGCACAGGGAGTGCAGCCAGTCACTGTGCCCCTGGCCCATCCACGCGCCCGGCGTCGCCGCGGAGGCGGAGGCCACGCCGGGCACGCCGCGCAGCGCCGTCAGCAGGTTCGTCTGCGCGCGCGCCGGGTCCGCCGCGCCGGCGGGAAGCTCCACCCGAAAGGTGAGCGTGTCGCGCGGATCGAAGCCGAGGGCGGTGGCGTCCGGGGGGGAGAGCGAGCCGCGCACCAGCGCCAGCGCGCAGCACAGCAGGGTGACGGCGGCGCCGAACTGCAGGATCGTCAATCCCTTGCGCAGCAGCACCTCGCCCGGGCCGGCGGTGGCGCGGGCGCCCGCCGCCAGCCACGTGTGCAGGTGGCGGCGCGCCCCCGCCAGCGCGGGAACCGCGGCCAAAACGACGGTGGGAACGAGCAGCGCGGCGGCCGCGGCGCCCAGCCCCGCCCACGGGCGGAACGCGCCCAGCGGCCCCGAGGGCGCGGGCCAGGTCGCGCGGAGCAGCAGCGACGCCGCGCTCCCGGCCAGCAGCCCGGCCACTGTCCCCGCCGTGCCCAGCGCCAGCGCGTCCGCCGCCGCGTCGCGCACCAGCCTCGCGGGCGTGGCGCCCAGAGCCGCGCGCACGGCCGTGTCCGCCCGCCGCGCCGTCGCGCGCGCCAGCACGAGCGTGGCCAGGTTCACCGCGGCGGCGGCCATCAGCATCAGCACGGCGGCGAGCGCGGTTTCCACCAGCGCGTCCATGCCGCGCGCCTGCACCAGTTCGGGCGCGCTCAGCCGCGCCGTCCACCCGCCGCCCGGCGCCCGGTCAAAGGCGGGCAGGGACGAGGGCGGATCGGGGAGGGCGCGGTGCCCCCAGGCCAGCGCCAGCACCGGCCCGCCGAACGCGACACCCAGCGCCATCGCCAGCGCGGCGGGAACGGAATAGCCGGGCGTCCGCAGCAGGGCCCCGAGCGGCCCGCGCCGAATGCGTCGCTGCTGCACCGTCATCAAGAAGCGGATATGAGGGGGAGGTCGCGTGTGGGCGGGGGAGTTGGATGCCGCGAGCGCCGCCAGGGATGTTTGACGGCGCACGCGCACGGCGTCACCTTGGCCGCGCTCCGGGCGGCGGAGCATGGCGGATGGACGGACCCGGGGCAAGGATGATGGATGTGCGCAGCTACCTGAACGGGGCGCTCACGGTGCAGCGGCTGGGCGGGGACGATGGTGAGAGCCTGTTCCACGCGGGCGACGCGCGCGGCGCGGTGGCGTGGCTGGCGCGGGGAACGCCGTTCTCGTTCCTGCACGTCGTGGAGTTCGCCGCCGTGGGCGTCCGGCGCGGATTTCACGCCCACACCGGCCACACAGAGCACTTCTACCTGTTTTCCGGCGCGCTCACGCTGATCGCCGCCGCGGAGGGGGGCAGGGTGCAGGTGGAGCTTGCGGCCGGTGATCTGGCCGTCTTTGCGCCCGGCACCGCGCACGGGCTCATCGCGCGCGAGCCGTCCGTGGCGGTGGCGATGGGGAACGGATCCGATCCCACCCGCGATGTCAGCCCGGTGGACCTCGGCAATCCGGATTGACGCGGGTTTGGAGGAGAACGAGGCGGACGGCCCCGGGATCGGGCCGCCCGCCTCGTTGCATCAGATGCAGCAGCGGTAGTCCGCGGTGGGCCCGGCGTCCTCGTCCGTGGGCGCGGGCGGGTTGCCGCAGGTGCAGCCCGCCGTCACGCTGCCGGGGGAGGCGATGGCGCCCCGTAGCGTCGCTTCGGTCGAAGCGGTATTGAAGCTCTGCACCGACAGGTCGTTGGCGTCCAGCGTCAGCTTGCGCATGGCTTTCTCCCGGCG
>NZ_DASVTX010000349.1:0-10553 GCF_036387355.1 Longimicrobium sp.
CGCAGCAGGGTGACGTTGCGGGCGTTTGCCTTCCACGCGGCGTCGAACAGGTCGCCGGCAAAGGGCACGGTGCCCACCAGCGCCTCCAGCCCCACGTTCAGCAGCATGCGGAGCAGGGTGGGGACGGACGCGCCCATCCGCGCCGCCTGCACCACGATGTACGCCGACAGCGCCGAGCCCGCCACGTCGCCGAAGCCCGGGATGAGGCCGATGACGGCGTCCAGCCCCACGCGCGCCTGCGTGCCGGGAAGGCGGATGGAGTTGTCGAGCAGGTAGCTGAGCGAATCCAGGCGCCGCAGCCGGTCGTCGCGCGCGGGAGGACGGTCGTCGATGCTCATGGAGATCCGCTCAGGTGGATGGATGCGCCGGCGAGCGCAGCAGCACGCTGCAGGCGGGCTGCGATGCGGACGCATATAGAAGGAGCGTGCCGTCCGCCCGGAAGCCCGGGGCGGCGGTTCGGGCCCGACGGGAGCGTCCCTTCAGCGCCGCCCCCGCTCCGCGAGGCGAGATGTGAGCGGGACGGGGGATCGGAAGGGATCCCGGGCAGACGCCACGATTGCGGTGTGTGCACCGGAGTGTCGTTCTGCCGCGGGATGTGGCCCTCACCCCGCGTGCTGCGCACGACGACCCTCTCCCACGAACAGATGTGGGAGAGGGAGCACACCCCAGGCCGGCGTGCGGAGGCGGGCGGTGTCGGCTGGGCCCGGCGGGGTGCGGCGCGGGTCCGCTTTCCGGCGGCCGATGCTCACGATGCGGCCGATGCGGTGAGTTGCGTGAGGGATTCGCGCCCGGAGGGCCGAGAACCCGGAGTGGAGGGGCAACAGCAGTACCGTTGCCCGCAACGCAGGGGGCTCGGCGCCGTTAGGCACAGTCGTACCGTGCCTTACGGCGCGCGAAGCCCGACCCGGAGCGCAGCGGAGGGGCACGCCCGACGGAAGTGCAGAGTGCGGAGTGCGGAGTGCTAAGTGCCCGGTCCGCCAACGAAGAAGGAGCGCCCCGGTCGGGAGCGCTCCTTCGCCTCGTCATCCTACCCGCATCCTCAAGATCACGGCGAGGGAGCGGCGTTCAGGATCTGCCCGGCGCGCCCGAATTCCGCGGCGGCGGCGGCGATCTGCGGGTCCAGCGCGGCGGTCACCCGGTAGAAGCCGGCCGCCCCCCACCTGGCCCCCGCCAGCGCCGGGAGCAGCATGCGCTCCAGCGCGCGGTCCGCATCGGCGCTCTGCGGAAGGGTCTGCCCCTGCTGCGCGGCAAAGGCCCGGAACCCGGCCAGCCCGCCCGCGGGAAGGCGGGGGTTGGCGGCCAGCGCGTCCGCCGTGGTGAACGCCGCCGCCTGCTCCGTGAGGTACGCGCCCACCCAGCGGGTCACGATCCCCTGCTCCGAAAGCCGCGCCAGCCACGACGGCGTGGGCTCTTCCTCCGGCATCAGCACGTCCGGGTAGATGCCGCCGCCGCCGTACACGGTGCGCCCGCCCGCCGTGCGGCAGGTGGGGCGGCCGGCGGTGTCGCGCTGCGCCCGGGCCAGCCGGTAGTAGTCCGCCTGCCGGATGCCGCGGTACTGCCGCTGCACGATGCGCCCGCAGGGCGTCTTTACGTGGCCGATCACCAGCATCATCAGCGAGCCGTCGCTGAGCGGAAAGCCCTGCATGAGCAGCGCCTTGCCAAAGGTGGGCCGGCCCACGATGAGCGCGCGGTCGTGGTCCTGCAGCGCCCCCGACAGCAGCTCCGAGGCGCTGGCCGTTCCCTCGTTCACCATCACCACCAGCGGGTACGCCCGGTCGCGGCGAAACAGGCCGCCGCGCACCACGACGCTGTCGCGCACCTCGGCCTTGCGCCCCTCGGACATGTACACGGTGGCGCCCGTGGGCAGGAACAGCGAGGCAATGCTGGACGCCTCGCTCACGATGCCGCCGCCGTTGTCGCGCAGGTCCAGCAGCAGGCGCCGCATTCCCGCGCTCTCCAGCCGCGACACGGCCGCGCGCAGGTCCTCGAACACCCGCTCGTTGCTGAAGGTGGTGACGCGCAGGTACCCCGTCTGCCCGTCCAGCATGATGGCGACGGGAACGGCGCTCTCCTCGTCCCCGCGCTCGCGGCGCACGGGGCGGTCCAGCTCCACGCGGGTGCCGTCGGTGCGCTCGCGCTCAAAGCGCAGGTTCACCGTGCTGCCGCGCGGGCCGGCCAGAAAGGCGGACAGCTCCATGGCGCTTTCCGCCAGCACGGGCCGGCCGTCCACCGCGATCAGCACGTCGCCCTGCAGGATGTCCTCCCGCGCGGCCCGGGTGCCGGGCGCCACGGCCGCCACCACGGGCACGGAGCCCACGTACTGGAACTCGATGGGCACTTCCATGAGCCGTCCCGCGCGGAGCTGCGCCAGGCGGTCCGCCGACAGGCGGGTGGCGGGGATCACGTACGAGTGCGGGTCGGTGGCGCTCACCAGCCCCTGGATGGCCGACATCATCACCCGGTGCGCGTCCAGCGAGTCCGGGTGGTTCACCCGGATCTGGTTGAGCACCTGGCTGAACAGCTGCAGGTCCTCGCTCAGGGTGCGCGGGCGGGTGGCGCCGGTGGGCTGCGCGTGCGCCGCGGAGGGAAGAACAAGGGCGGCCAGCAGCGCCACCCCGGCAATACGGGTCTTCATCAAAATCGCTCCGGAGGCGGAAAGAAAAGCTCTCATCGCTGTGCCGCGCGTTCGGGCGCGCCGGGTCAACGGCCGCCCGTGGAGGGGGCGCCCGCCGCTTCCAGGTCGCGGATGCGCCCCTCGGCGGCGGCGCGGCGCGGGTGGCTGCGGGCGGCGCGCGCAACGAACCCGCGGTACGCGGCCAGCGCTTCGGCCTGCCTGCCCTGCCCGTCGTGCAGCGCGCCCAGCACCAGGTACGGGTCCGCGTAGTACGGCGCCCGGGTGATGACGCCCTGCAGGCTGGCCACCGCGTCGTCCACCCGGCCGGCGCGGGCCAGCACGGCGGCGTAGGCGTAGCCCACGGTGGGCTCCACGGCGCCGCCCTCGGCGGCCAGGCTCATTTCCGACACGGCGGTGGCGGTGTCGCCGGCGGCCATGGCCAGCATGCCCAGCCGCACGTGGGCGGGGTAGAAGGCCAGGTCCTCGGCAATGGCGCGGCCGTACGCTTCCCTGGCCGCGTCGTGGTTCCCCATCCGCTCGTGCAGCTGGCCCACGCCGAACTCCAGCAGCGCCTTGCTTTCGTACAGGTACACGATGTCGCGCGCGTCTTCGCGGCGCAGGTCGGAGATGGCCAAGCCGAACTCGGCCGCGGCCGCGGAGTCGTTCTGCACGTGCGCGAACAGGCGGGCCCGCTCGGTGCGCAGCCACGACTTGCGGCGCGCTTCGCGGACGGCCTGGTCGTACAGCCGCAGCGCTTCCTCAAAGTTGCCCCTGCCGTACGCGTCCTGCGCGCGCAGCGAGGGGCCGCCGTTCTGCATGGTCATGGTGACCCACCGGTCCACCACCGACTCGGGAACGCTGTGGCCGCCCTCGGAGCTTTCCAGCTCCTTGCGCGCCAGGCCGCGCAGGTAGGTGCGGAACACGTCGCCCTCGAACCGGCGGTACAGGAACGGGTTCATGGTGAGCGCGCGAAAGTACAGCGAGTCCATCCGCTGCACCTCGGGGGAGCGCACCACGCGCCGCGTGCCCTGCCAGTAGTCCACCAGGCGGCGCGGATCGGACATCAACTGGGCGGTGTAGCGGCCGTAGAGCGCGTCGGCCGAGCCCGGGTCGATCTCCGCCGCCCAGTAGAAGGCGTCGGCGGCCAGCTGCGGGCGCTGGGCGACGTTCTCGATCCCCAGCGCCATGTACGCCTGCGCGCTGTTGGTGTCGGCGGAGGCGGCCAGCGGGGGGCGGCGCGGGGCCACGGGGGCGCGCTGCGCGCACACCGGCGCGGCGAGGGCGGCCGCGGCGGCGGCCAGAAGCAGGATGTTGCGCATGGGAAAGCGGGTGAGGCGGTGGACGCACGCCGCGTTCTTGCGGCGGGGAAAAACCGGGGCCGGGCGGGCGGGAATGGCGGGCGCGGCCGTGCTGCGGATGGTTCGCGGAAGCGGGAAAAGAGTACCGCCCGGCCGCATCCGCCGCAACCTTTGCGGTGAGCATTTGTTTGCCCGGATCAGTTCCCGCCCTGCCGGCGGGCCTGTCGAGGCCGGGATGAGGAGCGGGGGATCCCGGGGATGACGACCGGGGCGCCGCGGCGTCATCCCCACCCCAACGCCGTACGCGGGCCGGTGGTATAGAGGGGTGAGGAACGCGGCGCCGTCGCCGCCGCCGTGCCGGACCATCGACTACAGGGATCGACTTTCCATGAAGAACATCGTTCGCTGCGCGCTGGCCGCGCTTGCCGTTGCCGCCGTGCCCGCCGCGGCGCAGAGCCCCGCCGGGCCGGACAGCCTGCGCCGCGCGGGAGAAGTGCGCGCCCAGGCGCGCCGCCCGCTGGAGCGCCTGCTGGAGCGCCGCGCCGAAATCGGCCTGTCCGACGCGCAGGTGGCGCGGCTGCGGGAGATCGGGCGCGGGCTGGAGGCGCGCAACGCACCCCTGCGCGAGCGGCTGGCGGCGGAGCGGCAGCGGTGGATGACGGAGCGCCGCGCCCGGCTGCAGGCCATGCCCCAGGAGCAGCGCCGGGAGGAAATGCGGCGGATGCGGCGGGAGCGCGAGGTGCCGGCGCCCATGCAGCCGCTGGTGCGGCAGATGCGCGAAAACATCGCCGGCGCCATGCGCGAGGCCAACGGCGTGCTGACGGAACCGCAGCGCCAGCAGGTGCGCCGCCTGCTGCGCGAGGAAGCGCGCTCCCGCGGCATGCGCGCCCGCCGCGGCGCACGCGGGCAGCGGCCCATGCGCGGCCCGCGCCCCGGCCGCACCGCGCCGGGCACGCAGGCGCCCGCCGCCCGCCCGTAGTTCGCCGTGACCCTCGTTCGCCCCGGCGAGCCGCCCGTGGCGCGCACCGGACCGCCCGCCCCGTCCTCCCCCTCCGCCCCGGCGGCGGGGGAGGACGAGCGCGTTCTGCTGGAAGGGGTGCGCCGGGGCGATCCCGGCGCGTTCGACCGGCTGGTGACGCGGTACATGCGGCGCGCGTACGCCGTCGCGCACCGGCTGCTGGGCAACCGCGAGGATGCGGAAGACCTGGTGCAGGACGCCTTTCTGACCGTGCTGGCCCGGATCGGCGACTTTGACGCCTCGCGCCCCTTTTCCCCCTGGTTCTTCCGCATCCTGGTGAACCGGGGATTGAACCAGCGCAAGGCGCGGGCGGTCCGCCACACCGATCCCATTCCCGAAGACGCCGCCGCGCGTGCGCACTCGCCGGAGCGGCAGGCGGAGCAGGCGGAACTTCGGGACCGGCTGCGCCAGGCGCTGGACGCGCTGCCGGAGCGGCAGCGGGTGATCGTGGAACTGTACGAGATGGAAGGATTCGCCGGTCCGGAGATCGCGGAGATCCTGGAGATCAGCGACGGGACCGTGCGCTGGCACCTTCACGAGGCGCGGCGGGCCCTGCGCAGCGCACTCGCCGTGTATGACAGGAAAGGTGGATGATGGACGAACTGGAACGCGACCCCCTCCTGTCCGCCGCGCTTCGCGACGCGGCCGGCCCGGCACCCGAGCCGGACTGGGACGCGCTGCGCGGCCGCATTGCCGCGCGCGCCGAACTTCCGCTGGCCCGCCGCCGCGCCGCGGTGCGGGCGCCGGCCCGGCGCGCCGTCCGCGCCCTGCTGCCCCTGGCCGCCGCGGCGGGCATCGCGGGCGTGGCATGGACCGCGCTCACCCCCCGCTCCCCCGTGCTCACCCCGGCGGAGCGGAGCGAGATCGACGCCGCCGTCCGCGAAGGGCTCCCCGACCAGGTGCACCTGCTGCTCACGGGCGAGGCCGCCGACGCCGCCCTCCTCGACGTGGTGGACGTGCGCGCGCCGGCCGAACGCGGGGGGTGAGCAGCACCCTTTCCGCCACCGTCCAGACCATCAACTGCACCGGTTCCCGGGAGCAGTACGTGCGCACGGTGGCGGGAGCCGTAAGGTTCTGCGGCGCAAGGGAATGGCCGCTGGGTGGGGGTGCTTGACACGGACGGCCCGGACCCGTAAAACCATGCACGCCCGGGACGAATTCCTCCACCCCGCGCGGGCCGCCACCCGGGCGGCCGACAGGCTGTCCCGCCGCTCCGCGCGGCGGGTCTTTGTTTACTTGGACGGCACCCATGAACGCAGCCATCTTCATCGACGGCGGGTACTTTGACCGGGTTTCCCGGGACTGCGGCTCGCCGCGCATCGACTTCGGACAGCTGTCCGCGGAGCTGGCGCGTCCGCACGAGCTGCTGCGGACCTACTATTATCACTGCCTTCCGTACATGGGCCCCAACCCCTCCGAGCAGGACCAGGAGCGGTACGACAACAAGCACCGCTTCTTCAACGCACTCACGCGGCTGAACCGCTTCGAGGTGCGCGAGGGCAAGCTGGAGTACCGGGGCACGGACCGCGAAACGGAGCGGCCCATCTTTGAGCAGAAGCGGGTAGACATCTACCTGGGCGTAGACCTGGCGATGCTGGCGGTAAAGCAGCGGATCCACCGCGCCATTCTGGTCACGGGCGACAGCGACTTCCTCCCCGCCATCCGCGCGGCCAAGAACGAGGGCGTGCTGGTGCACCTGTACCACGGCAGCGGGCCGCAGCAGCCGCACAAGGACCTGTGGGACGAGGTGGACGAGCGCACCACCATCACCCCCGACCTGCTGTCCAACTTTCTGCTCTGAGCCGGCTCCGGAGCCGGATGCACGAACGCCCGCCGCGATCCCCGTGATCGCGGCGGGCGTGGTGCATCCGTCCTTAGAAACAGAATGGCTCCAACAGAGGCACAGAGACACAGAGGAAAGAACAAGAACTCCTTTGGTCTGTTCTCCGTGTCTCTGTGCCTCTGTTAGTGATTGCTGTTTTCCGTGTACGCGGGAATTCAGAGCGAGCCGCGCCGCTTGACGTCCAGGTAGCGGTTGATGACGGCGGGCACGGCGTCGCCCGGGCGCGTGTCGGCGACGAGCACGCCGGAGCGCTGCATGGAGGCCAGCGCGGCGGCCCGGGCCTGCAGCAGTTCCTCGGCCGCGGCGCGGCGGTACACGCCGGGCTCGTCGTCCGCGGGCTCGGCGGCGGCCGCCTCCACGTCCGGGTTGCGGATGGCCACCACCAGCGGAAGGTGCCGCTCCGCCGCGCGCCGCAGCTGCGACACCACCGCCGCCGACGAGAGCGGGTCCAGGATGTCGGTGAACAGCACCAGCAGGCTGCGCTTGCGCACCTGCTTGGCCAGGTAGGTGAACGCCGCGGGATAGTTGGGCTCCACCATGCTGGCGTGCACCTGCCCCAGCGCCTCGGAGAGGCGCGCCATGCTGTTGCGCGCCGGCGGCAGATACGCGTGCACCCGGTCGGAAAAGACGAGCAGCCCCACCGCGTCGTCGTGCACGCCGGCCACGTCGGCCAGCAGCAGCGCGGCCGTGAGCGCGTAGTCCAGCCGCTCGCGATCCCCCACCTTCTGCGTCATCAGGCGGCCGGCGTCGATGCACAGCATCACGTTCTGCCGCCGCTCGATCTGGTACTGCCGCACAATCAGCCCGCCGCGCCGCGCGGACGCCTTCCAGTCCAGGCTGCGGGGGTCGTCGCCACGCACGTACTCGCGCAGGCTCTCGAACTGCCCACCCTCGCCGCGCTGGCGCACGTTGCGGAACCCCGCGTCGCGCAGACGGTTGCGCAGCCCCAGCAGGCGGTAGCGCTTGACCTCGTTTACCCCCGGCACCACGCGCAGCGGGTCCGCGTGCTGCACTGTGCGCTGCCGCCACGCAAAGCCCGCCGGGCCCGCCACCCGCAGGTGCAAGTCGCCCAGCACGGCGTCGCCCCGGCGGTCGGCGCGCACGGTGTAGGGCACGCGCTCCTCGCGCCGGTCCCCCAGCCACACGTCCATCACGTCGGCCCCCACGCGCGAAAGCAGGGGCGGCAGGTCGTCCGTCACCCGCACCCGCACCCGGCGCGCCATGCGGTTGTCCAGCAGCAGCGCCACTTCCGCCTCCGCGCCCAACCCGATGCGCGGCGGCGACCGGCGCGACACCCGCAGCCGGTCCGCGCCGGGGACGGCCAGCGCGTCCGCGGCCAGCGCCGCGAGAAGCAGGGCGTCCAGCAGCAGGGCGAGCGGCGCGTTGACCAGAAACACCAGCGAGGCCGCGGCCGCCAGCGCCAGCCAGCGGCCCGTGGGAAGCACGTTCAGGCGCACGCCGGTCAGCGCGGGGCGGGAAGGGTGGAAAGCAGCCCGGCCAGGCGGCCGTCCACCGACTGGCCCTCCACCTCGGCCTCGGGGGTCAGCACCACGCGGTGGCGCAGCACGGGGAGCGCCAGCGCCTTGACGTCGTCCGGCACCACGAAGTCGCGGCCCGCCAGGAACGCTTCCGCGCGCGAAGCAAGAAAGAGCGACACGCCCGCGCGGGGCGAGGCGCCCAGCCCCAGGCTGGGCTCTTCGCGGGTGGAGCGCACGATCCGCGTGATGTAGTCCAGAATCGTCGGCTCCACGTGCACCGTGGCCACGGCCCGCCGCAGCGCGATCAGCTCTCCCGCCGCCAGCACGGGGCGAATGCCGAAGCTTTCCGCGCGGTCCGCGCTGAACCCGCCCACGTAGCGGTCCAGAATGGCGCGCTCCGCCTCCAGCCCCGGGTAGCCGATGGTGATCTTGAGGAGGAAGCGGTCCAGCTGCGCCTCGGGGAGCGGATACGTGCCCTCGTACTCCACCGGGTTCTGCGAGGCGAAGACGGTGAAGCCGGCCGGGAGGGGACGGGTGTTGCCGTCCACCGTCACCTGCCGCTCCTGCATGGCCTCCAGCAGCGCCGCCTGCGTCTTGGCCGGGGCGCGGTTGATCTCGTCCGCCAGCAGCAGGTCGGTAAAGATGGGGCCGGGGTGAAAGCTGAAGTCGCGCTTCAACTCGTCCAGCACGTTCACGCCGATCAGGTCCGTCGGCATGAGGTCCGGGGTGAACTGCACCCGGCCAAAGCGCAGCTCCAGCGCCATGGCCAGGGAGCGGATGGACAGGGTCTTGGCCGTTCCCGGCACCCCCTCCAGCAGCGCGTGGCCGCCCGCCAGCAGCGCCACCATCATCTGCCGGAGCATGTCTTCCTGCCCCAGCACCACCGTCCCCAGCTCGTCCAGCACCCGGTGCGCCTTGGCGGCCGCCACCTCGTTCGTTTCCACCATGCTCACGCTTTTCTGACCTCGTCCAGGAGCCTGTCCACGCCACGGGCCACGGACACCAGGTCGGCGTCGCCCCCGCGCTTCCATTCGGTCTGCAGCGCCGCCGCCGCTTCGCGCCCCACCGGGCTCGCCGCGCTCAGCCGGCCGATCAACTCCGCCGCGCCCGCCTCGTCCGCGGGGGCGCGCCGGCCCAGCCGCCGCGCCAATCCCGCCACCAGCAGCCGCCGCGCGGTCCTGCGCGCCCCCGCCTGCCGGTACGCGCCGGCCAGCGCCTCCACGTGCTCCAGCGGCGAGCGCCGCCGCGCGGGCGGGGCCGGCAGCGGCGTGCCGAAGCGCCGCCCCGCCGCCAGGAGCAGAAGGAGCAGCACCGCCATGGCCTGCAGCGCCGCGTGCCCGGCCGGGTGGTGCACCAGAAAGCGGCGCAGACCGCGCAGCACGCTTCCCTCGCCCCGGAACCCGTGGTACCACTCGCCGAACTCGATCCGGCCCTTGGCCCCCGCGCCCTGCGCCGCCGCGCGCGCCAGGATGCCCGCGGCGCCGCTGCCGCGCAGGTTGCGGTTCGTCAGCGGGGCATGGCTGGCCCACACCAGCACCTCGCCCTTCCCCTCGCGCCACTGCAGCGCCGCCACCTCGCGCCCCACCGTCAGCAGGCGCGTGACGCCCTTGCGCTGCAGCGCCTCGCTGCTGTCGGCAAAGGTGGCGCGGATGTTCTTTACGCGGCGCGTCCCGGCCGTCCACGGGTGCGGGGCGGCCTGCGCGGTGAACCCCTCGTCGTACCGGCCCCGGTTCTCCCCGATGTACGAGAGCAGGTGCGGGTACACGCCCAGCGAATCGTACAGCGGACCCGCGCCGCCCTGTGATTCCAGCACAAAGATCAGTGTTCCGCCCTCACGCACGCGCCGCAGGATGGCGTGCACCTCCGTGGGGGAGGGCGACTCGCCGGGGGCAATGAGCACCGTGACCGCGCCCACGGGGTCGGCCTCCACGTACGGCTGCGTGCGCTGCCGCACGGGCAGGTCCAGCTCCCGGAACGTCTGGTAGAGCGCGCCGGCCCCGCCCGGGCTGGTCAGAAAGCTGCTGGCGCGGAAGTCCCGCACGTTGTCGCCCTCCACGCTGCGCGCCAGAAAGCCCATCATCAGCACCAGGGCGATCAGGGCAAAGAGCAGGATGGTGTCGCGGCGGCTACCCATGGGCGCCCTCCGCGCGGGCGGCCTCGCGCAGCGCCTCGTACGCCTGCGCATCCACCGCGCGCCCGCCGAACGCCACCGGCTCGAAGCGGCGCAGGAACCCGGTCAGGGTGCGCGCCGCGTCCGGCTGGGCGCGCACCTCGCGGCGGTAGTCGCCGGGGGTCTTGCTGG
>NZ_DASVTX010000350.1:0-6440 GCF_036387355.1 Longimicrobium sp.
GGGGGGGGGGGGGGGGGGGGGGGGCCCCACGCCCGAAGCGCCGCCGTCCTAACGCAAACGCGCCTGAGCGGGTCAATCCGCCGCTCGAGCGCGGTAAGCCCCGGCGGACAGCCAGCCGAAACGCGTCGAACCATCCCCCGCGCCGAACGGCTCCCCCTCTCCCGCGGAGCGGGCGGAGGGGGTTGGGGGGAGGGGGCCTCTCCGAACGCACTTCGAGCAGGCCGGAGTGCACCAGACCGCCCTTCTCCCTTCTAGGCAGCGGCGTCCCCGGAATCCGCCGTCGGCGCGGCGCCGGCCTTCCCCGCACCGCTCTTCGGCTCCGGGCGCACGGCCTCGAGCACCTTTCTGGCCAGCGACGGGCCGAACCCCGGGAGCGCGGCGATCTCCGCCTCTGAGGCGGCCGCCACGTTGCGCATGGATCCGAATTTCTCCAGCAGCGCCTTCTGCCGCGACGGGCCCACGCCGGGGATCAGCGACAGCTCCGAGCGCACCGTGCGCTTCGTGCGCAGCGTGCGGTTGTAGGTGATGGCGAAGCGGTGGGCCTCGTCGCGCAGGCGCTGCAGCATGCGCAGCGCCTGACTGCGGCGCGGCAGGCGGATGCTCTCCGACCGCCCGGGAAGGAACAGCTCCTCCTCCTTCTTGGCCAGCCCCACCACCGGCTGCTGCGGGATGTCGAGCGCCTCCAGCGCCTTGCGCGCCGCGCCCAGCTGCCCCTTGCCACCGTCGATCACCGCAAGTTCCGGGAGCGGCTTTCCTTCCTCCACACGGCGGCGGAACCAGCGTGTGACCGCCTCGTGCATGCTGGCGAAGTCGTCGTTGCCCCAGTCGCCGCGGATCTTGAGCTTGCGGTACTCGCCCTTGGCCGGCTCGCCGTTCTCAAAGAACACCGCCGACGCCACCGTTTCCGTGCCCTGCGTGTGCGAAATGTCGAAGCACACCATCGTGCGCGGAACCATGGGCAGCTCCAGCACTTCCTGCAGCTCGTACAGCGCGTCGGGGGCGCGCTCGGCGGCGGCGTTGCCCATCAGCTTGCGCTCTTCCAGCATGTGGCGCGCGTTCTGGTCCGCCAGCCCCACCAGCTGCAGCTTTTCTCCGCGCTGCGGCCAGTGCAGCTTCACCGCGCGGCCCGCCGCCTCGCGCAGAAGCTGCTCCAGCACCGGGCGGTCGGTGAAGTCCACGGGAAAGTAGATCTCGGAGGGCACGCTCTCGGGGTCGCGCGTCACCCGGTCCGCGTACAGGCGCGTCACGAACACGGAGATCGCTTCGGCGTCCGTCTCGTCGCCCATGTTGGTAAGGAACTGCGCCTCGCGCCCCAGCAGCTTGCCCTCGCGAATCTGCAGCACCACCCCGCACCCGTCCGCGCCGTCGCGCGCAAAGCCGATCACGTCGCGGTCCGCGCCGCTCACGTCCAGCACCTGCTGCTTGCGCTCCAGCGACTCCAACTGGCCGATGGCGTCGCGCAGTTCGGCGGCCCGTTCGAAGTTCATCTCCCCCGCCGCGGCCTGCATCTCGGCGCGCAGCCGCCGGGCCACCAGGCGCGTGTGCCCGCCCAGCACCTCCATGATCTCGTCCACCATCCCCCGGTACTCCTCAGGCGACTGCAGGGCCACGCACGGCGCCTTGCAGCGGCCGATGTGGTAGTCCAGGCAGGGCCGTTCCGGCAGTTCCTTGGGCAGGTTGTAATGGCAGGAGCGCACGGTGTACAGGCGCTTCACCAGTTCCAGCGACTGGCGCATGCGGCGCACGTCGGTGTACGGGCCAAAGTAACGCCCGCCGTCCTTTCGCAGCGTGCGGGTGACAAAGACCTTGGGAAAGACCTCGTCCGTCACCTTGATGTACGGATAGGTCTTGTCGTCCTTCAGGTTGATGTTGAAGCGGGGGCGGTTTTCCTTGATCAGGTTGTTCTCAAGGATCAGCGCTTCCGCCTCGCTCCGGACGACGATGGTGTCCACGTCTTCCACGCGGCGCACCATCTCGCGCGTCTTGATGCCGTGCTGCGCCCCGCTCTGGAAGTACGACCGCACCCGGGCGCGCAGCGACTTCGCCTTGCCCACGTAGATGATGGTGCCCTCGGCGTCCTTCATCAGGTAGACGCCGGGCTGCGTGGAGAGGGTGCGGAGCTTGGAATCCAGATGGGTGGTGCGCTCGGACATCGGTTCGTGCGGGCGGCGGAACGGGCCTGTGGATCAGGATGGGATGATACACCGAACGCGCCGTTCCGGTCACAGGCGTTACGCGTTCTCCTCCGCCCCGCCCGCCTCGCGGATGACCGCCTGCAGGTCCACCCGGCGGATGGCGTCGTGCGCCGCCTCCCAGCGCCCCTCCGCGCACAGCCCGCGGATCCCCGCGTCCTCGTACGCATCCGCCGCCGCCTCCGCGCACGCGCGCCGCACCGCGTCCGCGATCCTCATATCTCGTTCGTTCATCAATCCTCCCGACCGCCATTCCTGACGATGGACGAAGCGGAACGGAACGAAGGTCACGGAGGCGCTGTTCCCTCCGTGACCTCCGTAAAACCTTCGTGCCCTCTGCGAGCGACGGCTGTCGTCAGTTCATCGCTTCACGAGCCCGCGCAGGCGCCGGGCGATGGCGCCGGCCTGCTCCAGCCCCAGCGCGGCGCCCACGCCAAAGTACAGGAGCCCGTACGTGCCCAGCACCAGAACGGCGCGAAGAAACGGGCCCAGTTCGGGGAGCGCCAGGCGCACCGCCCATGCGCCCGCCGCCGCGATCAGCGCAGCGGCCACCATCCGCACGATCATGGAATTGCGTGGCGCCACGCGGCCGACGCGGGCCTTGAGCGCGCGCTTGAGCAGCCACCACTCCACCCACGCCGCGATCCCCGCGCCCAGCGCCAGCCCCACCACACCCAGCGGCTGCCCGCCCACCCGCACGCCGCCGAACAGCCCGGGGCCGAGCTTCCACCCGCCGCCCAGGTCCACGCGCTCGAACTGCAGCATCAGCACGAGGCCCAGCACGATGGACAAGATGACGCGCAGCGTGGCGAAGCGCGCCGGCGTGCGGGTGTCGCGCAGGGCGAAAAAGGTGGACGACAGCAGGCGCGAAGCCGTCGTCGCCATCAGCCCCGTCGCGAACGCGGCCGTGGTGGCGTAGACGATCAGGGTGGAGTCGCGGTTGAACTCGCCCGTCTGGAACAGGCCGGCCACCACCACGTCGCCCAGCACCACCAGCGCCACAAAGCTGGGGAGCACGTAGAAGGCGATGCGCTCCAGCGCCGCCGACCCGCGCTCGCGAAGCTGCTCCACCCCCGCGCTGCGCTGCCGCGCCAGTTCGGGAAGCTCGGCGACCGCCACCGACATGCCGAAAAGGCTGATGGGAAGCAGGTACAGCGTCATGGCGTACTGCATGGTCGACACGGCACCCACCACCAGGAACGAGGCGAGCATGGCATCGATCCACGCGCTGATCTGCACCACCCCTCGCCCCATGATCGCGGGCGCGGCGTTCCGCAGCGTCTCGCGCACGCCGGCCACGTGCGTGCCCCAGCGGATGTTGAGCGAGCGCTCCAGCTTGAGCACGCCGGGAATCTGGACGGCGAACTGCAGCACGCCGCCCAGCAGCGCGCCCCACGCCAGCGCCACCACCAGCGAACGCCCGTCCGCCTTGTGGCCCATCGCCCAGAGCGTGACGATCATCGCCGCGTTCCACGCCACCGGCGCCACGTACGACAGAAAGAACTGGCGGTGGCTGTTCAGGATCCCCAGCGACCAGGCGCTCAGCACCAGCACCCCGGTCATGGGAAAGAGGATGCGGACCACCTGGACGGTGACCTCGCGCCGCTCGCCCTCGAATCCGGGAACGAAGACCGTGGTGAGGAACGGGGCAAAGAGCACTCCGATGAGCGCCATGACCCCCGCCAGGGCGAGCAGGAGCGAGAAGATGGCGCCCGCCACGCGGCCGGCCTCCTCCTTCTTTCCCTCCTGCAGCAGTTCCGCGTATACGGGGATGAAGGACGCGCTGAGCGTGCCTTCCCCCAGCAGGTTCTGCATGAAGTTGGGAACGCGCATGGCGGCGTTGAACACGTCCGCGTAGATGGACGTGCCGAAGTACTGCGCGAACACGCGCTGGCGCACCAGCCCGGCGATGCGGCTGAGCAGAATGCCGGCGGCCACCATCATGCTGCCGCGCGCGCCGGACCGCCCTTTTTCCGCCACCGGCTTGGCAGGCGTGGACTGGTCGGCGGGCTCGGCGCCCAGCGCGGCGTCCTTGAGCGCGTCGGGGCCCATCTCTACGGTCACGTCCGGATCGGTGAAAGGCTCCGGGCGCGGCGGTACTTCGCGGCTCATCAACGGGTCATTCAGGAGAAACGCCCGCTGCCATTCCGGCGGCGGGCGACGAAGGCGTCATCCAGGCTGCGGCTGCGCGGGTGCATGGACCGCGCCATCCGGCATCCTCTCCGGACGGGCCACGGCGCCGCCCAGCCGTACCTCCATCCGCTCCGCCAGGTCGCGCAGCAGCGTGGGGCGCATCGCCAGGAACGGCAGCAGGTTCAGGCTGCGCTCCTGCGGCGCGCCGAACGGCATCAGCGTGTTGCGGACCAGGGGCAGAAGCTCCGTGATCCCGCGGTCGGAGCGCTTGGCGTGGGCCAGGATCTTCCGCTCCGCGTCCGCGGCGGCCAGCAGCGCCCGGTCGCGCCGCGCGCCGATGGCCAGCTGCAGGTTGGGGTCGATCCCGTCCGCCGCGTCCATCACCGCCCCGAAGCCCTCCACGATGGAGCCGCGCAGCGCCCGCAGCCGCTCGCCCACCTCGGGCGCCAGCCGCCGGCGCGCGACCAGGGCGATGAGCTCGTGCTCGGGGAGCGCGAGTTCCGCGTCCGTAACCCCAAGCTCCGCAGCCGCTTCGGCCACCTCGTCCGGAACCAGGCGCGCGGAAAAGCGGGGGTATGCCACGGGGGGAAGGATGCCCATGGCGCCGAAGAGCGGCTCGATCTGGGCAAAGTACGCCACCTCCGCGTGCCCGCCCACGTAGGCGAGCGTGGGAAAGACGGCGGACTCCACCACCGGCCGCAGCAGCACGTTGGGGCTGAACGAGCCCGGCTCCGCGGCGATGCGCGCCTCCACCTCTTCCGGCGTAACGCGGATGCGCGCGTCCGGCGCCGCCCATCCTCGCCCCGCGCGCACCAGGCGCTCGCGCCCGGCCGGTCCGTGATAGAAGACGTTGGCCGCGTCGGGCACCAGCGTCACCTGCGGCGCGTACCCGGCCACCTCCAGCGCCTCCGTCCGCTGCTGCAGCAGCCGTTCGTGCCCGGCCGCGTCTGCGACGGCCGCGCGGAGGACCGGGACCGAAACCTGCTTGAGCGCGGGATCTGCTGCGTCGGTCACCAGCAGATCGAAGTCGGCGAACAGCCCCTCCACCATCCCGCGGAACGCCCCGGCGACTGTTTCTCCCGTCCGGTATGGACCTGAGAAGCGTGTGAGATCAACACCGGTTCCGCGCTGCTGCGCAACGAGTTCCCCGTATTCATCTACTACGGATTCGATGTCCGTTCCGAGCCGCATTTCGCTCATCGGCACGGGGCGCGGGTCCGTCTGCCCCACGCTGAAGCGGCGCAGCTTCCCCGCCCCGTCCACCGCGAAGGTGTGGTTGGCCTCGGCGAAATCGTGGTCTTCGGAGGCGCACCAGAAGACGGGGAGGACAATGATGCCCAGCTCCCGCTCCAGTGCCTCGGCCAGGCGGATGGCGGTGAGGATCTTGTGGATGGTGTACAGCGGGCCGGTGAACAGCCCCGTCTGCTGGCCGGTGGTGACCATGGCCCCGCCCTGCTCCACGAAGCGGGCGAGCCGCTCGCGCGCGCTGGCGGACGTGGGACGCACGGCCGCGGCGGCCGCCTCGCGCTCGGCGCGTCCAAAGCGGCGGGTGACCTCCTCCAGCTTGGCGCGGAACGATTGCAGGTCGGCGGGATGGCCGGAAAAGAAATGCGCGGCTTCCGGTGTGCCCGCCAGGTAGTCCATGGCGAGCCGGTTGCCGCGCAGAGGCGAAACTTCAATCCGCAGAGTCAGCGTGCCCTCCCCCTCGGGATGACGGCCGGGTCCGCCGCTGCGGCCCGCCGTCCTGGTCGTCAGGGCGGGCGGCCACCCGGCCCACCTCGCCCGCCATCATCACACCCGCGAGCAATAGGCCCGCGTCCCCGCTCCATCGCAAGAGGCACCGCCCGAACCCGGCGCGAGCTCGAAACTCTCGGCCTCCGATCCATCCGCCCCGAAAAAACGACCTCCGAGAATGCGCCTGGACGAACGATCTCGCAATCGCCAACCATCCCCGCACCCCACGTCGCGCAAATCGCCCGAAACGCATTCTCAGCCCGCGCCAACCCGAAGTTCCCTATTCCCTATTCCCTATTCCCTATTCCCTATTCCCTATTCCCTATTCCCTATTCCCTATTCCCTATTCCCTATTCCCTATTCCCTATTCCCTATTCCCTA
>NZ_DASVTX010000351.1:0-2965 GCF_036387355.1 Longimicrobium sp.
AAGGGAGTATGGCCCAAAATAACACCCATCGGGCTCGGAAAACAGCTTTCCGCACCCGCCGAGCCGGCGTGCGCCGGATGTTCTGGCAGTGGACGATCCGCGCGCCGTGTGATGGCGGCGGAACCTGGCGGTGCGAGCGGGCTGCGTACAATCCCGCGGGAAGTTAGACAACCGGACTTCCCGATCCCTTCCATGCGCCCCCGCCCGGATCCTCGCCGGTGGCGCAGCCTGCCCGCTAACGTCATGCGCGCGAGACTGTTAGATTGGTTCTCGACCAGCCCCGCCGCCCCGCCCATCCCGATGGAAATTCGCATGATCCGCATCCCTGCCGCGGCCGCGCTGGCGGCTGCCCTTCTGGCCGCGCCGTCGGCCGCGCAGACCTCCGCGCCGGCCCCCGTACAGGCCCGCGAAGCGCGCCGCATCAGCGTCTCGTTCCGCGAAGCGGAAACGGCGGACGTGGTGCGCGCCTTTGCCGAATTTGGCGGGCACTCCATCATCCTGGGAGCGGGGGTGGGCGGCACCATCAGCGCGGAGGTGCGCAACCAGCCATGGGACACCGCCCTGCGCGCCATCCTGCGGGCGTACGGGTACGACGTGCGCCAGATCGCCCCGGGGCTGCTGCGGGTGGAGACCGCCGCGCAGGCCGCCGCGGCCGTCACGCTGGCGCCGCTGGTGACGCGCGCCATCCGCATCCGCTACATTCCCGCCGAAGACGTGGCGCGGGTGGTGACGCCCATGCTTTCCGCGCGCGGCGCCGTGGTCGCCAACGAGGCCACCAACGCCATCGTCGTCACCGACACGGAAGACGTGATCGAGCGCGTGGTGCAGCTGATCGGGCACGGCTGAGCGCCCGTGTCAGCGGGGGCGCCCGCCGCGCGTTGCAGGAGCGCAGGTACACACACGGACCGTTTCTCAGCCGGAGACCCATGATCCATCGCGCATCGCTGTTCCTGATCGCTCTTTCCCTGGCCGCCTGCACTCCAGTGGTGCACGCCGCGCCCGCCAATGAGCCGGGCGTGACGCCCGCGGCCACGCAGTCGTCGCTGGACCAGGCCCGCGCCCGGTGGCGCGCGGCCGGCATCACCAGCTACCGCGTGCACGTGGAGCGCTCCTGCTTCTGCCGCGGCCGCGAGCCGGTGGACGTGGAAGTGCGAAACGGCGCGGTCACCTCCGTCCGCATCACCGAAACCGGCGCCGAGGCCCCGCGCGAGCAGTGGGAGTGGACGCCTTCCATCGACGCGATGTTCACGCAGATGAGCGAGGCCCTGCGCGCCGGAACCGAGGTGCGCGCCGAGTACCATCCCACCCTGGGCTATCCCACCGTAGCCGTCATCGGCACGCTGGCCAACGACGCGGGGACGCAGTACAACTACACCAGCCTGACCCCGCTGCGCTGACCCCGCCACCGGCGGGAAAGGAAAGAGCCCCGGACCTCGTGAAGAGGTCCGGGGCTCTTTCCGTCCATGAAGACGGAGCGGGTCAGCTCTTTTCCACCATCTGCGCCAGCGTGACGACTTCCTTGATGTGCAGCTTGCGCTCGCCGCGGGGGAGCTGAATGCTGACCTTGTCGCCCTTCTGCTTGCCCATGAGCTGCTGCCCCAGCGCGGAGGCCATGGAAATCTGCCCGCTGTCCAGGTTGTCCTTGTCGATGAAATCGCCAAAGGCCAGCGTGTAGGTTTCCTCTTCCTTGGTGCGCATGTCCACCACGCGCACGCGCGAGCCGAAGCCCACGCGGTCGGCGGGAATCTGCGACAGGTCAATCTTGGACAGCTCGCCCGCGCGCTGCGTCAGGTGGTTCAGCCGGGCCGAGATGAACTGCTGGCGCTCCAGCGCGCTCTTGTACTCCGAGTTTTCGCGAAGGTCGCCGTGCTCCACGGCCTTCTTGATCGCCTCGGGAATGATCACCTGCAGCTCGTGCGTCAGCCGCTCGATCTCTTCGCCGAGCTTGTTCTTCAGGTCGTCCAGCATGTCCGTTCTGATCCTCGTCCGTTCTGATTCAGGCAAACCGCCAATGTAACCGGATTGTCGCGGAGCGCGCCATGGGTGCGTTCAGAGCGCCGGCGGCACGGGCACGTCCTCCGCCGCCGCGCCGTCGTCCGCACCTCGCCCAACCTTCCCAAGCGCGCCGCGGGCCAGGAGCAGCGCCGCGCCCCCGCCGATCAGCTCCGCCGCGATGGTCCACAGCCGCGCGGCCAGCGAAAGCACCGCCGCCACGCCCTGCGGCAGGTACGGCTTCAGAAAGAGCGTCATGGACGCCTCGCGCAGCCCGCCGCCGCCCGGCAGGGGAGACCAGTACCCCGCAAAGAAGGACAGGGCGTTCACCCCCGCCATCTGCGGCATCAGCCGCCAGGGCAGGGGAGCCAGCGAGGCGACGAACAGGTGGTACGCCACGCCGTACAGCCCCCAGCTCACCACCGAAAGCGCCACCAGCCCCGCTCCCTGCGCCCAGGTGCCGTTCCACCGGATCACGTCGCGCTTGAGCAGGCGGGGGATGGCGGCCAGCACGCGGTTCAGCAGCGCGGGATGCACCGAGACGAGGGCCGCCCCCATCGCCGCCACCCCGGCCCACCGCGGGTCCACGCCGCGGAACACGCCCTGGGACAGCGTCCACGAGGCCACCACCAGCGAGCCCATGAGGGTGATCCCGGTGTGCACCAGCATGGAGGTGAGCAGCACCGCGCCCGAGAGCCCCGCGTTGCGGCTCAGCTGCGCCACGGCCACGAACTGAAAGACCTTGCCCGGCACGTACCGGGCAAGGTTGCTCAGGAACCAGATGCGCTGCAGCGCACCCAGCGGCACGGGCGGATGCTCGAAGTGGCGCAGCACGCGGCTCCACACCCACACGCCAAAGCCGAGCACCAGCACGTGCGCCGCCACGCTGGCCGCCAGCATCCCGGGGTGAACGCGCCACTCAAAGCGGCGCATCTCCGCCCAGTTGCTGTTGATGGTGTGCACCAGGTACCAG
>NZ_DASVTX010000352.1:0-9960 GCF_036387355.1 Longimicrobium sp.
GCCGCCCTTCCGCACCGCGCGCTGGTGAACCTGCTGCGCTGGCAGCTTGCCCGGTGGAACGGTGCAGCGCCCGCGCGGACGCTGCAGTTCGCCTCGCTCTCGTTCGACGTCTCGTTCCAGGAGATCTTCGCGACGTGGGCGGCCGGGGGCACGCTCGTCCTTACGGATGACGACACCCGCCGGGACGCCGAGGCGCTGCTGGCGCTGCTGCGCGAGCAGCGGGTGGAGCGGCTGTTCCTTCCCTTTGCCGCCCTGCAGAACCTGGCCGAGACGGCGGAGCATGCGGAGGCGTCCCTCCCGGAACTGCGTGAGATCGTCACCGCGGGTGAAGCGCTGCGCTCCACGCCGCAGCTCCGCGCCTTCGTTGCCGCCAACCCCGGGCTGCGGCTGGACAACCAGTACGGCCCGTCGGAAACACACGTCGTCAGCGCGCACCGGGTGGCGGAAGACGCGCGGGAGTGGCCGCTGCTTCCCCCCATCGGCACGCCCGTGGACAACACGCGGCTGCACGTGCTGGACGCGCGCCTGAACCCCGCTCCGGTGGGCGTTCCCGGCGAGCTGTTCGCCGCGGGGCTGAACCTGGCGCGCGGCTACCTGAACCGTCCCGGGCTGACTGCGGAGCGCTTCATCCCCGACCCGTTCGGGGCGTCCGGAAGCCGCCTGTACCGCACCGGAGACCTCGCGCGCTGGGTGCCGACCGGCGAGTTGGAGTACGTGGGGCGGACCGACTTTCAGGTGAAGGTGCGCGGGTTCCGCGTGGAGCCGGGGGAGATCGAGGCCGCGCTGGGCACCCATCCCGCCGTGCGCGAGGCCGCCGTGGCCGTGCGCGGCGAAGGCGCGGAAAAGCGGATCGTCGCCTGGCTGGTCCCCGTGGAGGGCGCCGCGCCCACGCTGGCCGATCTGCGCGCCCATGTCGCCAGCCGTGTGCCTGAGTACATGGTTCCCGCCACGTGGGTCACGCTGGAAAGCATGCCGCTCACCCCCAGCGGCAAGGTGGACCGCCGCGCACTTCCCGCCCCGGACGACACCGCCGCGGCGGCGGGACAGGTGCCGCCGCGCACCCCGGCCGAGGAGGTGGTGGCCGGGATCTGGGCGCGCGTGCTGGGCGTGACGCCCGGCGTGCACGACAACTTCTTTGACCTGGGCGG
Organism: Longimicrobium sp.; assembly: GCF_036387355.1. Lineage (GTDB taxonomy): Bacteria > Gemmatimonadota > Gemmatimonadetes > Longimicrobiales > Longimicrobiaceae > Longimicrobium. The sequence goes on from NZ_DASVTX010000352.1 coordinate 1,149, forward strand.
GCATTCCCTTCGCGCCACGCAGGTAGTGTCGCGCATCCGCGAAGCGTTCGGCGTCAACCTTCCCCTCCGCGCCCTGTTCGAGGCGCCGACGGTGGCCGGACTGGCCGCGCGCGCCGCGTCCGCCCGCGCGGGAAGCGAGTTTGTTCCCCCGCCGCTGCTCCCCACGCGCCGCGACCGGCCGCTCCCGCTTTCCTTTGCGCAGCAGCGCTTCTGGTTCGTGTCGCGCTTGGCCGGGGCGCGCACCGCGTACACCATCCCCGTCGCGCTGCACCTGCGGGGCGAGCTGGACGCGTCGGCAATGGAATGGGCGCTGAACGCGCTGGTTGAGCGGCACGAGTCGCTGCGCACCGTCTTTCGCGTCGAGGACGGCGAGCCGGTGCAGGTCATCCTTCCCGAACTCCGCATCCCCCTCCCGCTCACCGACCTGTCGGGTGCGGAGGATCCCGGGGTTGACGCGCGGGTGGCGGGAGAGGAGATGGCGCGGGCGCCCTTTGATTTGGCGGAGGGGCCGCTGTTCCGCGCACGCCTGCTGCGCGCGGCGGACGGCGAGCACGTCCTTCTCTTGGCGATGCACCACATCGTCAGCGACGGGTGGTCGCTGGGCGTGCTCTTTCGCGAACTGTCGGAATTCTACGCCGCGGGGCGGGAAAACGGGGACGCCGTGCTGGCCCCGCTCCCCGTGCAGTACGCGGATTATGCGGTGTGGCAGCGGGAGCGGCTGGACGGCCCGGCGCTGGAACGCGAGCTCGCCTTCTGGCGGGAAACGCTGGACGGCGCCCCCGTCCTCGCCCTCCCCACCGACCGCCCGCATCCGCCCCTTCCGTCGTTCCGCGGCGGGATGGTGCCCTTCGCGCTCACGCCGGAGCTGTCGGCTTCCGTGGCGGAACTCGGAAGGCGCCACGGCGCGACCGTCTTCATGACGCTGCTGGCCGCGTTCGACGTCCTGCTGGCGCGCTGGTCCGGCGCGGACGACATCGTCATCGGCTCGCCCATCGCGGGGCGCACGCCGGAAGAGACGGAGGGGCTGATCGGCGTCTTCCTCAACACCCTCACGCTGCGCGCCAGCCTGGCCGCCGACCCCACCTTTTCCGACCTGCTCGAGCAGGTGCGCGGGCGCACGCTGGACGCCTACGCGCACCAGGAAGTGCCGTTCGAGCGGCTGGTGGAGGAGCTGAAAGTGGAGCGCAGCGTCGCCCGCCATCCGCTGTTCCAGGTGCTGTTTTCCATGCAGCCGGGAGGGACCGGCGCGGCGCTGGAATTCGCCGGCCTGCAGGTGGGCGCCAGCGAGCCGGACACGGGGAGCGCCAAGGTGGACCTGACGCTGGCGATGGTGGATGCCGGCGGGGTGCTGCACGGCGGCTTCAAGTACGCGGAAGACGTGTTCGACGCGCCGACGATCCACCGCCTCGGGGAGCACTTCCGCACGCTGATCGCCTCCGCGGTGGCGGCTCCGGAGAGCCGGGTGTCTGCCCTTTCCATGATGGGCGAAGACGAGCGCCGCACCGTGCTGCGGGAGTGGAACCGCACTGCCGTCGATCACCGCGTCGACGTGCTTCACCGGCTCGTGTCCGAACAGGCGCGGCGCACTCCGAACACGCCAGCGGTGGTATCGGAAGAGGAGTCGCTGACTTACGCGGAACTGGACCGGTGGGCCAACCGCGTCGCGCATCGGCTGAGGGGGATGGGCGCGGGGCCGGAGCGGCGCGTGGCCGTGCTCCTGGACCGCTCGCCGGCGCTGGTGGCGGCGGAACTTGGCATCCTCAAAGCCGGCGCCGCCTACGTCCCCATCGACCCGATGTCGCCGCCGGAGCGGATCGCGTACACGCTGCAGGACGCCGGCGTGGCGGCCGTCGTGGCGAGTTCCGCTGCCCGCGACCGGCTGGAAACGATCGGCGTCCCCGTGCTGTGGATGGACGGGGACGACCTTGCGTCCGAGCCGGACGGCGATCCGGAATCCGCCACGGACGTGGACGCGCTGGCGTACGTGATCTACACCTCCGGCAGCACCGGCCTTCCCAAGGGCGTCGCCGTCGCGCACCGCGGCGTGGCCAACATGGCTGCCTGGTACCGGTCCGCGTACGGGCTGGGCGAGGACGATCACGCCGCGCTGCTGGCCAGCCCGGCCTTCGATGCGAGCGCGATGGAAACGTGGTCCGCGCTCACCGCGGGCGCCACGCTGCACATCCTTCCGGAGCCGCTGCGCGCCGATCCGGCCGGCCTGGTGCGCTGGATCGGCGACGCCGGAGTAACCGTCTGTTTCTTGCCGACGCCCGCCGCGGAGGCGGTGCTGGAGGCCATGGAGCGGGGCGCGCCCCGTCCGGCGGGGCTGCGCGCCCTGCTCACCGGCGGCGACGCGCTGCGGCGGCGCGGGCCGCGCGGGCTGCGGCTGGTGAACCTGTACGGGCCCACGGAAAACTCCGTCGTCAGCACCGGGTGCGACGTGGCGCCTGACGGCGCCGGGCTGCCGCCCATCGGAACGCCGGTGGACAACCAGCAGAGCTACGTGCTGGACGCGCGCGGCGAGCCGGTGCCCATCGGGGTGGCGGGCGAGCTGTTCGTGGCGGGAGTGGGATTGGCCCGCGGCTACCTGGGCCGACCCGCGCTCACGGCGGAGCGCTTCATCCCCAATCCCTTTGCGACAGAGCCGGGCGCGCGGATGTACGCTACGGGCGACCGCGTGCGCTGGCGGGCGGACGGCGCGCTGGAGTTCCTGGGGCGCACGGACGACCAGGTGAAGATCCGTGGCTTCCGCGTGGAGCCGGGGGAGATCGAGTCCGTTCTTCTCGCCCATCCGGCGATTGCGCAGGCCGCGGTCACCGTGCGCGGCGAAGGCGTGAACCGTGTGCTCGTGGGCTACGTCCAGCCGGTGCCGGGCGCGTCGCTGGACGCGGGGATCGTCCGGGCGCACGTCCGGGAGCGCCTGCCGGACTACATGGTTCCCGCCCGCGTGGTGCTGCTGGACCGCATGCCGCTGGGCGCCACGGGCAAGGTGGACCGCCGCCGCCTTCCCGATCCCATGGGCGAGGCGCCGCGCTCCGTGTCCGTTCCGCAGAGCGCCACCGAACGCACCATTGCCGCCGTCTGGCGCGAGGTGCTGCAGGTAGATGCCGTGGGCGTGGACGACAACTTCTTCGACATCGGCGGGCACTCCATGCTGGTGGCCCGCGTGCAGGAAAAGCTGGGGACGGCGCTGGGGCGCGAGGTGTCGGTGGTGGACCTGTTCCAGCACTCCACCATCGCCGCGCTCGCCGCACACCTCGATCCCCGATCATCTCCCGCCACGAGTGGAGCGGCGGAAGCGCCGCACGCCGAGGGCGCGGACCGGGGCGCCAGCCGGCGCGACCGCATGCGGAGGCGCCGCTGATCGTCCGCTGGACGGCAGCGGCGTTTCACGCGGAAGACGCGGGAGTGGCGGGGGAACGGCGGGACAGGGACACGGAAGGCGCCACGGGCGGGCCGAATGCGGCATCGGCCAACAGTGCGGGACATACACATCCAGGACCGGAAACGATGAGCGAGCACGAACAGGCACGGGCGGACGAACTGGATCGTCCGATGGCGGATATGGAGGAGGTGCACGGGGAGTTCGACGTCGCCGTGATCGGGATGTCGGGGCGCTTTCCCGGCGCGGACAGCGTGGACGAGTTCTGGGCCAACCTGCGCGACGGCGTGGAGGGGATCACCCACTTCACCGACGACGAGCTTCGCGCGGCCGGCGTTCCCGAAGCGCACCTGGCGCACCCGGACTACGTGCGCTCCATCGGCCGGCTGCGCGACGTGCAGCACTTCGACGCCGGGTTTTTCGGCTACAGCCCGCGCGAGGCGGAGATCCTGGAGCCCAGCCATCGCCTGTTCCTGGAGTGCGCCTGGGAAGCGATGGAAAACGCCGGGTACGCGCCGGAGCACGTGCGCGGCCGCGTGGGCGTGTACGCCGGGTCGGGCGCGCCCATGTACGTGGAGCAGCACGTCCGCAACAACCCGGCGCTCATGGGGAGCGTGGGCCACTTTCAGGCCAACCTGGCCAGCGGCAAGGACTTCATCGCCACGCGCACGGCGTACAAGCTGAACCTGCGCGGCCCCGCGCTCACCGTGCAGACCGCCTGCAGCACGTCGCTGGTGGCCGTTCACCTGGCCGCGCAGAGCCTGCTGAGCGGGGAAAGCGACATGGCGCTCGCCGGCGGCGCCACCGTCCTGATTCCCCAGGACGGGGGATACCTTTACAGCCACGGCGGGATCAGCTCGCCCGACGGGCACTGCCGCGCCTTCGACGAGCAGTCCGCTGGAACGCTGAGCGGCAGCGGCGTGGGCGTTGTTGTCCTGAAACGGTTGGCCGATGCCCTGCGCGACGGCGACCCCGTTCGCGCCGTCATCCGCGGATCCGCCATCAACAACGACGGTTCGGCCAAGGTCGCCTTTACCGCGCCTGGCGTGGAAGGACAGTCCTCCGCCATCCGCGAAGCGCTCTCCGCCGCGGACGTCGATCCGTCGTCCATCACCTACGTGGAAACGCACGGCACCGGGACGGAACTGGGCGACACCATCGAGATCGCCGCGCTCACGCGTGCCTATCGGACGGCCACGGAAGACTGCGGGTTCTGCGCGCTCGGGGCGGCCAAGACCAGCGTGGGGCACCTGGACACGGCCGCCGGGGTGACGGGGCTGATCAAGACGGTGCTCTCGCTGGAGCACGCACAGATCCCGCCTACGCTGCACTTCACCAGGCCGAATCCCAAGATCGACTTCGCCGCCTCTCCGTTCTTTGTCTGCAACGAGTTGCGCGACTGGACGCCCGCGCCCGGGCACCCGCGCCGCGCGGGCGTGAGCAGCTTTGGCATCGGCGGAACGAACGCGCACGTCATCCTGGAAGAGGCGCCGCCCCGCGAGCCGTCGGGACCGTCGCGCCCGTGGCAGCTTCTGACCGTGTCCGCCCGCTCGCCGCGGGCGCTGGACGCCGCGACGGACCGCCTGGCCGCCCACCTGGAAGCCAACCCGCAGCAGCCGCTGGCCGACGTCGCCTTCACCCTGCGCGAGGGGCGCCGCGCGTTCCCCCACCGGCGCACCGTCGTCGTTCGCGACGGCGAGAACGCGGCGGCGCTGCTGCGCGACCGCCTGCCCGACCGCGTTGCGATGGGGGTGGCGGAATCCGGGAGCCGTTCGGTGGCCTTCCTCTTTCCCGGGCTGGGCGACCAGTACCCCGGGATGGCGCGCGGGCTGTACGAGGCCGAGCCGGTGTTTCGCGCGGAGGTGGACCGCTGCGCCGAACTGCTCAAGCCCGCGCTGGGGATGGACTTGCGCGACGTCCTGTTCGCCGGGCCGCCGCCGTCCGACGCGGCGCCGGTGCAGGGCTTCGACCTCAAGGCGATGCTCGGCCGGTCGTCCGGCGCCGCCGATCCGCGGGCGGAGCGGCTGAACCGCACGGAGCTGGCCCAGCCCGCCGTGTTCGTCATCGACTACGCGCTGGCAAAGCTGTGGATGAGCTGGGGGATCGTACCGGATGCCGTCATCGGGCACTCGCTGGGCGAGTACGCGGCGGCGTGCATCGCGGGGGTGCTCACGCTTGAGGACGCCCTGGCCTTGGTGGCGGACCGTGCCCGGCTGATCGGCGGACTCCCCGGCGGATCCATGCTCGCGGTGTCGCTTTCCGAGCCGGCGCTGCGCCCGTTCCTGTCCCCGGACACGGTCGTGGCGACGGTGAACGCGCCGGAACTGACCGTGGCCGCCGGACCGGATGACGCCATCGCCGCGCTGGAAGCGGCGCTCACGGCGGCCGGGCACACCGCCCGCCGGCTGGCGACGACGCACGCCTTCCACTCGCCCATGATGGCGCCCGCGCTGGCCCCGCTGGCCGAGCGCGCCGCCCGCGCGGAGCTGCGCCCGCCCCGCATCCCCATGATCAGCAACGTCACCGGGACGTGGATCACCGACGCGGAGGCGACGGACCCGGCACACTGGACCCGCCACCTGATGGGCACCGTCCGCTTCGCGGAAGGCGTGTCGGAACTGCTGTCCGAGCCCCGCCGCGTTCTCGTCGAGGTCGGGCCGGGGCAGACGCTGTCCACCTTTGTGCGCCAGCGCGCGGACGGCGAGCCGGCCCCCGCCGCGGCCATCCCCTCCCTGCGCTACGCGTACGACCGGCGCCCCGACACGCAGTTTCTGCTGGACGCGCTGGGCCGGCTCTGGCTGGCGGGGGTGGAGGTGGACTGGGCCGCCGTTCGCGGTGCCGAGCGGCGCCAGCGCCTCGCCCTCCCCACCTATCCCTGGGAGCGGCAGCGCTACTGGGTGGAGCTTCCGCAGGCGGAGGAGGGACAGGCCGCGCGCGTGGCGGCAAACGCGCGCCATGCGGACCCCGCGCAATGGATCCACGCCGCGACGTGGACGCGGACGCCCGCACCCGCGGCGCCATCGCCCGGACACGATCACATCCTGCTGATGTCCAGCGGGCAGGGGCTGGCGGACCGCGTCACCTCGGCGCTGGACCGGGTGGGCTACAACGTCATCTCCGTGCGGCCCGACACCGGCTTCAGCGCGGGCAAGCGGATGCACACCGTCCGCCCCGCGCTGCGAGAGGACTACCGGCAGATGACGGAAACCCTCGCCTCCATCGGGATGCGGCCGCGCGCGGTGGTGCACGCGCTGGCGCTTTCCGATGTGCGGATGGCCATCCCCAGCCTGCTGCTCTTCGCCGACGCCCTGGCCGCGTCCGGCGCCCCCACCGAGCTGATCGTGCTGACCGAAGGTGCGCAGCAGGTGACGGGAGACGAGGAGCCGTCGCCGCTGATGGCCGCGCTCCTGGGCGTGGCGCGCGGCATCGAGCGCGAGCACCCGCACCTCGCCTGCCGCGTGGTGGACGTCCCCGCCGGCGCGCCCACGGCGGAGCTGGCCCCGCGCATCGCCGCGGAAATCCTGTCCGGCGGCGTGGGCGACGTGGTGGCGCTGCGCGGCCGCCACCGCTGGGTGCGCGCGTTCCACCCCGTCCGCACCGCGTCCCCCGCCGCGCGCATCCGCGAAAACGGCGGATACCTGCTCGTCGGCGCCGGTTCCGCGCGCATTGCGGCGGCCATCGCCGAAACGCCCGGCGTGCGCATGGCCTTCATTCTCCCCACGGGGCAGGGGGGCGAGGCGGACGGCGCCGCGGAGACCATCCGCGCCGACCTCGCTGATCCGGCTTCCCTCACGGAAGCCGTCACGGAAGCGGAAACGCGGCTGGGGCGGATCGACGGGGTGCTGTACGCGCCGGACCTGTCGGAAATCGTGGGGATCGCCGGTGTGGGCGAAGCCGCGGCGGAGTGGGCGGACCAGCTCGCCGCCGTCGAACGCACCCTGGAGGCGATGCGCACCGCGCTGGGCGACCGGCGTCCGGAATGGATCGTCGCCCACACCTCGCTCGCGGGCCAACTGGGTGCCGTGGGCCACGTTCGCGTGACCGCCGCGCACACGCTCATCGATGCCTTTGCCGCCCGTGCCGGGTGGACGGCGCTGGCGGTGGACCGCGCGGCGACGGAGGCAGACCCGGACGGCATCGCCCCGGACGAACTGCGCGCGGCGTTCGATCATGCGCTCGCCCTGGCGGGAGAGGCACAGCTTCTGGTTTCCACCACGGACCTGCAGACCCGGTGGAACGAGCGCGCCGAGGCGGCCCGCCCCGCGGACGTGCTGTATGAACGGCCGGAGCTGGAATCGGAGTACCACGCCCCCACCAACGAGGTGGAAGAAGCGCTCGCGGAGCTGTGGCAGAGCCTGCTGGGCATCCGCCGCATCGGCATCCACGATGACTTCTTCGGGATGGGTGGGCACTCGCTGCTCGCCACGCAGATCGTGGCCCGTGTGCGCGACATGTTCCAGCTGGAGCTTCCGCTGCAGTCCATCTTCGAAGCCCCCACGATCGCGAAGTTCGCCGAACTGATCGAGACCGCGATCATCGCGGAGCTCGAGTCGATTTCGGACGACGAGGCGGCGGAGATCATGGGCAGGGCTTGAGTGCTGAGTGCTGAGCGCGGAGTGCGGAGTGCTGAGTGCGGGTGTGATCCGCCGGGATTCGTTTTCGGACGGCGGTGGAACGTGGGGATGATGAATCGAAACAGCCGGGCCCTGTCCGTTGCGGACACCCCGATCACCGATGGATACGCGTGAGCAACGAAATCCTGCCGGCCGCCGCGCCGGCCGCCGGCACGCAGAAGCCGCCCAAGACGGTCAAGTGCGTGGTGTGGGACCTGGACCACACCGTGTGGAACGGCATCCTGCTGGAAGACGACACGGTCGAGCTCCGGCCCGGCGTCGAGCACATCCTGCGCACGCTGGACGAGCGCGGAATCCTGCAGTCCATCGCCAGCCGCAACGACCACGACCGGGCCATGGCGCGGCTGCAGGCGCTCGGCATCGCCGACTACTTCCTGTATCCGCACATCAACTGGAACGCCAAGGGGCAGAACGTCGAGGCCATCGCCAAGGCTCTCAATATCGGCCAGGACACGTTCCTGTTCGTGGACGACCAGCCGTTCGAGCGCGAGGAGGTGGCGTTCGCCTGCCCCGCCGTGCGCACCCTGGACGCCGCGGAGCTGGACGGCATGCTGGAGCGCCCGGAGCTGAACCCCGAGTTCATCACCCAGGACAGCCGGAACCGCCGCCGCATGTACCAGGCGGACATCGCCCGCGGCCGCGCGGAGGAGTCGTACAACGGCCCGTCCGAGGAGTTTCTGCGCACGCTGGACATGCGCTTTACCCTGGGCCCGTGCACCGAGGCGGACCTGCAGCGCGCCGAAGAGCTCACCGTGCGCACCAACCAGCTCAACACCACGGGGCGCACGTACGGCTA
>NZ_DASVTX010000353.1:0-13953 GCF_036387355.1 Longimicrobium sp.
GGCCTGCAGCACCTCGGGGTCATCGTCCACCGCGAGCATCACCGGTTTGACCATCAGGCACTCCTTGGGTGTTGTGCGCCGCCGGAGACAGCGGCGTTCTCACGAGCGGGCAGGGGCGGCGGTGCCGCGGGAGCGGAACCCGGGAGAAATGTGGGGTGGGCGGGGCGGCTCCGGCCAGATGCCGCCTTGTTTTCTGCCCCGGTCACCGGCCGCATGCGCCGTGCCGTCCCCCGGGCCGCGGGAGCCGTCCGCGCCCCGCGCATCCGCTGTGTGGCTGCAACATACGCAACCCGGCAAGGGGTGCCGGGCGCGCGCGCCCGGCGAGCGGCGGCGGGGACGATCGGGGTGGAGGGGATCGTTGTGTCGCGAGCCGGCCCGGCGCGGTCCACAGGCGTCCGAACGTCTGCGGGTGAGCGGAGCGCGGGACGCCCGTCCTGGCGTGGACGGAAGCGTGTCAGGCGGGAGGGACGTCCGGGCCGGGCTCCTGCAGCGAGTCGGTGACGGATGGGTCCAGGCCGAGCCATTCGGCGGCGGAGGCGGGGTCGCGAAAGGCGCGGTACTCGGTGGTGGTGGAGTGGATTCCGGCGATGATCTCAAACATGCGCAGCAGTCCGTACGGGTAATCGCGGTCGGCGATCAGCGCGCGGCGGGCGGAGCCGGTTTCCATGGCGGGCGCCGTCTGCGCAACCATCCGCATCTCCGCCGCGGTGGGCATCTGCGTGATGCGGCGCATGTCCACGATGCGCGGGAACTCCGCGTCGAAATCCGGGTGCGCCCGCAGTTCGCGCAGGTACCGCTGCACGTCCGCCCCCGACACCTCTCCCGACATCCGGGTCACCACGCACTCGCAGCACGCGTCGATGACGAAGTGTATGGACATGAGAGAATCCGCCTCCGATCCGTCCCGATCCGGCCGGGCGGACCCCGTGCGTGAGGTCCGTCCATCCCGGACCGCCAGCATCAACCATGCGCGGGCGAAATCCCCGATTCTGCGCCGGTTATCCACTGGATCCGGGGCACGCCCGTCTCACTCCCGGCGGCGCACGGGGCCGGCGTTCCGCACTTTGTCACAAATGTGTAACAGAAAACCCGCGCGCCCGGGAGGGGACGCGCGGGCTGTCCGCGAGCGTGGGACGGGAGCAGGCGATCAGTCCGCCGCGCCCGCCTTCCCGGCTTCGGCCACCGTGTCTCGCACCGCATCGATCCACTCCGCGCCAAAGCGGGCGGGATCGCAGGCCCAGCTTTCCACGTTGTGCACCGTGCCGCTCAGCCCGGCGTTCTCGTCCGCCGCGGCGGCCACCAGGATCTCGCCCAGCCCGGCCATGCCGCCCGACGCGCCGGTCCGTTCCCCGAACGCCGCGGCGATGGCGGCCAGCCGGGCGGGATCGCCGCCCCGGTGGCGCCGCTCGCGCAGGGCATCGGCGGCGGCGCGGAGCTGCGCGTACCGGTCCGCGTGCTCCGGCACGGCCGCGCTCAGTTCCTCGCTCAGGTAGCGCAGGTGCTCTTCCATCAGCAGCGTCGGCATGCCGCGCGAGGCGAGCACGGAGGCCAGCCACCCGGTCTGCTCCAGCACGAACGGCGGATCCAGCTGCGCGATGAGCGCGAGCCACGCCCCGTCGCTGTCGCCAAAGCGCAGCGCGCGGTCGCCGTAGCGCGCCGTGTAGTAGGGAAAGCGCGCCAGCGACCGCTCCGTCGCCCGCCGCGCCGCATCCAGTTCGCGCGGGTCCGCCGTGACGGGATGGGTGCCGGCGTCGGGGTTGATGGACATGGCGATCCCGGTGCGGCCGTCCGGGCCCGGTGTGTCGCGCGGCATGGATCGGGACATGAAAAGTTTTCGCGGTCGGGCGGATGAAAGCCGGCGCGGCGCCGTCCATTGGCGTCCGTATCCGGCGGCCGGGTGCGTGGAAAAGCCAGGCCGTTCAGGCCATCGGTATCGGAACAGACGATCCGGTGTACAGTAGAGCGAATCTGCAGATCTCGCTACCTGCCACGGCCTCCGTAGGTCCTCCGCGTCATTCCTCGCGCCGGATCCCCGAATCCCGCGACCAGCCACAGCCAGCTCTGCGTCTCCTTATCTCAAGGCAGGCGCTCCATGAGCCAGAAGCTCCTTCTCGTCGCCGACGACCAGGAAGACAATCGCGTGATCCTGTCCGCGATCCTTACGCACAAACGGTACGCGGTTCTGCTGGCGGTCAACGGCGAGGAAGCCGTTGCGCAGGCCAGGCAGCATCTGCCCGCCCTGATCCTGATGGACCTGCAGATGCCGGTGATGGATGGCTGGGAGGCCACGCGCATTCTCAAGGCCGATCCGCGTACAGCGCACATCGCCATCATCGCGGTCACGGCGGAGGACCAGACGCCTGAACGGCTGGAGGAGGCGGGTTTCTGCGCGTACCTGCGCAAGCCGTTCCTGCCGCGCACCGCCGCGCTGGCCGTGGAGCTCTGCCTGGCGGACGCCGAGCCGCGCCCGCGCTGGTTCGCGCTCCCGCCCATGGGTGTGCACGTTCCCCTCGCCCACGAGTGAGTGCCGTCCGCCGCGGGCGGAAAACGATCTGATGACGGCATCGCCGGACCGGGAAGCGCTTCCGGGCCGGCGATTTCGTTTCCGCCCTCCACCGGAATGGACGGCGCGGCGGGGCTGGTCCCGCGGCCTGGGGCGGGCGTGGCACGGGGCGTGACGGAAAGCGGACCTTCACGCGCCGCATCCGGCGCACGGGGACGGGCACCAGCCAGCGCGGTGGGATGAACAACGAACGAACGTCGGCGGGGCGCGTCCGCGTGATCGGGTACACCTGGTCGCCCCGCGGGCACGAGGTGCGCGACTTTCTGGCCCGCAGCCGGGTGCCGTATCACTGGATCGACTACGAGGCCAACGTGGCGGCGCGGCGGGAGGTGGATGAACTGGGGCTGGGCGCGCGCGGCCTGCCGCTGCTGCGCTTCAGCGACGGAACCGACCTGGCGGACCCGACGGACGAGGAGCTCGCCGCCAAGGTGGGGCTGCAGACGGAGCCCGGGGCGCCCTTCTACGACCTGGTCATCGTGGGCGGCGGGCCGGCCGGGCTGGCCGCGGCGGTGTACGGTGCCAGCGAGGGGCTGCGCGTGGTGCTCATTGACCGCGACGCGCCGGGCGGGCAGGCGGGGATGAGCGAGGCGATCGAAAACTACCTGGGCTTTCCGGACGGGCTGCGCGGCAGCGAACTGGCCGAGCGCTCGGTGCGGCAGGCCACGCGCTTCGGCGCGGAGATCGTGGTGGCGCGCGACGTGGTGGGGCTGCGCGAGGAGGAGCCCAACCGCGTGGTGACGCTGGATGACGGAAGCACGCTCTGCGCGCACGCCGTGCTGCTGGCGCTGGGCGTGTCGTGGCGCATGCTGGAGGCCCCCGGCTGCGACCGGCTGATCGGCCGCGGCGTGTACTACGGCGGCGCGGCGGCGGCCATCCCCACCTGCCGCGAGCGGGACGTCCTCATGCTGGGGGCGGGGAACTCCGCCGGGCAGGCGGCGCTGTACCTGGCGCGCTACGCCCGGAGCATCACCATGGTGGCGCCCGAGGAGGATTTCTCGGAAAAGATGTCGGAGTACCTCATGGGCCGCATTGAGCGCACGCCCAACATCCACCTGCGCCCGCGCAGCAAGGTCACGGACGTGTCGGGGAACGAGCTGCTGGAGCGGGTGACGGTGGAGGACACCGGGACGGGGGAGCGCGAGGTGCTGGAGACGAACACGCTGTTCGTGTACATCGGCGCGGCGCCGCGCACGGACTGGCTGGACGGCGTGGTGCTGCGCGACGAGCAGGGATTCGTGCTGGCCGGGCCGGACCTGGAGGGCAGGGCGGAGTGGCCGCTGGAGCGCCCGCGCGAACTGCTGGAGACGAGCATGCCCGGCGTGTTCGTGGCGGGCGACGTGCGCAGCGGTTCCGTAAAGCGGGTGGGCGCGGCGGTGGGGGAGGGGTCCATGGCCATCCAGTTCATCCACAACCACCTGCGCGCGTAGCCGGCGGGGCGCAACGACCGTGGAGTCGGACTGGCCGATGGCACTCGTGAACTCGGGTTGCCGTATCTCTCTTGCGGTGCTTACGGCCGGTGCAGAATCTAGCGCCCGGTGAGGTCGATTGCCCGGAACCGCATGCAGAACGCGGCGATGCGAATCTGCTCCGGTTCGGCGAGGTCGGCTTCTGCCTGGGCGCCGGCCCGGTGGATGACATCCGCATAATCGGGTGAAATCGGCTCGCCTCGTGTAAGCCGCAGATGCAGCGGGGTGCCCCCAAAGCAAACCCGTGGCCTGCCGTCCGGCCGTTCGTCCACGAGATCCGCGTACGTGATCACCCCACCCGGCTGCAGCGTCCAGAGCAGTGCCCGAATCGCGAAGACGCGAGCCGGCACGCTCGCGGTCCGGTCCCTCGCGATCTCCAGGGCCATCCGGTACACACGCCCGTCGCGAAGAAACTGCGCGGGAGAGGTGATCGTGTTCAGGAGAGCGGTATCAGCAGACGTGCGAGTACGATTCATCGCCTCCGCAACTGCTCCCCCGATGTTCGGACAGCGCTGGGCAACCTGTGATGCCCATCGAAGATGCGGCGCCGGGTGACCGGTCCGCATCACCTGTTCAGCGAGACGGCAATCGTCGCGACGTCTGATCTCGTGTGGTGTTTCCTGCGCGTGAAGCGACGTAGAGCCGAGGCATGCCGCGCAAAGCACGAGCACGCGGAGCATGCTTGCGGCGATCTCGGAGCGCCGGGCAGGCGGGTGCCTTGAGCCGGGGCCGGTAGAAGGCTCAGGCACAAGGCCACGGGCCGCCAGACGCACCCGAGACCATTTCCCGCTCAAACCAGACAACGCGCCGCTCCGCGCACCTCGCGCGGTTCCGTCGGATCGCTCTCCACCCGTACCGCCAATGCAAAGATCAGTGAACGGTATTCATCGGGAAGGGGTGTCGCTCCAGGATCGGACACGGCGGGGTGCGAGCGGTTGGAGGAGCACAGACCCCGCGTGCGTTCATCCAACTGCCCCATCCGTACGTAGAGCTCCCATCGCGGGTGCCTGGTACGATCCGAGATCGCGTCCAGAACCAGGAACGCGTACATCCGTGCCGGTGTGGTGGCCTGGCGGTCACCCGCGATCTGAAGCACTTCACGAAACAGCGTTCCGTCACGCAGCGTGCTTGCGCGCATGAGTGCCGCACTGATCAGCGCAAGGTCAGTGGAACGCCTTGCCTCCTGCATCCGCTGTAACGCCAAAGGGATCTGCTGCTCCGCCGGGCACAGTCCGATGTACTGCCAAGCCCACTCGGCTTTAGTTTCCGGATGGCCTGTTCGAACGACCTGTTCCGCAAGGCTGCAGTGGCTTTGCCGCCGCACCTCGTAGGGCGAGGCCTGCGCATGGACCATCGTCGCCAGCGTAGCCGCTGCCAGTACCGCGATGATGTGCTTCATCTTTCATCTCAGAGCGGAGCCGACGTCGGCAAGCGCGGCGGAATGCACCAGGCAGGTGCGCCGGGCGGCCGCACCTGCGATCAATCCGTCTCTGGTGGAAGCGTCGGGATGCGAGTTTGGAGAAGGCGGTACAACCGAACAGCATCTCCAAGACAGTGGGCTGCTTGGCGTACGATCGCTGGTTCACTCGCAGCCTGAACAAGCCGTGAAGCTGTCGAAGATGCCTGATCTACCCACCCGCTCGGCAAGGGCGCGCCGACGTTGACGTGTCTCTCCAGGGACGGCCCGTCCCCTGTGGTGCAGGGCGGCAAGGCGCGATCCGCCGGTGTAATCAGGCTCGCGTAGTTCAATCCCGTACCGGGGTTCAGCGTCCAGATCAACGTGCGGATTGCAAAGATCCGCGCCTCAGCGCTTGCAGCCGGGTCCCGAGCAATCTCCAAAGCGGTCGTAAAAACCCTGCCGTCGCGCAGCCACGCGGTTACAAAGGTCAGGCGGTCCAGCAGCGCGGTGTCGGTGGATGCACGAGCGGCGGAAATTGCCCGCGCGAGGTCGTCGCCCACGCCCCGACAACTCTCGACGGTGACAGCCGCCCATTCCGCTCGACCAGCGGGCTGGCCGCTGGCGTGAATCTGCATCGCGAGTCGGCAGTCGTTCCGCGGCGCGATCGAGTCCGGGTTCACTTGTGCCGATGCACATGCCGGAACGGCGGCAAGGAGCAACGACGCTGCAACGGCTCTCATGATCGCAGGTAAGCGTTTCATCACACCATCCCACGGCTACGGCAAGCAACCGGATTCGCGTGTTCATTGGCTGTCAAAACTCTCCACTTCGAGGTCTGGCGACGACCGCCACGCAGGCGGCGCTCTGGCGAACGGGTGCGGGTTCTGTGAGGTCGCGAGTCGCCGCCCACGTCACGCGGTAGGACTGCTCGCGGTAATCCGATGGGAGTTCACTGGTCGTCTTGACGGAGTAGTGGAAACTCTGGCCGTAGCGAATGCACTTGTCCCGTCCGTCACCATCGATGTCGACCAGAGTGTTGTAGTCGACCCCGGCGCTTGGCAGCAGCGCCCAGTACAGCACCCGGTTCGCGAATACGCGGGCGGGCACGCTCGCCGACTTGTCCCCGGCAATGGCAAGTGCGGCCTCGAACACGCCGCGGTCGCGCAACTCGTTTGTGGGGTAGGTGATCGCGTTGAGGTACGCAGTATCCGCCGACTGCCGCGAACGCAGCATGAGGTCCGCCACAGAGGAGGCGAACCCCGGGCATCTATGGTACATCTGGGACGCCCATTGCAGTCTGGGCCGGGGGTGCCCGGTAGCAAGGACCTGCCCCGCCAAGCGGCAGTCATTTCGCAGGTTTATGCTATCCGGATTCGCCTGAGCCGCTGCCGGGCTCGGAAGGCACCCGAGAGCGATCGCGCACAAGAGAAAGGCGAATATTTCAGTCATTCTGTTCATGGAGGTAGACACCTCAATTCCAAGGGCGAGCGTAACAAGGAAACACCGCGGTGTCTGTCCGGCCATCCGGCCCGCTCGCCAGCAGACCCGCGACGAGCATGAATGCGATCCGGAACGGCCCCGGCCCCAAGGCACGGCGTGAAGACATGAAGTTGTCAGGCGGATGAAGATGGCGGGGAAGGGCAGGGCCAGGCGCTGGGCCGCGTCCCATGCGGCTGCGGGATCGGGCGCCGCTCGCACGAAATCCAGCAGATCGCGAGCGGACTGTTTGAGCCATGGTAAGCGAGCGGCCGCGGCCCAACAAGTGTCATGAAGCGGATCGCCACAACACCGCCACCGGGTGAACACATCTCGGGACGCCGCCGGTCGGAGTTCGGTACGCGACGAGGAGGCCTGGCCGCGATCCGTTGACGCGATCGCGGCAGAAACGGGCTTGCGAGAGGATGAGACGGCGGGGAAGCGCCGGTCGGGATGACGGGCGCGGTGAGGAGGACGATCGTAACCGCGGAACCGTGGGGGCGCGGTTATCCCGGCCCAGGGCGGACGCGGTTATCCCGGCCGGCGGCGGACGCGGCTGGTGGCCTCGGCCTGCAGCGGGTCGTCGGGCCAGTAGTGCTTGGGATAGCGGCCCTTGAGGTCCTTGCGCAGTTCGATGTACCCGTCTTCCAGAAGCTCGCCAAGTCGCGCGTCACCTGCACGGGCTCACGTGCGCGGTCACGGATTCTCGCGCGGTGGATGCCCGGGCGGCAGAGATCCCTCGCGCGAAGTCGTCGCGCCCGCGCGGACAACTCTGGACGGAAACAGAATCCCACTCCGCTCGGACGGCGGGTTGGCCGTTGCAAATCTGCAGCGCAGAACGGCAGTCGCGCCGTCGCTGAGGTGGAATCGCGAGTCAATTGCACCGATTCCCGTTTCTCAGCCCGTCACTGCTGCGGGCGTGGCGTCGTCACGTCGAGGAAGTAGAGATATAGCTCCGTGGCGTTGCGTACCCGCCGGTCTCCAGTTCTTTGGCCAATCGCACGCAGCATTGCCTGCACCTCCCCGCGAACGTCCACCAGCTCACCGTAGCGGCTGTCTTCGTACACGCCGGTCACGGACTGAACGTAGGGGCGGCGGCCAGCGGGAGGGTCAAACATGTCGAATCCACCCGGGCTGAACCTCCGCTCGGCGACCCCCGACAGAAAGCTGAGCGCGATCAGCCGGGGCTCAGTCGCTGCGGACTCGTCCGCGGCCAGACGCTGCATCAGGTCGTACATCTCCCTCGTCGGAAAAGCGCCAGCCATCCGCGCCAACTGGGTGAGGTCTTGGCGATCAGTCGGCGGCTTCTGGCGCCACAGCCAGAGCACCGTGGTGGGACCGGTCACGTCGCACCGGGTGATTGCAGCCCGGGCCCAACGGTAATGCGGCGAGGGATGGCCCGTGCGCAGGGCCTGAGCGGCCAAGCGGCAGTCATTCCGAAGGTGAACATCCGTGGCTTCGGACGGTTGTGCTTCTACGGAGCGCGGGATCGCTGTCGCGAAAGCGACCGCAATCAAAGCTGATCTCAGAGTCATCTCAGCGTCCGTAGTTGAAGTAGCACAGGTACTGCGCTTTGAATGACGTGTCCACATCGGGACCGCTCAGTTGCCGGACTGCGGTACGCACCGGGTCCATGCGAGTCTCCACAAGATCCATGAGTTCAGCCACGGCGTCATTCGGAGCAACGAGATCCTCGAGAACGGCCGGGGCGCGGGCCTGTATTTCTCTTCGAAAGACCCCATTGTGGGATCGGGGGTCCACCGGGCGGCCAGCGTAGTCTGCACCTTCGTGAATCAACGTTTCGTTCAGGTAATTCGACCAATGTCCCTGCAGGCATGGGGGATGCGCCGCGCGAGCCGGCAACTGCTCAGCCTGACGCCGATAGAACTGGCCGCGGTTCTCCAACTCGGGATGTACGAAGACTGCCATGGAGATCCGCACGGGCACGGCGGCCATGTATGCGAGTCGGTGGTTGGGGCCGTAGTCGTTGATGAATCCCAGCACCTCGGCTGGCTCGCGGGCTTCTGCGCGTTGGAGCGAACGGCCCAATTCATGGTCTTGAGTCGGGTAGTCGGGAAGCAAGTACCTGGTATCCGGCACTGCGGCATTGTACTCCTGCAACGTATTTAGCCGCGTGATCCTCGACGGAATCGGCTCCTGAAACCAGTCCCGGGCGATCACCGTGACGGGGGCCTGGCGAGTCTCGAGTTGCCCGTCCCCAATCCTTGCGCGGACCTCGACGGTGCCGCTCAGCGCCATCTTCCCCTCCCACACCAGATCCGTGACCGCGCCGTCCCCGGCGTCAAGATCCGGATTCACGTAGACCACCCCTCGTGAATCGGTTCCGGTGAATTTCCAGCCCTCTACCACGAGTTCGCCCGTGGCCTCTTCTGGTTCTTTGCGGACCGTGCAACGCATGCTTTGACCGCGCGTGACCCGGCCTCGACCCTGATCTCCCTCGCAGGCAAGCTCGATCCGGGCATCCGGCTGGCAACCCACGGCGCCGTGCGAGACCGCACGCTCCGCTCCTTCGGGCCCACATGAAGTACCTGCAATCCGCAGCACCTGACTCTCCTCCACGGGCGCACCCTCCACCGTCGTGTAGACGAGCATACGGCCCGGGCCCGTGGGCGTGAACTGGCACACCAGCTTGTCCTGACAGCCTTCAGGGGCCTGGGCGCTGATGTACGGGTTCGGCGCCGCGGCCGTGTCGCCGGGGTACCAGCGCCAGTTCACCGACGCCGCATTGCCGTTGCGGTCGCGGATGCGCAGGCCGTCGAACAGCCGCGCCTCCACCGCCATCGGGCTGCCCGGCACCAGCGGTGATGCCACAATCCGCAGCGGTGCGTCGATTCGCATTGCGCTTACCTCGTGCGACTGGCTGATCCAGTAGTCCTCGATCAGCACCGCCGGCCGGTACTCGTTGGTCGGCTGCACGAGTTCGTCCTGCCCGCAGTACGGCACCAGGCAATAGCCCCACACCAGATTCCTGGCGCTCATCCGTTCCCGGTTTGCGAAGAGCGCAGGCGGCTGGGCGCCGGTCCGTACCAGCAGGATCACGTCGCGCCCGCCCTCGTCCGCGCGAAAGAACGGGGTCAGGAGTTCTCCACCCATCCACACGCCCGTCTTGCCCCCGCCCGTGAAGGTGCGCGACTGCTCCGCACTGAGCGTGAACACCGCCTGTCCCGCCTGCGCACCGCCGGAGTACGGGTTCGCCTCCACGATCATGGTCCCGCCGATGCGCAGCAGCACGTAGCTGTCGGGCGCGAGCGGAATTCCGGTCGGCTGGAGAGGGATGGCCGTGGTCACCGCCCCCGGAACGGCGACATCCGTCCATCCCCGGTACGTGCCCAGGAGCAGGCTCCCGGAATCGCTCTCGTCCGCGGCGAAGGGCGCGGCCGCCGCGCGCGGGTCAGGCGACGGCAGGGTTGCGTCGCACCCGCTGGCCAGCACCACGGCGGCGAGCATGAGGGCGATCCGGAACGGCCCCGGCCCCAAGGCGCTGCGTAAAGACATCAAAGTTCTCAGGCGGATGAAGATGGCGGGGAAGGGCAGGGCCAGCGCTGGGCCGCGTCCGTTGCGGCTGCGGGATCGGGCGCGGCTCGCACGAAATCCAGCAGATCGCGAGCGGACCGTTTGAGCCATGGTAAGCGAGCGGCCGCGACCCAACAAGTGTCATGAAGCGGATCGCCACAACACCGCCACCGGGCAAACACATTTCGGGACGCCGCCAGTCGGAGTTCGGTACGTGAGGAGAAGGCTTCGCCGCGATGGGCTGACGGGATCGCGGCAGAAACGCGCTTGCGAGAGGATGGGACGGCGGGGCAGCGCCGGTCGGGATGACGGGCGCGGTGAGGAGGACGATCGCAACCGCGGAAACGTCGGGGCGCGGTTATCTCGGCCCAGGGCGGACGCGGTTATCCCGGCCGGGGGCGGACGCGGTCATCCCGGCCGGGGGCGGACGCGGCTGGTGGCCTCGGCCTCCAGCGGGTTATCAGGCCAGAAGTGCTTGGGATAGCGGCCCTTGAGGTCCTTGCGCACCTCGAAGTACCCCGTCTTCCAGAAGCTCGCCAGGTCGCGCGTCACCTGCACGGGCCGCCGCGCGGGGGAGAGCAGATGCAGCGTCAGCGGAACGCGCCCGCCCGCGATGCGCGGCGTCTCCATCATCCCGAACAGCTCCTGCAGCCGGGCGGCCAGCACCGGCGCGTCCGGGTCGCCGTAGTCGATGGGGATGCGCGAGCCGCTGGGCACCTCCACGTGCGAGGGCGCAAGCGCGTCCAGCGCGGCGCGGCGCTCCCAACCCACCATCCCCAGCAACAGCTCCGGCGGGTCCAGCCGGTGCAGGTCGTCCAGCCGCGTCATCCCGTAGACGTAGGGTGCCAGCCAGTCGTTCAGCGTGGCCGCGAGCGCCTCGTCAGACACGTCCGGCCACGTGGCGTCGTGCCGGTGCAGAAAGCGCATCCGATGCTGAAGCTGGCGCGCGCCCGCGGTCCACGGCAGCACGCCGATGCCGGATTCGGCGATGCCGCACAGCAGGGCGGCCGCCACCGCGTCCGGATCGGCGTCGGTGATCTGCACCTCGCGCAGCGTGAGCGCGCCCAGCCGCACGCGGCGGCGCGGTCGGACGGCGCGCGCGTCCGCGTCCCACGCGACCTCCTGGTCCGTCACGATCTGCCCCGCGAACTCGCGCTCGATCTCCGCCTGCTCCACGGCCGCGGCGAGGTACACGCGGCTTTCGCGGCCCTGCCCATCCAGCTCCGCCGCCACGATCCACGGCGCGCCGGCCAGCGGGTCGCGCTCGGACAGGGCGGCGCCACGGCCGTTGCGCAGCAGAAAGCGCCCGGCCTTTCCGCGCCGCTGTCCGATGCGGTCCGGGTACGCCATCGCCAGCAGCAGCCCGGCCGCGCTTCCGTCGTCGTCCTCGCCGCCGCGCGTGCGCAGGCGGCGGCGAAGCTCGCGCGACTCCACCATCACGCGCCGCAGCGCACCCTCATCCACCGAGCCGCCGTGCGTGCGGGCGCGGCGGCCCGCCTGCAGATCGCGCAGCGCTTCCAGGCGAAGGCGAACGTCCGCGTCCGCGGGGTGCTCGCCGCGGCGGAAAACGTCCCGCTCGCCCAGCAGCGCGGCCAGGTCGCAGGCCAGCGCGCTCAGGCCCAGCGCGTCCGCGCGCAGAAGCATGTGCGCGAGGCGCGGATGCAGCGGCAGCGCCGCCATCTGCCGGCCGTGCGCGGTGATGGTGCCCGCCGCGTCCGTGGCGCCCAGCTCGGCCAGCAGCTCGCGCGCCTGCCCAAACGCGGCGGTGGGCGGCGCGTCCAGCCACGCCAGCTCCGCCGGATCGGCCACGCCCCACGCGGCCAGTTCCAGCGCGAGCGGCGCCAGGTCCGCGTCCAGGATCTCCGGCGTGCCGTGCGGCACCAGCGCGTGCTGGGTGTGCTCGTCCCACAGGCGATAGCACACGCCGGGGCCCAGCCGCCCCGCGCGCCCGCACCGCTGCTCCGACGAGGCGCGCGACACGGTGACGGTTTCCAGCCGCGTCATTCCCGTCCGTGGCGCAAAACGGGGGACGCGCATGAGCCCGCTGTCTACCACCACGCGAACGCCTTCAATGGTGAGGCTCGTCTCCGCGATGGAGGTGCTGAGGACGATCTTGCGGTGCCCCGGCCGGCCGGGGGCGATGGCCTCGTCCTGCGCGGGCTGCGGCAGGTTTCCGTACAGCGGAAGGATGCGGACGCCGTCCGGCAGCCCGCCGTCCGCCAGCATCCCCTGCGTGCGGTGGATTTCCGCCGCGCCGGGAAGGAACACGAGCACGTCACCCTCCACCGCATCCACCGCGCGGCGTACGGCGCGCGAGACGGCGGCCTCGATGCGTTCGTCGCCGCGCGCGCCCAGGTAGCGCACCTCCACCGGGTGCATGCGTCCGGCGCTGGTGATGATCGGCGCATCGCCGAGCAGCCGCGCGACGGGAGCGCCGTCCAGCGTGGCGGACATGACGAGGAGGCGCAGGTCGTCGCGAAGGACGGCGCGGGACTGCAGGGTGAGCGCGAGGCCCAGGTCCGCGTGCAGGCTGCGCTCGTGGAACTCGTCAAAGATCACGAGCCCCACGCCCTCCAGCGCGGGATCGCTCTGCAGCATGCGCGTAAGCACGCCCTCCGTCACCACTTCGATGCGCGTAGACGGGCCGGCGCGCGTCTCCATCTTTATGCGGAACCCGACGGTGCCGCCGACCTCTTCGCCCAGCATGCGCGCCATCTGCCGGGCGGCGGCGCGGGCGGCGAGCCGGCGCGGCTCCAGCATCACGATCCGCTGCCCCGCCAGCCACGGCTCCGCCAGCAGCGCCAGCGGAACGCGCGTGGTCTTGCCGGCTCCCGGGGGCGCCTGCAGCACGGCCGCGCCCGCCGTCCGCAGCGCCTCGCGCAGTTCGGGGATGACGGATTCGATGGGGAGGTCGGTCATCGGGATCGGTGGAACGGAAACGCCGCGCCTTCCGGGATGGAGGCGCGGCGACAATGTAGCACGACGGATGGCGGGATTCGACCGGATGAGTGCATCGCGGCGGAAGGTCGCCGTGCGGGGCGCCGGTGATGCGGCGAAGGCCGCCCGGTGGTTCCGAGGGCGGCCTTCAGGCGCGACGGGGAGAGTTGGCTTGGCGCACAGTAGATCCTTCAGTCGCGCCGTGCCCCCGCTTGGAGGAGAGTCCGGCGAACGCTCCTTCAGGATGACAACGTGTTTGCGTGGGATGAGATGAGGGCGACGCCGGGTTCCGCACGCTTGACAGATCCGCCCCCTGCCGACGCTTCGGCGCACCGTTTCCCGCCACGCGCGCCATGTTTTCCGCCGCAGTCCGCGCAGGCGGACTTTGTGCTTCTCCAGCGGCGAATTCATTGATAGCGTAGCGTTTTGTTGACATGGGGCGAAAATAAAGCAGCATGAGGCACCGAACCCATCACGCGAAGAAGGGAGGCGCCTCATGCTGTTGCTGAACGGAAGTGTCCAGCTGGAAGTGAAGGTAGCCGCGACCCGTGCGCGGATCAACGACGTCGCGGCCGAAC
>NZ_DASVTX010000354.1:0-3623 GCF_036387355.1 Longimicrobium sp.
TGGCCTCGCGCTCGGCGGGGAGTGTGAAGGATGCTGCCTGCGTGCTGTCGGCGGTCATTGTGCGTGCGGCGGATGGAAAGCGTTGGGGCCGTGCGGGCTGCGCGAGTATACCCGATGCGCCGCACCCCTGCAACGACTGCACCGGCCCGCGGGTGCACGGGGCAGACAAATGGACCAAAGATGCTATATTCCAGCGCCTCGCGGGCGCATCCGTCCGCCGCACCCGGAGCGGTAGCCCATCGCCCGCTCCGTTCCCCACCGGCATTCCTCGAGCACGGCTCGCAGCAACTTCGCAGGAACTCAATGGAACAGATCATTCGTGGCGCCGTGGAGCGCGGCGCCAGTGACATCCACATCCGCGGCGGCGACGTGATCCGCGCGCGGATCGGCGGCAAGCTGCTTCCGCTCACCAAGCAGAAGCTGTCGCCGGAGCAGGCGCGCGCCTTCGTCCTCACCATCATCTCCCCCACGCTGCGGGAGAAGGTGGACGTGATCCAGGACCACGACTGTTCCTGGGGCGTGCACGGCGTCGGCCGCTTTCGCGTGAACGTCATGCGGCAGCGCGGCAGCTTTGTGGTCGTGCTGCGCGTGATTCCGTACCAGATCCCCACGCTGGACGAGTTGGGCCTGCCCCCCGTCGCCAAGAAGATCGCGCTGGCGGAGCGCGGGCTGGTGCTGGTGACGGGCGTGACGGGAAGCGGAAAGAGCAGCACCATGGCGGGCATGCTGCAGCACCTGAACCAGCACGAGCACCGCCACATCGTCACGCTGGAAGACCCCATCGAGTTTCTGCACCACGACAACCTCTGCGCCGTAAGCCAGCGCGAGATCGGCTCCGACACCGACAGCTTTCACCGCGGGCTGCGGGCGGCGCTGCGGCAGGACCCCGACGTGATCCAGATCGGCGAAATGCGCGATTCGGAAACCATCGACATCGCGCTCAAGGCGGCGGAAACGGGGCACCTGGTCATCAGCACCGTGCACACCAAGGACGCCACCAACACCGTGGCGCGCCTGATCAGCGCCTTTCCGCCGGAGGAGCAGGAGACGGTGCGCTACCGTCTGGCCGACGCGCTGCACGCGGTGATCTCGCAGCGCCTGCTGGCCCGCAAGGACCGCAAGGGGCGCGCGCTGGCGGCGGAGGTGATGGTGATGACGAGCACCATCCGCGACTGCGTGATTGATCCCGACAAGACGTCGGAGATCCGCGACCACATCGCGGCGGGGCGCGACACATACGGCATGCAGACCTTTGACCAGCACCTGGCCGACCTGGTGGCCAGCGGCGCGGTGGAGTTCGGCGTGGCGCGCGCGGCGGCCACCAACCCGGGCGACTTTGACCTCAAGGCGCGCCTGAGCGAGCCGGCCGGCGCGTCCGGCGGGGCCATGGACGGCTTCATGCCCGGCGGCTTCTGACGCGCGTTCCCGTGATGCGCGTGTTCGGCCGGCGCTGCTGAACTGCCCTCACGCGGAGGACGCGGAGCTACGGCGACGGCGGCACGGCACGATCGACAGGAACGAGGAGATGCCCGGCCCGGGTGTCTCCTCGTTCGCGTTCTGACCCGGGCGATCAGCCCCGGCAATCGTACTCCAGTCTGTTCCGGGGGAGGGTGGGTAAGGAATGCGAACCCCGGCGGGGGCCGCCGTGAACTTTCCGAAGCACAACGCGCCATCGGCCCCGTGCAGGCAGCTGGTCCCGTCGACGGTCCGGAGGACGATCCGCCGCTGCGGCGAAGCGGGTTGCTCCGCCCCGCAGACCACATTTCGTGCTGCCGATGCGCCAACGTGGACACCCGGCCGGCTTCGCGGGGGTGGGTTGCGGATGGGTCCATCTACCCATGCCGGAGATTTTCTGGTGCGCGATACTGTAGCACCAAGTCGCGGGGCAACCCGCGGATCACGAAATCCTGGCCTGACCACTGACGCGCCCACGTTGCCGATATGAACGAGACCGAACGCACTGAACACGCCCTCTCCGTCGCCCAGCGGATCGAGCAGGAGTTCATGGTCCGTCTCACCACCTTCATGCGCACCTCGGTGCCGCTGGAGGAGATGGACCGCGTGCAGGCCGAGCACGACCTGCGCAACGGCATCATCCGCCCCGCCCGCAAGACGGGCCTCGGCTCCGGCAACGGCCACGTGTCGCGCCGCGCCGCCTGACCGCTGTCCCGGCGGATGAACGTCGACGCCCGGCAGGCCGTCCGCCCGCGGACGGCTTGCCGGGCGTTCGGCCGCGTGGCATCTTGGGCGGCCACCCAAGGAGGACGCGCATGACGGAACCCAATCGCACCCGCGACCCTGACGGCCGCTTCAGCCTGGAAATTCCGGCCGGATGGTCCGCCGAGCCCGACGAAGACCAGGGCGGACTGGAGATCTGGCGCGAGGACGGCATCGGCACCCTGCACCTGATCTCGTTCGAGGGCGACGAGGACTTTGCCGACCCCGCCGAAGAGCTCTACGCCTTTCTGGAAGAAGACGGCGTGGAGATCGCCGAGGAAGACGTGGAGGACCTGGAGATCGCGGAGGGCGAGCTGTCCATCTGCGAATACGAGTCGCAGGACGAGGACGACGACGGCGAGGCGGAGGAGACCACCTTCTGGATGCAGGGCGTGGCCACCGCGCCGGGCGTCCTGGTGTTCGCCACCTACATCTGCCCCGCCGGCGAGCAGGAAGCCGAGCGCGAAACCGTGCGCCAGGCGCTCCGCACCCTTCGCCTCGCCGCGCCGGCGAACGACTGACCCTTCTCACCCACACGAGGGAATCCGTACATGCCGCTTCAGCAGGGAGACCGCGCGCCCGACGTCACGCTGGTGTCCAGCGAACTCACGCAGCTGCCGCTGTCCGCCGAATGGGCGCAGGGGCCCGTGGTGCTGCTGTTCTTTCCGCTCGCCTTTACCAGCACGTGCACCGAGGAGCTGTGCACCATGCGGGACGACATCGGGTCGTACAGCGGCCTGAACGCCCGCGTGATCGCGACGAGCGTGGACAGCCCGTGGGTGCTGGACCGCTTCAAGAAGGACCTGGGCGCCGACTACCAGTTCGCCTCGGACTTCAACCGCGACGCGGCCAAGGCGTTCGGCGTGCTGCGCGAGGGGCCGCTGGGCCCGGGGCTGCTGAACGCGTCGGACCGCGCGGCGTTCGTCATCAACACCGACGGCACCATCCGGTACGCCTGGCACAGCACCAACCCCGGCCTGCTCCCCCCGTTCGACGAGATCAAGCAGGCGCTCTCGCAGAACTGAGCGGGCGGGGCAGAGCGCAGGTGCGACGGGCCGCCGCGGCCCTCACCCCTCGTACTGCGCACCACCACCCTCTCCCACGAACGAATGTGAGAGAGGAGCACACCCCGGATCTGCGCGGAAGTACGCGCAGTTGAAGCCCCGAACGTGGACGCGCCAGCGGCCACGGGTCGGGGCTTCCCGCTTTCCGAGCGGCGGATTCATCCGCTCAGGGAGGCGCGGCGACACGGCTGGTGATGAGGATCGAACGGGAGCGCATCATCGTTCCCCCGAACGCGGACGAGGCCGGCACTGGAATCCAGTGCCGGCCTCCTCTTCATTCATCCACCCGGACGTTCAGCGGGCGGATTCCAGGATGCCGCGCATTTCGTCGGGCGAGAAGTG
>NZ_DASVTX010000355.1:0-2013 GCF_036387355.1 Longimicrobium sp.
CCCCGGGAACACGTCGTCGTTCTTCAGCCCGGCACGGCCCTCCGCCTGCTTCTTCCAGCCGCGCAGGATATCCGACCGCACGCCCAGATCGCGAGCGAGCTCTTCCAGCTTCCTCTCCCCGCTGGAAATCAGACGAACCGCCTCCAGTTTGAACTCGCGCGTGAACTGCCTTCGCTTCTCGGCCATGTGTCACCTCCTGCCCGTAAACCTACGGGCTTATGTTGGTGTCCACCAAGCCGGGGCAATCCTAGCCCCCTCCCCCCAACCCCCTCCGCCCGCTCCGCCCGCTCCGCGGGAGAGGGGGAGCTGTTCGGCGCGGGGGCGACGGTCGGCGCCGACCCGTCCCTCGCACCGGCGCAGCCTCACGGCTGTATTGTGAGGCTTTGAGCAGTTGTTGCGGCGAGTTCACTCGCTCAGCCCGCCCTGATCTGCGACCTCAACGCCCCGAAGGGATGCCGCTCACCGGAAGGTGTTCCACACGTCGGCGGCGGGTTGGGACGCGCCGCCGTCCTGGGGGCTCCCGGCGCGGATGGGCGGAAGGTCGGGCTCGGGGATGATGCGGAACGTGGCTGCCACCGAAGCCGCCACCAGCAGCGCGACGGCGAGCAGGCGCGAGGGGTCGGCGGGGCCCCATCCGCCCCAGAGCGCTACGGCCGCTGCCCCAAGCTGGCTGGCGAGCGCGAGGGTCGTCGGCAGGGTCGACCCCGTGCGGCGCGATTCCTGGCCGGCCTCCAGCGCGTTGGAACCCGCCACGAACAGCATCGACAGAACGATGATCCCCAGAAAGATCACGAGGGGCAGCCGGAACCGGCCCAGTTCGATGAGCAGTTCCGCCATCCGGCCGGGCCCCGCGGGCGCGCGTCCCGCCTCGATGGTCAGGTGGGCTTCCCACAGCCCGAACCAGGCGAGCACGCCCAGCACGGCGGGAAGCAGCGTGAACAGCGCGACGCCGTACTCGCCCAGCCCGCCGCGGAACGCCGCGACGATCGGAGCAATGAGCAGCAGCCCGAACATGATGTACGTCAGAGTCATCCGCGCGCGGTCTGGATGTGGAGGGTCCGCGCCCGCCGGCTCAGGCGGAGAGCGCGCTGATCCCGATCACGAGCCCCGCGGCAAGGCCAAAGAGGGTCGCGATCCCCGCCCAGCGAAGGACGATCTCGGCGGGAATGCGCGCACCGGTGGCGGAATCCGTGTTCTTCGTCATGGGAATCGACGTTGGAGGGTGGATGCTTGGATGGGGCAGAATACGAGGGTTCGCCGACGGGGTTTCAGAACGGCGGACTGGGGGCTTCGGCCTCGTCACGGAGGAGCGCGTAGAGGAGTTGGTCCACCACGACGCCGTCCTTGATGGCGCTCTGCCGCATCCGCCCCTCCAGCCGGAAGCCCGCCTTTTCCAGCACGCGCGACGACGCGCCGTTCCAGTCGAACGGCACCGCATACACGCGGCGCAGCTCGGGATCGGCGGCGAAGAGCGCGCGGCTGAACGCGTGCACCACGAGCGTCATCAGCCCGCGGCCCCAGAACGGCGCGCCGAGCCAGTAGCCGATCTCCGCGGAGATTCGTTCCACGTCGTCGTGCGGAACGTAGCTGATGCCGCCCGCCGCCTCGCCCTCCACCTCGATGGCAAACGACGTGGGCCGCGCCTGCCCGCTTACGATGGCCAGGTACGAATCCGCGTCCTGACGGGAGTAGGGATGCGGAAACCGGTCACGCAGATTCCGCCACACGCGGCGGTCATTCGCGTTCCGCGCCAGCGCCTCCGCATCCGCGAGCCGCCACGGCCGCACGAGGCAGGAACCCAAGTCCAGGTGAATCGACATGGATGGGATGATGTGGCGAGGATCGATCCGGGGCAAGGCGCCCCCTCAACCGCCGTGATACGCTCTTTCCGAATCTGCGGCTCAGGGCGGGCGAACGCGCGAATCCCGGTCGACTGTCGGCGCTCGTCACTCGTCCGCCCCGAGCCCCCGGATGACCGCGATCTCCAGCGCCGCGCAGAACAGCGCGAACGCC
>NZ_DASVTX010000356.1:0-6795 GCF_036387355.1 Longimicrobium sp.
ACACCATGCGGCACGGCAGCACGCTGCACGGCGCGCAGAACGTGGATCCGGCGCGGCGGATGGAGCCCATTACCTACTACCTGCCGCGCGGGCCCATGGGGCAGCTTTTCGCGGCGACGGAAGAGCGGGCGGGGCGGCGGCGCGTGGCGGTGGTGGGGCTGGGGACGGGGACGCTGGCGGCGTATGCGAAGGCGGGGGAGGACTGGACGTTCTTTGAGATCGATCCGCACGTGCGCGACATGGCCACGGACCCGCGCTACTTCTCGTTCTATTCCCAGGCTCCCGCCCGCAAGCGGGTGGTGCTGGGCGATGCGCGGCTGTCGCTGGCCGCGGACCGCGCCGCGCCGTACGACATGATTCTGCTGGACGCGTTCAGCTCCGACGCGATCCCCGTGCACCTGCTGACGCGGGAGGCGCTGGACACGTACCTGCGGCGCCTGGCCCCGGGCGGCATTCTGGGGATTCACATCAGCAACCGGTACCTGGACCTGGAACCGGTGGTGGCGGCACTGGCGCGGGAACGCGGGCTGGCGTCGCTGGTGAGCACGGGCCCGGCGGGAAAGCGCGAGCGGTACGAGAGCATCGCGACGTGGGTGGCCGTGGCGCGGTCGGAGAACGACCTGATGCTGCTGCATGCGGACTCGCGCTGGAAGCCGCTCACCAAGCGCGCCATTCAGCCGTGGACGGACGACTACTCCAGCCTGCTCGCGGTGTTCGAGCCGTAGCGGGCGGGGGAGGCCGGCGCGGGGCGGACGGCGGCGGCCGCATCGGTGCGCATCGCGGCAGCGGCCAACCTCGTGCCCGGCGGTTGAAACCGCGCCTCGAGACACACGAAGTCCGCCTCCGCGGACTGTGCCGGTCGTTTCGGTGCGGACCGCGCGACCTGACGCGTCCGCCTGTCCGGAGCGAATGAATTCGCCGCTGGAAAAGCACGAAGTCCGCCTGCGCGGACTGCGGCCGCGGCCTCATCGCGAGCCCCAGACGCGGTTGAAGCCCCGAACGGCGCCTGTGGGCGTCGTGTCGGGGCTTCCCGCTGTTGGAGCGGCGGATTCATCCGCTCAGGACGCCATCGGCGACGCAGGAGTCCGCCAATCTCTACCGGGCAATCCGCCGCGTGCAGGTGAAGTCCCCCCGTCCGTTTGGGGGGACTTTCCGTCGTTGTTGCGGCGAATTCATTCGCTCAGCCGCCTCGGCGTTCCCCCACCCTCTTCCTCCTCCACCGGCTCGACGACCTCCGCCGAGACCGGGTCCGCGGGCTTGCTGCGGGGAGCCAGCGCCAGCGTGCTCCCCACGATCACCACCGTCCCCAGAAGCGTCCCCGCATCCGGCACCTCCGCAAAGAACAGCACCCCCCACAGCGCGGCGAACACGATCTGCAGGTACCCGGTCGCCGTGGCCGTCCCCGCGCGCTCCATCCGCAGCCCGTGCGTAATGGCCGTCTGCCCGAACTGCGTCGTCACGCCGATCCCCACGATCACCAGCCACTCGGTCGGGGTGGGCCAGATCCACCCGGGCAGCGCCACGGGCACGGACGCCAGCACGGAGATGATGGAGAAGTAGGCGATGATCACGGACGGGTGCTCCGTCTTTCCCAGCTTGCGCACGGTGATGTACGCCGCCGAACTGCACATGGCGCCCAGCAGACCGATCCCGACCGTCAGCGGCGGCAGCGCGTGCGCCGATCCGCCGAACAGAAAGGCCGGCCGCATCACCAGCACCACCCCCACCATGCTCGCCAGCACGGAAAGCACCTCGCGCCGCCGTAGCCGCTCCCCCAGCAGCGGTACGGCCAGCAGTCCGGCGTACACGGGATTGGTGTACTGGATGACCGTTGCGTCGGCGATGGGCAGGTGCGTGAGCGAGTGATAAAAGCACGAGAGCGCCAGGAACCCGAACACGCCGCGCAGCGTCAGCAGCCCCCGGCGCGTGCCCCACGGCGACACGCCGGCGTGGCGCACGGCCCCCGCGCTCAGGATCATGGTGACGATGGCACGGCCCATCACCACTTCCTGGCTGGGGAGCCGCGACCCGGCCAGCTTTACCAGCAGGCTCATCAGGCTGAAGAAGAACGCCCCCGCCGCCATGTAGCGCATCCCCGGCGTCATGCGGAACCGCCACCTGCCCGCGGAGGGCGGGCGTACGGGCGGCACTTCGCCGTGCAGTTCGGGCGTTTCCGCCGCGGCGTCGGCGGCGGGAGTGGACGGCGGGTCGGGCAGACGGCTGGGCACGGCGGTCCGGTACTTTCAACGAAAAACAGGTCGGCGAGCGGGAAAGATAACCCGCCCCGCCGGAGCGCGCTTCCGCACGCCGGCCCGGCCGCGGCGGGCCGCACATCGGGGGCGGCGCGAGGCAGGGCGGGGCGGGGAGGTTGATCTTGCGGGTCTTCTGGATATACTTGTGGAGTTACAGCGTCGGCGCGGCGCGGAACCTGCTGGTTCCCGGTGCGTACAAGTCGCTTTGAAAGCGGGACTTAGCGCGGCCCGCAGCGAACCTCCCAACGGCGGGGTGAAGGCCATGCAGACCAATACCATCGATACCCAGGCTCCCTCCAGCCCGGTTCTGCTCACGGAAACGGCGGCTACCGAGGTGCGCCGCTACATCGAAGAGCAGGGCGCCGCCGAAACGGCCGGCCTGCGCGTGGGCGTGCTTCCCGGCGGGTGCTCGGGCTTTCAGTACGGCCTCAACATCGAGGACGAGGCCGGCGAAGACGACATGATCCTGGAATCGGCGGGGATCCGCCTGTTCGTGGACCCGTTCAGCCTGCAGTACCTGCAGGGCACGGAGATCGACTACGTGTCCACGTTCCAGGGCAGCGGCTTCACCTTCAACAACCCCAATGCCTCCGGCGGCTGCGGCTGCGGAAGCTCGTTCACGGTCTGATCTCCGCGAACGGCGGCGCTGGATGATTTGGGCCCCGCGGCACACGCCGCGGGGCCCTTTCTCCGTCGCTCGTGCCCGTCCGTGGACCATCCGCCTCCTCCCATCCACCTCCCCTGCTACGATCTGCGTGCCCAGGCGGTTGCTTTCCTGGGGAAAATGTGTATATTGGGAACGTTCTCAACATGAGAACAGTCGTGGAACCGTAGCCGCCCGCACCCTGGGCGTTACGTTGGGACGGAAACCGCCGACCGCGTTTCAGCCGCCGAGGTGCGCATGATTCAGATCGCCGACACCCTTCGCACGCCGCTGGAGTACGCGCGCCTCTCCCGCGAGGAGCTGGCCGAGCGTATCCGCCGCCGCAAGACGGAGCTGAACGCCGTCATTCTGGGGCACAACTACCAGCGCGTGGAGATCCAGGAAGTCAGCGACTACCTGGGCGACTCGCTGGGCCTTTCGCAGGAGGCCGCGCGCACGGACGCCGACGTCATCGTGTTCTGCGGCGTGCACTTCATGGCCGAAACGGCCAAGATCCTGTCGCCGGACAAGACGGTGCTCATGCCGGACCTGCGCGCCGGCTGCCCCATGGCCGACTTTGTGACGGGCGACGCGCTGCGCCGGCTCAAGGCCAGGTATCCCGACGCCGTGGTGGTGGCGTACGTGAACTCCACGGCCGAGGTCAAGGCCGAAAGCGACATCTGCTGCACCAGCGCCAACGCCGTGCAGGTCGTGAACACCATTCCGGCGGACCGCACCATCCTGTTCGTGCCGGACCGCAACCTGGCCAAGTACAGCGCCGAAAAGACGGGGCGGCCGTACGTGATCGCCGGGCGCGAGGGCGGGCCGGTGCAGCCGGGGAGCATCGTGGCGTGGGACGGCTACTGCTACGTGCACGACGATCTGGTGATGGACGAGCTGGAGGCGGCGAAGAAGAAGCACCCGCGCGCCCTGGTCGTCATCCACCCTGAAGCGCGGGCGGACCTGCTGGCCCGCGCCGACGTGGTGGCCTCCACCGCGGCCATGGTGGGGATCGCGGAGCAGAACGAGGAAGTGATCTTCGGCACGGAGCGCGGCATCGTGGACCGGCTCAAGGCGCGCTTTCCAGACAAGACGCTGGTTCCGCTGAGCGGCGCCGCCATCTGCGGCAACATGAAGGTGAACACGCTGGCCAAGCTGGCGTGGTGCCTGGACCACGGCGAGTACGAGCTGGTGCTGGACGAGGACGTGCGCACCCGGGCGGAGCGCTCGCTGCGCCGCATGCTGGAGCTGAACGAGGGGTGGGTGGCCCCCACGGCTGAGGAAGCCGCGCTGGAAGAGGCCGGCCTGCGCAAGCCCGGCTGCGGCTGCGCCTGAGCCGCGGCGGTTCGGGGATGATGAAGAGCGGCGGCCCCGGATCCGGTGCCGCCGCTTCTGTTTGGGCGCCTGGATGGGCGTCGGCGGGGTTCGGCGCGGGCGAGAGTGGGTGAGCAAATGAATTTGCCGCAACAACAGCGGAAAGTCCCCCAAACAGACGGGGGGACTTCAAGTGCACGCGGCGGCGTGTGCCGGGCGGAGATCAGAGATGGTCGCCGCATTCCTGAGCGGATGAATCCGCCGCTCCAGAAGCGGTAAGCCCCGACACGACGCCCACAGGCGCCGTTCGGGGCTTCAACTGCATTGGAGACCGGCGCACATGCCGCGGCCCAGTCCGCGGAGGCGGACTTCGTGTTTCTCCAGGCGCGGTTTCAACCGCCGGGCACGAGGCCGGCCTACCAGCGCCGCCGCCCGCCCCGCGCCGACGCTCGAACGGGTCCGAGGACGCGCACCGAACCGTCCCTCTCGCCGCGCTCGAACGAGCCCGCGCATACGCACCGAACCTTCCCGCGCGCCGATCGGCTCCCCCCTACTCCCGTTTGCGGAAGGGGCTTAGAGGGTGACGGGTGCTTAATCCATCCCAACCGCAGTTCCGTTTCGTTACCGCCCCGGCAGCGGCGCGCGGAGCACGTGCCCGGGCACCAGCGTCATCCCGGGTTTGAGCGTGCCATCCGGATTCAGCCGGTCCCACCCGCTGTCCGCCACAAAGAACACCTCGCCGCCGACCACCACCGCGTGCGTGGGCTCGGTGAGCACCGGGGTGGCGGATTCCACCGCGCGCCATCCGGTGATCGCGGTCCCCGCCGGGTTCAGCATGAACTCCACCACGCGCCTGGGAATCACCCCGTTCTGCACCGCGATCAGCCGGTCGCCCGCGCGCACCAGCCCGTCGATCCCCGCTACCGCGATGGAATCCGGCGCCTGCACCCACGACAGCGCTTCGCCGGATGAATCCACCACGGCGATGCCCCGTAGATAGTCCGCGACGTACACGCGCCGGCCGTCCGCCGCCACGGCCAGCCCCTGCGGCGAGGCGAACTCGTCCGCCACCCACGGCTCCAGTTCCTCCGCGCCGCGGGTGATGCGGTACACCGTGCCGTCGTCCGCGTCTGACACGTACAGCGTCCCGTTCGGGCCCACGGCGATGTCGCCCAGCGTGTGGCGGCCCTCCTCCGGCGCGTCGTAGCGGCGGCGCAGCACCCCGGAATCCAGGTCGTACGCCATCACGGCGGACCGTCCGCTGTCTGCCGCCTGGTAGCGCTCGTACAGCGGAAGCGCGGCGGTGGTGGCCCACAGCGTCCGCGTCGCCGTATCCACCGCGACGGCGAGCATGGACCACGTCCGCGCCCCGCCCGCGGGCACGAAGTCGCGAAACCCGCCCTCCGCCGTGTACGCCGCGATGCTTCCGTGGCGCAGGCTGGTCAGAAAGAAGCGGCGGGTCCGTGCATCGAACGCCACGCCCTCGGGCAGAAACTGCGAGTCCGGGACGATAAAGGCAGTCTGCGCGGTTGATACCGGGCCGCGGTTGGCCTCCAGCCGCGCGGTCACCGTGTTCCACCCCGGCGCGTCGCGCAGCGCGGCCAGGACGGTGTCGGCAGCGGGGTCGTGCACCAGGCCCGCGGCGGCGTAGGCGCGCAGCCACCCCAGCGCGTCCTCCGTGCGGCCCAGCCGCGTATCCGCCCGCGCGAGCGCCAGCAGCACCTGGGGATGGTAGCCGATCTGCTCGCGCACCCGCACCAGGTGGTAGCGCCACGTGCCCCAGTCGCCGGCGTCGCGCGCCTGGTCGCCGGCCGCGACGTGTTCGCGCCAGGTGCTGTCGGGCTCCGCGTCGGCCGAGCCGACGTCCTGCGCGGCGAGGGGAAGGGCGGCAAGGAGCAGCGCCGCGGCGGCGGCGCGAAGGGCCAGAAGGACGGTGCGGCTCATGGATCGCGATTCGGTTCACAGGCGGCGCCACCCGGCGCGGAGCCCGGCGTACCCGCACGACCCGCGCCCGACGGGCATCTGGCGCGCGGGGACGTGGTGTGCTAAAATCTCAGCAGTCAGGATCGCGGAGTGGGTCCGTGCCGCTCCGGGCGGGGCCGTGGCCAGGGTTGTACGCTCCTTGCACGGCGCCTCGGGGCACGGGTGGTCGGTGGCGCCCAACTGACGTGATCGCAAGCGGTTCGGGGTGGATCAATCGTCCGGCGCAGGGGGAATTGCCCCGCCGGACCCGCGCAGGGCCGGAGCGTGCCCGCATCCTGTTCCGCAGGTTGCGCACGCGTGTGAAAAAGCAGCTTTGAAGCCGCAAGGAACATCATGAAGCGCACGCCTCCCACTCCGGCCCGCACCGCGGCCGAATCCCGCCGCCGCACGGCGCGCCGCCGCTCGCTGGCCGCCGCGCTGCTGCTTCCCACGCTGGTGGGCGGCTTTGCGCTGCAGGCGTACAGCGGGCAGCGGGGCGAGCAGCTTTTTCGCGAGGTGGTGGCCCGCATCGCCGCACAGGGGGTGGACTCCCTGAGCGACGCGCAGATCTACGAAAAAGCCGCGCGCGGGCTGCTGGTGCAGATCGGCGATCCGTACGCGGAC
>NZ_DASVTX010000357.1:0-10027 GCF_036387355.1 Longimicrobium sp.
GGCGCCGACGAAGGATCCACTTGCCGCCCGTTCCAACCTGGCCACGGGCGCGGTAACCCTGCTCACGGTGAGTGTCCCTGCGCAGTTGAAGCCCCGATCGTGGCTTACCGCGGTTCGAGCGGCGGATTCATCCGCTCAGGCGAGCGTCGGGCGCAAACCGCATCGCGTTCCGCGGAGGCCCCTCCCCCGGCCCCTCCCCGCGCAAACAGCCGCGCGGAGAGGGGAGAACTGCGAGGGCGCTCCGCCGCCCCGTGCAGGTGAAGTCCCCCCGTCCGTGTGGGGGGACTTTCCGTAGTTGTTGCGGCGAATCCATTCGGGCCTCCCGCCGGGACTTTCCACTGTGGTTGCGGCGAATTCATTCGATCACCCGCCCTCGCAGCCCCACGCCTCGGCCGGGGCTCTTTCCGCCCCGCCCGCGCCGGGTCTCCACCGGCTCCGGCACCGGGTCGGCCGGAAGCTGCATCACGAAGCGCGCGCCCTTTTCAGAAGGCTCCAGCCGCAGCTTTCCCTGATGCACGTCCTCCACGATGCGGCGCGCGAGCGAAAGCCCCACGCCCCACCCGCCCTTCTTGGTGCTCACCCCCGGCTCGAACAGCGTGGTGCGCACCGCGGGCGACACGCCGGGTCCGTCGTCCGTTACGCGGATTTCCACCCGCCGCTCCCGCAGCGCCTCCGCTTCAATGCAGATGCGCCCCCCCGCGCCGGCCAGCGCGTCCAGGGCGTTCTTCACCAGGTTCTCCAGCGCCCATTCCAGCAGAATGGCGTTCCCCTGCACCGGCGGCATCCCTTCGGGAACGTCCACCTCCAGGTTCACCCCGCGCCCCAGCTGCGGCAGCCGCACGCGCACGTAGCGCTCCAGCAGGCGCAGCAGGGTGCGCACGTCCACCGCCTCCGTCTGCACCGGCCGGCCGATCCACTCAAAGCGGCGGGCCACCTTCTCCAGCCGGTCCAGGTCCGCCTCCATCTCTCCGGCCACCGCGGGGAGCGTGGCCATCCCCTCGCGGTCCTCGTCCGGCAGCCGCAGGATCTCCACCCATCCCGCCAGCGACGAGAGCGGCGTGGCCATCTGATGCGCCGACTCGCGCGCCATGGCCGCCCAGATGCGCTCGCGCTCCGTGCGCTGGTTGTGGCGGATGACGGAGGCCAGGGTGGCCAGCAGCGCAACCAGGGCGCCCACCTGCAGCAGGGGCACCCAGCGCAGACGCTCCACCGAGGGCGGATCGCCGAAATAGATGGTCCCCAGCCCGGGTTCCGTGAGCGGCGGGTTCTGCGCCGCCAGCCGCTCGGAATAGTCCATCACCCGGATCATGTCGGCCGTGTCGCCCTGCGCCGCCTCGAACGGGAGGTTGACCCAGAAGGCGGGAACCCCGTCCTGGTCGGCGTACACGATGGGGATGCGCAGGCGCTGGATCTCGCCCGAAAGCCCCAGCAGCGTGGCCAGCGGCTCCGCTTCCGGGTCGCTCAGGCCGCTGTACACCCGCACGACGATGCGCGAGTGCACCTCGGCGTCCTTGCGCAGTTCGCGCACGAGCGCCTGGCTGTACACCAGGTACCAGGCCAGGATGGCCGCCGCCAGGACGGCCAGCGCCGTGGGCCAGTGCCGGCGGTTCATCCGCGCGGGCGGAAGGGGCCGCCGGGCAGACGGGCGGGGGCTCGCATGCGGGTTCGCGGGGCGGGCGGGTGCGCCGGCGCCGGGCGGTCCCCGGCGTCCGGCGCGCTCAGGAGCGGACCAGCCGGTCCGTTCCCAGGTACGGGCGCAGCGCCTGGGGAATGATCACGGAGCCGTCTTCCTGCTGGCCGTTTTCCAGCAGCGCGATCACCGTGCGCGGGAGCGCCACGCCGGACGCGTTCAGCGTGTGCACGAACTCCGGCTTGGCCCCCGCCTCCGGGCGGTAGCGGATGCCGGCGCGGCGCGCCTGAAAATCGCCCATGTTGCTGGCGCTGCTCACTTCCAGCCACCGGTCCACCCCCGGCGCCCACACCTCCAGGTCGTACGTCTTCACGCTGCCGAACCCCGTGTCGCCCGCCGCCAGCAGCAGCACGCGGTACGGAAGCTCCAGCAGCTGCAGCACCTTTTCGGCCTGGGCGGTGATCTCTTCCAGCGCCTGCGCCGAGCGCTCCGGCTCCTCGAAGCGCACCAGCTCCACCTTGTCGAACTGGTGCAGCCGCAGCAGCCCGCGGGTGTCCTTGCCCGCCGACCCCGCCTCGCGGCGAAAGCAGGGCGAGTACGCGGTGAACTTCACCGGCAGCGTGCCCGGCTCCAGCATCTGCTCGCGCAGCAGGTTCACCAGCGGCACCTCGCTGGTGGGAACCAGGAACAGCCCGTCTTCCGCGATCTCGTAGGCGTCCCCGTCCTCCACGAACTTGGGGTACTGCCCGGTGCCCTGCATGGCGTCGCGCGTGACGAGAAAGGGCGGCTCCACCTCGGTGTAGCCGTGCTCGCCGGTGTGCAGGTCCAGAAAGAAGTTGATGAGCGCGCGCTGCAGCCGCGCCCCCGTCCCCCGGTAGGCGGGAAAGCCGCTTCCCGCCACGCGCGCGCCGCCCGCCAGGTCCAGCAGCCCCAGCTCGGCGCCGATGTCCCAGTGCGGGCGCGGGGCAAAGGCGAACTCGCGCCGCTCGCCCCAGGTGCGCACCACCGTGTTGGCCTCCTCGCCCCCGGCGGGAACGGAGGGGTCCGTCACGTTGGGCACGCGCAGCAGGACGTGCTCGATCTCCGCTTCCAGGTCGCGCAGGCGGGCGTCGATTTCGCGGATGCGGTCGCCCACCGCGCGGGTTTCGGCGATCAGGTCGTCGGCGGGCTCGCCCTTGCGCTTGCGAAGGCCCACCTCCTGGCTCACGGCGTTGCGGCGGGCCTTGAGCTCGTCGCCCTCGCCAATGAGGGCGCGGCGCTCGGCGTCGCGCGCCAGCACCGTGTCGACGGCGCGGTCGGTTTCGTCGCGCTTGCCCCGCGCGGCCAGGCGGCCGCGCAGGGCGTCGGGGTCCTGCCGCAGCAGGCGAACGTCGATCATCAGTCTTCCAGGCGCTCGTCGTCGCAGCGCTCGTTCAGCACCAGGGCGAACTTGGCCGTGGCCTGCGCCGGGTTCAGCTCCAGCACCTTGGCCTTGGCGTATCCGCCGCACGACGACACGCCGTTGCTGTACTGCGAGCGCAGCAGGTACGCGCTCCCCACGGTGAGCGTCACCGGCGTGGTGAGGTACTCCGACCGCGCGCGCGAGGCGCGGCTGATGTTTTCGAACGCCTGCGTGGTGGGCAGAATGCCGGGCCCGATGCCGCCCTCGGTGGAAACGCGCGGGCGCAGCACCAGTTCGCCCCCGGCGCCCTGGCGCAGGGCGAAGTCCCACAGGTTGGCGTCGCCCGGCGTTTCCGGCCGGGTGACCACCGGCTCCACGCCGTTGGGGCGCGAAATGTTGATGGCCGACGGCAGGCCCGACGGGCCGGTGGGGACCCCGATGGTGACCGTGTCGGTCAGCAGGATCACCTCGTTGAAGATGGAAGTATCCTCGCAGGCCGTCATGCCGGCCGCGGCGAGGGGAAAGATCAGCAGGACGAAGGGGGTAAAGCGCACCGCGGGTTCCCTCCACAGGGCCGCACGCCCCCGTACGGGCGCGCGCGGCGTGTGCGTGAAAAAAAGGCGCCGCCACGGGGGCGGTCGCTGCGAAAGCATACGCGGCGCCGGGAGCACCCGTCAAGGTGCGCCGGGCCGGTTCAGGGTTGACTTTCCTCGCCGGCGGCGGGTACGTTGCCCGTCGTCCAGACCCGGTTTTTACAACAGCGGAAAAGGCACGGATGCCCTCCCTCGATACCGCTCTCGGCTCGCTTGCCGGGCACCCCGGCGTGCGGCACGTCCTGGTGCTCGGGCGCGACGGGCTGCTGATTGCGCACCACGGCGGCCCCGAGCTGGACGCCGAAACCGTCTCGGCCATGATCCCCGGCCTGGCCACCGCCGCCGCGGCGCTGGGCGGCGCGGCGGGCTTCGGCGAGGCCGAAACCGTCGTCGTGCGCCTGCACGGCGGCGTGGCGCTGGTGAGCGTGCTGTCGCCGGACGTGCTGCTGACGGTGCTGCTGGAGGCGGGCGTGGGTTTCGCCCCCCTGCTGCGCGACCTGTCGGCCCGGCGCGACGAGCTGTCGGCGCTGGTGTGACGCGTACAACCCCGGCCGCGCCCGCGCGGTTCCCCCGTCTCCCGTGGGTGTGATGAACGCAGACCTCGCCGCCGACGCCCCGCGCCGCGTCCTGGTGGCCGACGACGAGCCGCACATCGGCCGCATCATTCAGATGAAGCTGGAGCAGGGGCCCTACGAGGTCACCCTGGTGAGTGACGGGCGCGCGGCCCTGGCGGAGCTGAACGGCACCGAGCCCATCGACGTGGTGCTGCTCGACATCATGATGCCGTACGCCACCGGGCTGGAGGTGCTGGCCGAGGCGCGCCAGCTTCCCCACCGCCGCGAAACGCCCATCATCATCCTCACCGCCAAGGGCCAGGACGCCGACCGGCGGCAGGCCTTGGAGCTGGGGGCCACGGACTTCTTCACCAAGCCGTTCAGCCCCAAGAAGCTGCTGGCGCGGGTGGACGAGCTGTTCGGTGGCCCGCCCTCCGGCGGGGACGGCGAAGGATGACGGCGGGCGATTCGCACCTGTGGTCGGTGATCCTGGCCGGCGGCGTGGGTTCGCGCTTCTGGCCGGTGAGCACGCCCCGGCGCCCCAAGCAGCTCCTTCCCCTGGCCTCGGAGCAGCCGCTGATCCGCGACACGGTGGACCGCATCGTTCCGCTGATCCCCGCGGACCGGCTGCGCATCCTTACGGGCGGGCATCTGTCGGACGCGCTGCTTTCCGTGCTTCCCGAGCTGGGCCCGCAGCACCTGCTGCTGGAGCCGCGCGCGGCGGGAACGGCGCCGGTGCTGGCGTGGGCCGCGGCGGAGCTGGAGCGGATGGATCCCGACGCGGTGATGGTGTCGCTGCATGCGGACCACGTCATCCATCCGCCCGAAGCGTTCCGCGCGCTGATCGCCCGAGCCGCGGCGCTGGCGGCCGGGCACCGCCGCCTGTTCACCATCGGCGCGCCGCCCAGCCGCGCGGAGACCGGGTACGGCTACATCCGCCTGGGCGCCCCGCTGGAGGCGCTGCCGGGGGACGACCATCCGGAGCCGGGGAACGCCGTGGCCGAGTTCGTGGAAAAGCCGGACCGCGCCACGGCGGAGCGGTACCTGGAGTCCGGCCGCTTTCTGTGGAACACGGGGCTGTTCGTGTGGCGCTGCGCGGACCTGCTGGACCAGCTTCAGGCGCACGCGCCGGAGTTCCGCGAGTTGGTGCCCATGCTGCGCCGGGGCGAAGCGGAGGAGTTCTTTCGCGTGGCGCCCACGATCTCCATTGACGAGGCGCTGCTGGAGCGCTCCGACCGGGTGGGCGTGGTGCGCGCGACCTTCGCCTGGGACGACGTGGGCGCGTGGGACGCCGTCACCCGCACGCGGCCGGCGGACGCGCGCGGCAACGTGCTGATGGGCGACGCGCACGCAGTGGAGTGCGACGCCACGATCGTGTACGCCGACGAAGGCCCGGTCGTGGCATTCGGCGTGGAGAACCTGGTGGTGGTGCGGACGCACGGTGTGACCTTCGTGGCGCACCGGGACCGCTCGCCGGACCTCAAGCACATGCTGGCGCAGCTTCCCGAGCACCTGCGGGATCTGGGGTGAGGGGAGGAGTACGAAAGTACGAAAGTACGAAAGTACGAAAGTACGAGAGTACGAGAGTACGAAAGTAGCCGGTGCCCAGTCCCCAGTTGCTGCCGATGCAGTTGGGCACTGGGCACTTGTCGCTGGGCGCTGGGCACCTCTCACTGGGCACCTGTCACTGAGCACTGGGCACTTTTTCTCAGGGCGGCACGCGGGGTGCACTCCGCGCGGCCGCCCGTTCTCGTGTTTCGTGCTCACCCCTGTTCATCGCTGACCGCCATCCCATGCCCGACCTTTCGCTGATCCTGTTCGACGACGCCGTGAGCCGCCAGTGGCACCCGTTCGCCCTCACCCGCCCCGGCGGCGAACTGCGCTTCGGCGCGTTCACCGGGCGCGCGCGGGCCGAGCGCCTGTTCGGGGCCCGATGCGTGGCGCACCTGGGCCCCGCGCACCTCGCCGGGTTTGAGGAAGGCGACGCACCCGCCGTCGTTCCGTACGCGGACGCGCCGACGGAAGGCGACCGGCTCTTTCTGTCCGCGCGCGCCGTTCCCGCGTGGGGGAGCGGCGAAATGTGGCGGGCGCGTCGGGGGGGGTCGGGGGCGGTGGTGGTGGACGGCGAGGTGGCCGGCTGGTTCGCGCCCGCGGGCACGCCCGCGCCTGAGGCGGCCTTCTTCGACTCGCCCCCCACCATGCTGGACCGCACCGGCGCGGTGGAGCTCCCGGGCCACATGATCCGCGAAGTGTGGGAGCTGATGTCGGGAAGCGGCGCGCAGACCACGGCGGACGTGGCCGGCCTCTTTCCCGACGCGCCTCCGGCGGAGCTTCCCGCGGGCGCCTTTCTCTTCGGCGACCACGCGCTGGTCATCGGCGAGCGGGTGCGGATCGAGCCGGGCGTCGTGTTCGACCTCACCAAAGGGCCCGTGTGGCTGGACGACGGGGTGCAGGTCAAGGCGTTCACGCGCATGGCGGGGCCGGCGTACGTGGGGCGCGGCAGCATCGTTCTGGGCGGCGCGCTGGAAGAGGCGAGCATCGGCGAGGGGTGCCGCATCCGGGGCGAGTTCGCGGAAAGCGTGTGCCTGAACTGGGTGAACAAGGCGCACGACGGGCACATCGGGCACGCCTACCTGGGCGCGTGGGTGAACCTGGGCGCAGAGACGACGAACAGCGACCTCAAGAACAACTACGGCACGGTGCGGCTGTGGACCCCCTCCGGCGAGCGCGACACGGGGGAGATCAAGGTCGGCTGCTTTCTGGGCGACCACGTAAAGACGGGGATCGGCCTGCTGCTGAACACGGGGACGGTGGTGGGCGCGGGGAGCAACCTGTTCGGCGCGGCCATGCCCCCCAAGTACGTTCCCCCCTTCAGCTGGGGAACCGGGGACGACCTCACGGCGTACCGGGTAGACAAGTTCCTGGACGTCGCCAAGCGCGCCATGGCGCGGCGCAACGTGGAGCTCTCGGACGAGGCGGCCGGGCAGCTCCGGAAGGCGTGGGAAGAGTCGCGCGAACAGTCGCAGGACTGACGGATCACGATTCTGCCCAACAGGTTAGACGCCCTCCCGCGATTGCGTTAGATTGCCGCCGGAGGGCGTCGCCGTATGGACCGGCGCCGGCCCACTCTCGTACTTTCGTACTTCCGCGCTCCCCCTCTCTTGCAAGTCACCCTGCTGGGCAGCGGCAGCCGCGGCAACGCGGTGCTGATTGAATCGGG
Source organism: Longimicrobium sp. (assembly GCF_036387355.1). Taxonomy (GTDB): domain Bacteria; phylum Gemmatimonadota; class Gemmatimonadetes; order Longimicrobiales; family Longimicrobiaceae; genus Longimicrobium. Next base: position 7,379 of record NZ_DASVTX010000357.1, read on the forward strand.
CGAAACCCGGCTCCTGGTGGATGCCGGGTTCAGCGGCCGCGACCTGGAGCGCCGCCTGGCCGAGGTGCAGGTCGACCCGGCCTCGCTCACGGCGCTGCTGGTGACGCACGACCACGGCGACCACACGCGCGGCATGGGCGTGGCGGCGCGCCGGTGGAATCTGCCCCTGTACCTCACGGACCTCACGCGAAACGTCTGCGCGTCGCTGCTGGACGGCAGCGAGGACGTGCGCGCGTACAGCAGCGCCGAGCCGGTGCAGATCGGCGGCCTGGTGGTCACGCCGTTCCTCACCGTTCACGACGCGGTCGATCCCGTCGCGGTGACGGTGACGGAGGCGGGGACGGGGGAAAAGCTGGGGATTGCCACGGACCTGGGGCGCGCCACGGCGGGCGTTCGCCACGCGCTGCAGGGGTGCGACGTGCTGGTGCTGGAAAGCAACCACGACGAGATCCTGCTGCGCGAAAGCCCGTACCCGTGGTCGGTCAAGGCGCGCATCGGCGGGAGCCACGGCCACCTCTCCAACCGCGCCGCGGCGGAACTGGTGGGCGAACTGTACCACGACGGCCTGTGCGCCGTGGTGCTGGCGCACCTGAGCGAGCAGGCGAACGATCCCGGGCTGGCGAAGGACGTCGTGGGCGTGGCGCTGGAGCGGCGCCGCTACAGCGGGATGCTGGAGGTGGCGCGGCAGGAGGCCCCGCTGGCCCCCATCGACGTGTCCCGCATGCGCCGCCAGCGCCTCCCGTCCCAGATCACCCTCTTCTAACGGAGTGCGGAGACGAGATGACTCCTCTGCCCGCGGACGGCACAAGCGAACGGCGAGAACTCCGTCGCGCGAAGGTGTTTGCAGCATACGAGCAGGCTGCCGCCGATGCGGAGTACATGTCTGACGTGCGTACGATCATGGATGCGTTCGAGCCCGCGGTCGCGGACGGGTTGGGGCGTGTGGATGAAACCTGATTGCGGCATTGTTTCCGATCGACCCACAGTTTCCCCGCGATTCTCGGCCATCCTCGCGTCCTCCGCGTGAACCGCAGTTCACACGGCTGGCGGCAAACGAAAGGCGGCTCCCCGCAACGGAGAGCCGCCTTTCTGCATCCACAAACGTACCCGGAGGCGGTCAGGCCGCCTTGTCTTCTTCTTCGCGCCGCTTGCAGTCCAGGCAGTAGCGCGCGTGCGGCAGCGCCTCCAGCCGCTGGAACGGGATCTCCTGCTTGCAGCCGTGGCAGATGCCGAAGCCCTCGGGATCGGTGTACAGGCGGCGCAGCGCCTCCTCCAGCCGGTACAGGTAGCGGCCTTCCTTGCTGGCGAACAGGAACGACTTTTCGCGCTCCATGGCGTCGGTTCCCTGGTCGGCCATGTGGAACGAGTAGCTGCTCAGGTCCGCGTCCGCCGCATCACGGCTCTGCGCCGAATTCTGCTGAAAGCGTCCGATCGAACGCTGGATCTTTTCGCGCTCGCGAAGAAGAAGACGCTCGATGGCGTCGCGTTGGGTCCGATCCATCTCTGGTCTCGCTTGTGTCTGGATGTGGTTCGGGCGGGGGGCGCAGGAGCGCATGCCCGCCGTCCATCGGCGCGCATCGAACGTTCGATCCAACTGCCTGGGCGGCGGCGGGAAAGCCGGTAAATCTAGCACCCCGGGGGGCTCTTCTTCAACCCCGGGCGCCTCAGCGGTTCAGGAGGCGCCCCAGGTAGCGGACCACGTCGTTGCCGTTGGCCCACAGCATGAGCCCCACCACGATGATGAGCCCCACGTGCGAAAGCCGGATGCGCGCCTCCACCGAGAGCGGGCGGCCTCGCACCGCCTCCACCAGCAGGAACATCAGGTGCCCGCCGTCCAGAATGGGGATGGGGAGCAGGTTGAGCACCGCCAGGTTCACCGACAGAAAAGCCAGAAAGGTCAGAAAGCTGGCCGGTCCCTGCGCCGCGCTCTGCCCCGACGCCTCGCCGATGGAAAGCAGTCCGCCCAGGTTCTTGGGCGAAAGCGCGCCCGTCAGCAGGTCGCGCAGCGTCTCCAGCAGGATGGTGATCATCCGCTTGGTCTCGGAAAATCCCGTCGCGACCGCCGCGCCGAAGCCCAGCCGCCGGTAGCTGATGGCCGGCTTTTCCAGCGCGCCGATCTTGCCCACCGCCTTCTCGGCCCCGTTGACCTTTTCCTTTTCCGCGTCCGGCGTGAGCGTCACCGTCTGCTTCTTTCCGCCGCGCAGCAGTTCCACGCGCAGCGGCTTGCCCGGGCTGCCGCGGAACACCTCCACCGCCTCGTGCCAGGCGCGGATGGGCCGCCCGTCGATGCTTACGATGCGGTCGTCCGCGCGAATGCCGGCCCTGGCGGCGGGCATGTCGGGCTGCACGGCGCCGATCACCGGGTCGCTCAGAAAACGCAGCGATGCCTGCACGGAATCGCGCGACGGGCCCTTGGGCGGCAGGTTCAGCGTCACCGGCGCGGCGCCCTCCAGTCCGATCTGCGTGGGGCCGGCCGGCGCGTCTTCCAGGATCTCCTGCATGCGCTGCCAGCTTTCCACCGGCTGGCCGCCCACGGACGTCACGGACGCGCCCACGGGGATGGCGGCCACCTGCGCCGCGCTCCCGCCCAGGGTGGTCATGGGCGCCAGCTGGCGGGTGGGCACGTACGGCTCGCCCTGCGCAAAGGCC
>NZ_DASVTX010000358.1:0-10337 GCF_036387355.1 Longimicrobium sp.
CGCCCCGTGGACGGGTGGCGCCCTCAGCCGTGCGGCCATGCGTGAACTGGGCGAGACGGCGTGGGCCACCGACCCGTACTCCATCCCGGAGCGCTGGGGCGCGTTCGCCAACGACCAGGGGGTGGGGCTCACCGTCTTCGTGCCGTCGGCGTATCCGTATGCCCTGGGATACCGCACCACCGCCCCCGGCGCGTACGGGACCAACTACTTCTATCCGCAGGCGCACTTCGGCATCGGGCCCGGGACCGTCATCGAGGCCGACATCTACCTGATCGCCGGCGACGTGGCGGCCGCGCGCCAGGCGGTGTACGCGCTGCACGGCACCAGGCCCGTACGCGACATCTCCTCCCCCCTGACCGTCCTCCATCTGCGTCCGGGGACGGTTTCCGGCGTGGTGGAGGTCGCCGGGACGGCGTTCGACAACGTCGCCGTGGCGCGGGTGGAGGTGCTGGTGGACGGCCGCCCCGCGGGAACGGCGCGCTACGGGCTGCCCGCGCCTTCACTGGCCGGCGAATACCCCGACCACCAGGCAGACGCCGGGTTCGCCTACTCGCTCGACACCCGGGCGTATCCCAACGGCCGGCACACCGTCGCGGTGCGGGCGACGGACCGCGCCGGGCTCGCCACCGTTCGGCGCGCGGAGGTCACCGTGGCCAATTGAGGGGCCCGGAACCGCGCCAGTGAACGCCGCCGCCGTGCGTTCGGCGGACGCGCCGGTGGACGACCCGCCGGCGGGGCGCGCGCGCACCGGTATGCCCCCCGCCGTCGTTCGCGGCCGGGTTCCGCATGCCGGGAAGGGGCAGGGTACGACGCTCCCATGCCCGGAACCATCGCGAAGCAGCCCGACGGTTTCTGTCCCCATACCGGATGCCGCCGGGCTGTTCACGATGCGTTCGCGGCGCGGGCGGCCGGCCGAAGGCCGGTCCCGGGTTCCATGACGGGAAGGAATGGCGTGCAGGGCCCTGCGGCGTGACGGAGCCCGCGTCGGTGCAGCCGCCGCGGATTCCCGGCGTGCGACGGGCCGGAGGGGGCAGTGGAACGCCCGGCGAGGGGTGACCGTTGCTGGTGAGCCAGAAAGGAACTCGGGTGCGAATGGGTGGATGGCGTCTTGAAGGAGGGCCGCGGGCCCGGGCCCGCGTATGACGGCCGAACCGCTGGTGAGTGTGGGCCTGCCGGTGTACAACGGGGAACGCTACCTGCGCGAGGCCATCGAGAGCATCCTGGCGCAGCGGTACCGGAACCTGGAACTCGTCATTTCCGACAACGCGTCGCAAGATGGCACTGAAGCGATCTGCCGGGAGTACGCGGCCCGGGACGCGCGGGTGCTGTACCACCGCTCCGCGAGCAACCGGGGAGCGGTGTGGAATTTCAACCGTGTGTTCGAGCTCGCCCGCGGCGAGTACTTCCTCTGGCAGGCGTTTGACGATGCCCGCCACCCCGAGTATCTGTCGCGGTGCCTGGACGCACTCCGGGCCGACCCGCGGGCAGTGCTCTGCTGCACGGGGATCCGGCTGATGGATGAAACCGGGGCGGATCTGGCGCCCGGCGAGTTTCCCGTGGGGATCCGCCCCGTGGGCGCCACTCCCGAGCTCCGGCTGGATGCGCTCGCGGGGTCGACCTACTGGTACGACTTCTACGGAATGGTGCGTGCATCGGCGCTGGCCCGCACCCGCATGTGCCGGCCGGTGTGGGGGTTCGACGTGGTTCTGCTCTGGGAACTGTGCTTGATGGGGCCGGTCGTCGAGGTGGCCGAGCCGCTGTTCTCGTACCGGATCTTTCGCCGCAAGGCGGGCACCGAAGCCGCCGCCACGCTGGGTGCCTCCAGCGGCCCGGGGCCCATTCCGCTGAGCTGGACCGAGTTTTCCCTCGAGATGCTCCGCGCGATCGCGGCGTCCGCTCTCCCCGCCCGCCGGCGCCACGGGCTGGCGGCCCGCTTCCTCCGCGGCTTCGTGCTGGGAAACCCGCTGCTTCGCGGGGGGATGGATGCGCGGGACGTACGCCTTGCGGCGGGACGGGCCCTGGCGCGCAGAGACTACCGCTCGCTCAGCGAAATCGCGCTTCTCGCGGCCTGCGCGCTCCCGCCTCGGCTGGGCTTGCGGGCAGCCGCGAGCGCGCGCCTGCGGCTGCGCCGGGCCGTGCACCGCGGCCGGGCGCCATGAGGATCGCGGTCTGGAACAACCTGCCGAGCGGCGGGGGAAAGCGGGCGCTGTACCAGCAGGTGCGCGGACTGCTGGAACGGGGGCACGAGATCGCCAGCTGGACGTTGAGCACGGCCGATCGCGCCTATCTTCCGCTGGACTCGCTGGTCCGTGAGCACGTGGTCCCCTTCGTGGACGCCGAACCCCGCGGCCGCGGGCGCGTGGCGAGGCTGCTCGGCGGCTCCAATACGGCGAGGCGCATTGCCCGCATGCACGAGGCCTGCGAACGATGCGGCCGCGAAATGCGGGAGCGCGGCGTGGACCTGGTGTTTGCCGCCTCCTGCCGGTTCTACGGAATCCCGTTCATCGGGTTGCACTCGGGACTGCCCACGGTCGCGTACGTCCAGGAGCCGAACCGGGTGCTGTATGAGGCCGGGCACCTGGGCGGGGAGATGCTGCCATGGGTCGCGCCGCCCGCCGGCGACGGTCCCCGGGCGCGGCTGCGGCGCGCGGTGGAACTCGAGATGGCGGCGCTCGGCGCGCGGGAGGAGTGGCGGGCGGTCCATGCCCTCGACCTTCTTCTGGTGAACTCGCGCTTCAGCCGTGAGTCGTTCCTGCGGGCCTACGGCGTGGAATCGCGGGTGTGCTACCTGGGCATCGACACCGGCCTGTTCCGTCCTCTGGGACTGCCCCGGGAGCGGTACATCCTCGGGCTGGGCTCGTTCGATTCCATCAAGAGGGTGGACCTGGCCGTGCGTTCCGTTGCCCTGCTCCCGGAGCCCCGCCCCCCGCTCGTGTGGATCTGCAATTCGGGCGACCCGGCCTATACGGCCTCCACCGTCGGGCTCGCCCGGCACCTGGGGGTGGAACTGCGGATCCGCACGGGCGTGCCCGACGGGGAAGTCGTCCAGCTCCTGAACCAGGCTTCGCTGCTGCTGTACACGTCGCGCCTGGAGCCTTTCGGCTATGCCCCGCTGGAAGCCAACGCGTGCGGCACGCCGGTGGTGGCGGTGGCCGAGGGCGGGGTGCGCGAAACGGTGGCGGATGGGGTGAACGGCCTGCTGGCCGAGCCGGACCCCGCGCTGCTGGCGCGGGCCATGTCGCGGCTGCTGGGCGACACGGACGCGCTGGAAGCCGCGGGGCGGCGCGCGTCGGAACACGTCGCTTCGGAGTGGAGCCTGGAGGCGAGCATGGACCGGCTGGAAGCGAACCTCGTCCAGGCTCTCGGCCGGTCTCGACGCTCGCCGTAACGGGACGGCAGCGCGGAGGCAGCAGGCGGGGTGCTCGCGGGATTTCGTCCCCGGCCCGGCTCGCGGCGCGCGACGGGCCCATCGGCTGCCGCGGCGCACCGCACGGTGAACGGGTCGGGACGGCGCCCGCTCCGCATTGCCGCATCGCGCTCCACACGTTCCGCGGGGGATCCGCCCCCGTCGGGCCAACGACGCCGCTGCAAGAAAGCCGGCATGACCAGATTTCGATGGCTCGCGGCCCCCTGCTGGATCGCGTCGCTGCTCTGTGCCCCGGCTTGCCGCGGGGATCAGGGAACCGCGCCGTCCGGGGACCGCACGCGGAGCTCCGAGGCGGGGAGCATGCTGTACCTGGAGCGCATCGACGGCGGGCAGACGTCGCGGCTCGGGCTCGACCTCCGCGCGGGCGGAGTCGTGGCCGAGCTCAGTCTGAACGGCGAGAACATGGTGAACGCGTTTGACGTGGGGCGGCAGGTGCAGCTCTCCCTGTACGACGGCGACGAGCCGGGCGGCGACCTGTGCGCCGGATGTTCGGGATCGTGGCCGTGGAACCCGGTTCAGGGGGGCGACCGCCATGGGCACGGCAGCGCCGTGCTGATGTGGGGGCGCACCGACTCCACCCTCTGGGTGCTTTCGCGCCCGAACCACTGGTTTCCCGACAACCGCGGGGGCGGCCCGGCCGCCCCGGTCGTTTCGGACATGATGTACCAGGTTTCCGTGTCGGTTCCCCGGGCGGAGCGCGGGGCCTTTCTCGTGCGCTACCGGGCCACGCACCTGGGCCGCGACACGCATGGCGCGGCCTGGCAGGAGGTTCCGGCGGTGTACGTGAACGGCGATCTGGACACGTTCACGTATTACGAAGGCACGTCGCCGTGGACGGAGGGAGCCGTCACCCGCGGGGCTGTACGGGACATCGGCGATGCAGCATGGGCGGTTACGCCCTATTCAATCCCGGAACGGTGGGCCGCCTTTGTGAACGACCGCGGCGTGGGGGTGACGGTGTACGTTCCCGGAGCCTACCCCTACGCGCTGGCGACCCGCATTCGCGACCCGCAGTCCATTCGCGGTTCCGCCGGGTGGAACACGCAGTATCTGCAGCCCAAGGCGTACTTCGGCGTGGCCCCGCTCGAAGTGCTGGACGCGAGCGTGTACCTGTTCGCGGGTACTCCTGATGAGGCACGGCGCAGCGTGTACCGGCTGAACCGGGAGGGTGGCGTGCGTGACATCTCGGAGCCGTATGTCGTCCTTGATCCGCCCGGCGCCCAGCCCGTTTCCGGCGTCGTCACCATCTCGGGAGCGGCGATGGACAACGTGGCCGTGCGCGCCGTGGACGTGCTGGTGGACGATGCGCCGGCCGGACGCGCGCGCACCGGTCTGCCGGCCCCCGCGTTCGCGTCCGAGTTTCCGGACGCCGCCGGGAGCGCAGGTTTCGAGTACAGCCTCGACACCCGGAACTATCCCGACGGAGACCGGAAGGTGTCGGTGCGAGTCACCGATGCCGCCGGGCTTCTTACGGTGCGTACCATCCGCCTGCGGGTGGACAACTGAATTCCGAGAATCGGCGTTCCATGAGGAGAGGGTAACGGCATGCAGGATCTTGACGGCGTCACGGAGCCCGCGTCCGTGCAGTCGCCGCTGGTTTCCGTCATGATTACGGCCTACAACCGGCCGGAGGAGCTGCGCGACACTCTGCGAATCCTGCGCGAGCAGACCCACCGCCCGCTCGAAGTGTTGGTGGTGGATGACGCTTCGTCGGCGGACCTGGCGGCGGTGGTGCGGGCCGAGTGGCCGGACGCGCGTTTCTGGCGCAACGACCGCAATCGAGGATACATCGTAAACCGCTCGTCGCTCATGGCCGAGGCGCGGGGCGACTTCATCCTGAGCCTGGACGACGACTCCAGCCTTACGCGTCCCGATGACCTGGAGCGGGCGCTGGCGCGCATGGCCCGCGAGCCGCGCCTGGGGGTGCTTAGCTTTCTGGTGCACGAGGGGCTGGAGCCGCCGGCCCCCGCGCCCGAGCCGCAGCGCGAGCGCTACGTGCAGAGCTACATCGGCTGTGCGCACCTTCTGCGCACGGCCATGGTACGCGAGCTGGGCGGCTACCACGATTTCTTTGAATACTACGCGGAGGAGGCCGAGTACTGCCTCCGCGCCCTGAACCACGGGTGGAGGATCCTGCTCTTTCCCGAGGTGGTGGTTCACCACCGCCTGTCGCCGGTGGGGCGCTCCGGGGCCCGCATCTGGGGCTACGGCTTTCGAAACAGCCTCTGGTCGGTCACCCTGCACATGCCGTTTCCGCGGGTGGTGGGCGAGGTGGGGTGGAAGCTGCTGGTGAACGGCATGGAGATGGTCCGCATCGGCCAGCCCCGGTGGGGGGCATGGGCCCTGGGCTCCTACCTGCGCGGCCTTCCCGCGGTCATGCGGCTGCGGCGCCCCCTCACACGCGATGCCCTGCGCGCCTACGACGCCCTGCGCTTCCGCGAAGTGCACACGCCCGACGAACTGGAAGCCGCGTCCCGGCTGCGGGTTGGCGAAACCTGGCGTTGGTTCACGCGCACGTGGCGCACGCGCCGCCGTGCGCGCCCGTTCTGGGACCGCCGCGACGGGGGGCTGGGTGTCTCGGTCTTCGTGGCCGACGACCAGCCGCGGGCGCCCTCGGCCGGGCAGGAGCCGCGGCCCCGGTGAAGTGGGTGGCCGTATTCAACGGCGCGCGCGACCAGTACCAGGTGCCGCTGGCAATGGCGCAGGCCGGCCGGCTGGAAGCTCTGGTGACGGACTGGTACTCGCCCCTGGACCGGAGCTGGGCACGCGCCGTCCAGGCTGCGCTCCCGGCGCGCGTGGGCGCGGCCCTGCGGCGCCGGTACGCACCCGGGCTCCCCTCCGCGAGGGTGGTCCCGCTCTGGAGCCAGGCCCTGCGGCAGGCGCGGGGCGCGGACCTCGCGCGCGTGGACGCCGCCCTGGGCGCGCACGCCGGGCGTCTGGCCGCGCGCCGCGGGGCCGGGCTGCTGGCCTACAGCTACTACGCGCACGACGCGTTTACGGCGTACGGAAGCGCGGGGCCGCGGGTGCTCTTTCAGGTGCACCCCCACCCCGCGTCGCTGCGGGCGCTGTTCCGCGACGAGATGGCGCGCGTTCCCCAGGCCGACTCACTCGCGGGCGAAGAGGAGATGCGGGACGCGGGGGAGCGGTTCGGGCGGCTGTCGCGGGAGCCGCTCTTGGCGGACCTGTGCATCGCCGCGTCGCGCTACACCGGCCGGACCCTGGTGGAGAACGGGGTAGACCCCGCCCGGGTGCGGGTGGTGCCCTACGGGGTGGACGTGGAGTACCTGCACCCCGCCGCTGAACGCGCGCCGGGGCCGCTGCGCGTGCTGTTCGCCGGCCAGATGGTGCAGCGAAAGGGGCTGAGCGATCTGCTGACGGCGTGGGGCAGCCTCGGGCTCCGCGACGCGGAGCTGACGCTGGTGGGGCGCGGCCGGTTCGACCAGGGGGTGCTCCGCTCGCACGAGGGTTCGTTCCGCATGGAGACCGACGCTTCGCGCGCGCGGCTCCGGGAGCTGTACCAGCAGGCCGACGTGCTCTGCGTCCCCTCCCTGGCCGAAGGGTTCGGCCTCGTGTACCTGGAGGCGCTGGCATGCGGCACCCCCGTCATCGGGACGGTGAACAGCGGGGCCGCGGACGTGGTAACGGAGGGGCGCGACGGATGGGTGGTCCCCATCCGCAGCCCCGACGCGCTGGCGGAGCGGCTGCGCTGGTGCCACGAGAACCGCGACGCCCTGGCGTCCATGCGGGCGCACGCGCGCGAAACCGCGCTTCGGCACGACTGGGCGGCGTTTCGCGCCGGGGTGGTGGCCGCCCTGCCGGGGCCGGGCGCGCCGGACGATTTCTCCCGCGGACACAACGGAGGGGCGTAGCGCGAAGCGGGGCTCGACCGGCTCTGCCGCACCCGGACGGGAAGCCCGGCTGGATGCGGGCCTTGCCTGAGCAGTGCGTCCGCGCTCCGCCGGCGCCGGGAGGCGGAAGGGCACGGCAGCCCTGGATGCCCGGGCGGGTGCGCCGGAGCATGGGACCGGCCGCCGGAGGTCCCGCCGTGCACCAGGCCGGGCCGGGGACAACGGGCGGCGTTTCCGGTTCAGCCTCGCCCCGGGGCTGCGTGGCCATCCCATCCCCGACGTCCGGAACGAGGTTGAGCGCGCGGCCGCCGCCTGGGCGGGGCCGCGCCTTTCGTGCGGAGCGCCGGCGGAGTCCGGAGACGCGGGCGGTGCGATGGGCGGGGTGCCCCAACCCACGGCGGGCGGGCCGCGGTCCGGTTTCCCTGCAGAATCCGCTCATTCCCGGCAGCGCCGGGAATGAGCGGATTCAAAGGTTCAGCAGGTCGCCCGGCCCCGCCCCGGTTCCGCCGCGGGCCTGCCGCAACGGGGGGCGGAAAACTACCGGGCGGCGGGGCCGCTGCGGGCACGCAGGGCGGGTTCCGTGCTCCGGGCCATGAGCGCGCGCGCCTGCCGCTCCACCCAGTGCCGCACCTGCACCGTGCGCGCTTCCGTCACCTGCGCCAGTGCCCAGGCATACGCGAGAACCAGGAGCGTAAGCGGCACCAGGAGCGCAAGGTGCAGCGTGTCGGGCTGCCAGCGCGCCGCGCCGTTCCTCGTGAGCACGGCCGCCAGAAAGATCACCAGCGGCATGTGGGCCAGGTACAGGGTGAACGAGAACGCCGCCACCGTGCTCCCCGCCCGCGCGTACGCCGGCGGCCGTGCTCCCGCCTCGCGCGTGCTCCCGCTCTGCACGAGCGTCCACACCAGCGCGGCGAAGCACACCCCCAGCGCGCTGTCGCTCAGCAGCGCCGACGAGAATGCGTCCACGCGAACCGCGACCAGCAGTGCCGCGAGCCCGGCGGTGAGCACGGCCAGCACGGCGCGGCGCAGGCGCGGGCGGCTGGCCAGCGGCGCGGGTGCCACCGCCACGGCCACGCCCAGAAGCCAGATCAGGAAGTACACCCGGATCACCGGACCCACCAGCAGCGCCACCGCGGCCGCCGCGACCAGGCACGCGGCCCGGCGCACCGGCCGGCCCGGCAGCGCCGCCAGCAGCAGGGCGGGGAACAGCACGTAATACCAGAATTCGTAGCTCAGGCTCCAGAGCGGGGCGTTGGAGCCGAACGGCGGAGCCGTGATCTCCTGCAGGAAGAACGCGTTGGCCGCCGCGGTACCCGCACCGATGCGGTCCATGACCGCGAACCCCATGAAGGAAGCGCCGGGCTCGCCGGTGTACACCCCGTCCGCGCCAAACAGCTTCAGGCCGCCCCGGTCCCACAGCGCGCCCAGGACCAGCGTGGGAACCAGCACCACGTACAGCCGGGTCAGCCGCTGCGAGGCGTACCATCCCCAGGACCACCGCCCCTCCTCCACCGCGCGCAGCACGCTCGCTGAAATGAGCAGGCCGCTCAGCACGAAGAAGACGACCACGGCCGCGTGCCCGAAGCCCGTGGCAAAGTACACCAGCCGCGCGGCCAGCCCCGCGTGGGCGGCCTGGACCGCGGGATATTCCACGAAGAGCGCGGCCCGGAGGTGGTTCCACATGACGACGAGCGCCGCGACCCCTCGGATCAGGTCCAGGCGCTCGGATACGGGCGCGGGAAAGCGGAGGAGCGCGCCGCGGCGGAGCGGCGCGGGAAGCCGCAGCGGCGCAGCGGCGGTCGGGATGCTGGAAGGCATGGTCCCCGAGAAAGAGGTGAGAAAACCGTACGCGGCGGAGGGCTGAACTTAGCCTGTCCACACGTGGAAGCGCAATCCCCGCAAGTACATGCGCGCCGCACCCGCCGTGCACCGGTGTGGCGCCGCCGGCGCCGGGCGCATAGATTGCGCGCGGTTCCCGAGCCTGTTGCCGCAACCCGTGCACTCCGCGCCGTTCGTGTCCCTGCCCGCATTCGCATCCCAGCCCCCCTCGCACGCGGGACGGGGGTCCGTGGCGCTTGCATGCGCCGCGGTGGCCGCCTGCGCCGCCGGCGCGGCGGTCGGGATCGCCGACCAGGCGTTCATGGGCCCGGAAACGGTTCTGTGCGCCGTTCTGGCGGCGCTGATCCTGGCGCCGGTCGTGTACCGCGCGGCGAGCGGCACCTTTGACCTGTTCGAGCCGGTGGTGCTGGTTTCGGCGATCTACCTGCTGTACTTCGTGGTGGGCCCCCTGATGCGGTTCGCCACCGACCGCATGGTGTTCGTTGGGTACGATTTTCAGCAGGCGTACCGCGGCGGGCTGATGGCGGTGGGGGTGGTGGTCGCGTCGATGTGGGCGGGCTACGCCGTTCCCGTGGGGCCCGCGCCCGGCACGGCGGTGGCGCGGCGCCGGGTGTGGGACCCCGCCGCCGCACGCCGGATGGCGTGGGCGCTCGCCGGGCTGGCGCTGCTGGGAATGGTGGGGTGGTCGCGCATCGCGGGCCGCTCGCTGGGCACCTTCTTTCTCCCCGGCCTGTTCGGCGCGCTGGAAGGGGGCGAGGGGGGCACCGACGTGGCGTACCTGTTCCTTGCCATCGAGTGGTTCATCCCTGCGCTGCTGGTTCTGGTGATCTCCGGAGGGCTGCGCCGCCGGTGGTCGCTTGCCGCGGTGGTGGTGCTGGTGTCCATCGTCTACGTCTCCATCGGCTTCCGGTACCGCCTCCTCGTCATGTGGCTGGCGCTGGGCATTCTGCTGTACCTGCGCCGCGAGAGCCGGCCGCGGCTGGCGGTGCTGGTGCCTTCCGGCGCCGTGATGTTCCTGTTCGTGGGCTGGCTGGCGTGGGCCCGCACCTTCTTCCGCACCGGGGGCGCGGCCGGAGGGCTGGACCTGAACTTTGCCGACGCCATCGAGGGCGCGCTCAGCGACACCCGCATCTTCGAGACGTTCTGCGTCGTCATGCAGCGGGTGCCCGCGCACATCGACTACGTGGGCTTTGCGCCGCTTTCGTACATCTTCATTCTCCCCA
>NZ_DASVTX010000359.1:0-24629 GCF_036387355.1 Longimicrobium sp.
GTACCTCTTCACGACACCTGCTGCTCGTCGCCGGGCTGGACGACCGCTACGGCGGCTACGGCAAGATCGGCCTGGCGCTGGTGGAAAAAACCTCGGACGCGGTGTGGACCCTCAAGCTGCTGCTGATGTCGTGCCGGGTAATGTCGCGCGGGGTGGGGACCATCATGATGAGCCACGTGATGAACGAGGCGCGGGCGGCCGGCGCGAGGCTGCGCGCGGAGTTCAAGCCCAACGGCCGCAACCGGATGATGGAAGTCACCTACCGCTTTGGCGGCTTTCGTGAGGTGGAGCGCGACGGCGACCTGATCGTGTTCGAGCACGATCTCGCCACCGTGCAGCCCTTTCCCGACTTCGTGCGCGTGGACATCGCGCGCTGACCTGTTCCGAGTGGATGCATCCATGAGCACGCACGACATCACGGCCAAGCGGGCCTCCCTTTCCGACGACAAGCGCGCGCTTCTGCAGCGGCGGCTGCGCGGCGAGGCGCCCGCGCTGCGCCCGCGCGAAGTGGTGACCGCCGCCGCCGGCCCCGGCCCCGACCACCCGGCCAGCTTTGCGCAGGAACGCATGTGGTTCCTGAACGAGTTCGCCCCCGACAGCCCCATGTACAACGTCCCCGTGTCCGTGCTGGTGCAGGCGGACCTGGACGTGGGGCTGCTGGAGCGCGCCTACAGCGAGGTGGTGCGCCGCCACGAATCGCTCCGCACCACCTTTCACATGGGCGCCGACGGGCAGCTGATGCAGCACGTCCACGACCCGTTTCCGGTGCGCATTGAGACCATCGAATGCCGCCACCGGGTGGGCGAGAACTTTTCCGCGGACGTGAACGCGGTCGTGTCGGAAGAAGGTGCCCGCACCTTCCGCATGGACACGCTCCCCCTGTTTCGCGTCACGCTGCTGCGCGTGTCCGACGAGGACTACGCGATGGTGATCACGCTGCACCACATCATCATCGACGGATGGTCGTACCCGCTGGTGCTGCGCGAGGCGGTGGACCTGTACGGCGCCTACGCCGAGGGCCGCCCCTCGCCGCTGGCGGAGCCCACGCTGCGCTACGCCGACTTCGCCGTGTGGCAGCGGCAGTACCTGCAGGGCGAAACGCTGGAAAAGCAGGTGGGATACTGGCGCGATTCGCTGGCGGGCGGCCCCGTGCTGGAGCTGCCGACGGACCATCCGCGCCCCGCCGTGTCCAGCTTCCGCGGCCGGTTCCACCGGTTCCGCTTCGACGCGCGCCTTACGGGCCAGCTCCGCGACCTGTGCCGCGAAGAAGCGGTGACCCTCAACATGGTCATCATGGCCGGCTTCTACGTCCTGCTGCACCGCTACAGCGGACAGGACGACGTGGTGGTGGGCACGCTGCTGGGCAACCGCAGCCGGGCCGAAGTCGAGCAGATCGTGGGCGTCTTCGTCAACACGGCCGCGCTGCGCATGGACCTGAGCGGCAACCCCACCTTTCGCGAAATCGTGCGGCGCACGCGCGACGCGGTGCTGCAGGCCGACGTGCACCAGGACCTGCCGTTTGAAAAGCTGGTGGACCTGCTCGGGATCGAGCGGGACCTGAGCCGCCACCCCGTGTTCCAGGCGCTCTACTTTCACCACACCTTCGTGCGCACGCACCGCGAACTCACGCCGGAAACGCGCACCGTCCTGTCCACGCGGCCGGTGGACGCGGAGCACGACGTGAGCCTGGTGGACACCGGCGTGGCGAAGTTCGACCTGATGCTGGCCACGGTGGAAACGCTCAGCGGGCTGGGCGCCAAGATGGAATACGCCACGGACCTGTTTGATCACGAGACCATCGTGCGCATGTCCGAGCACCTGCGCACCCTGCTGGATTCCGCCACCGTTGCGCCGGATACGCGCGTGGGCGACCTGCGGATGATGGACGATGCGGAAGAGCGCACGGTGGCGGAAACCTGGGCGGCCGGGCCGGAGCTGCAGGCGCCCATCGCCCCCGTCCACGAGCTGATCGGGGCGCAGGTGCAGCGCACCCCGGACGCGGTGGCCGTGGTGGCCGGTGCCGAACGTGTCACCTTCCGGGAGCTGGATGGATGGGCCAACCGGATCGCCGCGGCCCTGGTGGGGCGCGGGGTGCGGACGGGGGACGTGGTGGGCGTGCGGATGGAGCGCACGGCGGCCATGGTGGCCGCGCTGGTCGGGATCTGGAAGGCCGGCGCCGCCTATGTGCCGCTGGAGCCGGACTATCCGGCGGATCGCATCGCCTTCATGCGGCGGGACGCGGGCGCCGGTGTGGTGATCGTGGACGGGGACGCGGCCGCGGACGAGCTCGCCGTGCCCGCGCGGCCGGTGGCGGGAGAGGTGTTCGACGCGCCCGCGGTGGCCGTGTCCATGTCGGACCTGGCGTACCTGCTCTTTACCTCCGGCTCCACGGGGCGCCCCAAGGCGGTGGAGATCGAGCACGGCACCGTGGCCGCCTACCTGGGCGCCGTCACGCGCGATCCGGGGCTGGCGGAAAACGACGTGCTCCTTTCCGTCACCACCACCTCGTTCGACATCTCCGTGCTGGAGATCTTCGGCCCGCTCACCACCGGCGCGCGCCTCGTCCTGGCCTCGCGCGAAGAAGCGACGGACGCCGTGGCGCTGGCCCGGATGATGGCGGCGGAGAGCGTCACCGTCATGCAGGCGACGCCCGCGTCGTGGCGGATGCTGATTCATGCGGGGTGGAGCGGCTCGCCGGAGCTGCGCGTGCTCTGCGGCGGCGAGGCGCTCACGACGGAGCTGGCGGAGGGGCTGCTGGCCCGCGCGGGCGAGGTGATCAACGTCTACGGGCCGACGGAGTGCACCGTCTGGGCGACCTTCTTTCGTGCGCAGGATGGCGGAGAAGGAATTCTCCCCATCGGCCGGCCCGTCGCCGGCACCCGCGCCCGCGTGCTGGACGCGGCGCTGCGCCCCACCCCCATCGGCGTCCCCGGCGAGCTGTGGATCAGCGGCGCCGGGGTGGGCCGCGGGTACCGCAACCGGCCGGAGCTCACCGCCGAGCGCTTCGTGGCCAATCCGTTTCCGGACGGCGGCCCGCGCATGTACCGCACGGGCGACCGCGTGCGGTGGAGCCACGACGGCCAGCTGGTCTTCATGGGGCGGCTCGACACGCAGGTCAAGCTGCGCGGCTACCGCATCGAGCTGGGGGAGATCGAGGCTACCCTTCTGCGCCACCCGTCGGTCGCGCAGGCCGCCGCGCTGGTGCGCGAAGACGTACCCGGCGACCAGCGGATCGTGGCGTACGTGGTCCCCTCCGCGGAGGGCGAACCGGCCGGCGCCGAACTGCGCGCGTTTCTGCGCGAGCGGCTTCCGGAGTACATGGTTCCCGCCGCATACGTGACCATGGACGCCATGCCGATGACGACCACCGGCAAGCTGGACCGGCGCGCGCTCCCCGCTCCGCAGGCGGAAACAGTGCCGGAGGGCGAACGGATCGCGCCACGGACCGTGGTGGAAGAGATGGTGTCCGACATCTGGGCCGAGGTGCTGCGCCGCGACGATTTCGGGGTGGAAGACAACTTCTTTACGCTGGGCGGGCACTCGCTTCTGGCCACGCAGGTGCTGGCGCGCATCGCCCAGACCTTCGAGGTGGAGATCCGCATTCGCACCTTCTTTGAGCACCCCACCATCGCCGGGATCTCGGAGGCGGTAGAGGGCGCGGGCTCGCCCGTCCTCGCGCGGATGGTGGACGAACTGGCGGACCTGTCGCCCGAGGAAATCGAGGCGCTGCTGGCCGAAGCCGGGGACTGACGCGCACGGCTCCACACCGAATCCGCCACGGACGCGCCGGAGTGGCCGTCCGTGGCGGGTTCTGGATTCTGTACCCTTCCGGCCACCGGTGAGCACGCCCGGCCCGGGCACAACCGCTGTTTCCGTCCCTCTCCCGACGGTGGGAGAGCACCGAGAGTGTGATGAGCAAGATTTCCAGCAGGCTGGACGAGCTGACCCCCGAGCAGCGCAGGCTGCTCGCCCTGCGCCTCAAGACGCGCCGCGCCGAACCCGCGCCCGCCGCCCCCGTCGACACGGCGGAGGGCGGCGAGTTTCCCGTGTCGTTCACGCAGCAGCGCATGTGGCTGCTGGACCGGCTGGAGCCGGCCAACCCGGCCTACAACGTCCCCGCCGCGCGCCGCTTCTTTTCCGCCGTAGACGAGCGGGTGGTGGAGCGCGCGCTGGACGAGATCCTTCGCCGGCACGGTGCCCTGCGCACCCGTTTCGCGACGCGGGACGGAAACCCCGTACAGGTGGTGGCGCCCCACGAGCCGTTCCGCCTCACCGTCGTGGACCTGTCGTCCCGGGCGGAAAAGGATCGGGAAGCCGAGCTGGAGCGCCTGGCCCAGGCCGCCGCTTCGGAGCCGTTCCACCTGGAGCAGGGGCCGCTCTTTCGCGCCACCATGGTGCGGATGGGTGCGGAGGACTGGGCCCTGCTCTTCGCCGCGCACCACGCGGTGACGGATGGCTGGAGCATGGGGGTGTTCTGGAACGAGCTGGGGACGCTGCTCACCGCCTTCGGCAACGGCGAACCCTCGCCCCTGCCGACGCTTCCGCTCACCTTCGGCGAGTACGCGCGCCGGCTGCGCGAGCGGCTTTCCGGCGCCGGGCTGGACAGCCTGGTGGAGCACTGGAAGGAGCGGCTGGCGGGCGCGCCGGTGCTGCTGGACCTGCCGCTGGACCATCCCCGACCCGCCACCCCCAGCGGTCGCGGCGATGCGGTGGGGATCGAGCTGCGCGAGGGGGTGGCGGATGCCGTGCAGGCGCTGGCCGCGGAGGAGGAGGGCACCCCGTTCATGGTGCTGCTCGCCGCCTTTCAGCTTCTCCTTTCCCGCTACACGCGGCAGAAGGACCTGCTGGTGGGCACCGCCGTCGCGGGGCGCACCGGGGCGGAGTTGGAGCCGCTGATCGGCTTTTTCGCCAACACGCTCGTGCTGCGCGGCGACCTGTCCGGAGATCCCACTTTCCGCCAGCTGGTGCGCCGCGCGCGCGAGACGACGCTGGACGCGTATCAGCACCAGGAGATGCCGTTCGAGCGGCTGGTGGAGGAACTGAACCCGGACCGCGCGGGGGGAACGCCGCCGCTGGTGCAGGCGGTGTTCGTTCTGCAGAGCACGCCCGTGACGGAAACCGGACCGGTCGCCGCGCCCGGGGCTTCGTCGTCCGCGGACGCCCCGGCGCAGGAGCGTACGGCGGATTCCGCCCCGGCTCCGTCGTCCGCGCCGGCCTCCGGGGCGGCCGCGACGGCTTCAACGGATGCGGTGGCCGTGGCGGAAGCGGAGCCGCGCATGGAGCGGGTGCGGCAGGACTTTACCGCGGCCAAGTTCGACCTCACGCTCGCCGTCTGGCACACCGGGCCGGCGATGTCGGTGCGTCTGGAGTACGCCACGGACCTGCTGGATTCCGCCACCGCGGAGCGGATGGTGGGGCACTTCGAGGCGCTGCTGGAGGCCGCCATCGCGGAGCCGGACCTGCCCGCCGCCGAGCTGGGGATGCTGACGGAGGAGGAGGTGGAGGAGCTCCGGAGGTGGAGCGTGGGCCGCGCCTCGGCGGACCGCGGCCTCCCCGTTCACGCCGTGTTCGCGCAGCGCGCGGCGGAGTCGCCGGACGCCGCCGCCCTGTCGTGGGCGGGCGGAACGATGACGTACGCGGAGCTCGACGCGGCCGCCAACCGGCTGGCGCGCCACCTGATCGGGCGTGGCGTTCGCGCCGGGGCGCGTGTCGGCATCTTCCTGGAGCGCGGGCCGGATCTGGTCGTCACCCTGCTGGCCGTGCTGCGCGCGGGCGGGGCGTACGTGCCGCTGGATCCCTCGTATCCGGCCGAGCGCCTGGCCTGGCTGGCGGCGGACACGGGGCTGGAGGCCGTCGTCACTTCCGCGGATCTGCGCGCCTCGCTTCCCGCCACGGATGTGATGGTCGTCGATCTGGATGCCGAGCGGGAAGCCGTTCGCGCGGAGGCGGATTCCGATCCGGAGGTGGAGGTTTCCGCGGACGCGGCGGCCTACGTCAACTACACCTCGGGCTCCACCGGCCGTCCCAAGGGCGTCGTGGTTCCGCACCGGGGTGTCGTGCGGCTGGTGCGCCGCGGCGGCTACGCCAACTTCAGCACGGACACGGTCTTCCTGCACCTGGCCCCCGCCTCGTTCGACGCGTTGACGCTGGAGGCCTGGGCCCCGCTGCTGAACGGCGGCCGCATGGCGCTGGCGCCCGCGGGCACGCCGGAGGTGGCCACCATCGCCGAAGCCGTGCGTCGCGAAGGGGTTACGCACCTGTGGCTCACCGCCGGGCTGTTCCATCTGGTGGCGGATGAGGATCCGTACGCGCTCGCCGGCGTACGGCACCTGATGGCCGGCGGCGACGTGCTCTCGGTGGACCACCTGCGGCGGGTAATGGATGCCGTTCCGTCGATGCACATCACCAACGGCTACGGCCCCACGGAAAACACCACCTTCACCACCTGCCACCTCGTCCGCCCCGAGGACCTGGCCCGCTCTTCCGTCCCCATCGGCCGCCCCATTGCCGACACTGTCGTGCACGTGCTGGACGAGCAGATGCAGCCCTGCCCGGCCGGCGTGCCCGGCGAGCTGTACACGGGCGGCGCCGGGCTGGCGTGGGGATACAACCACCGCCCCGCGCTCACCGCGGCGTCCTTTGTTCCCGATCCGTACGGGCGGCCCGGGTGGCGCCTGTACCGCACGGGGGACCTCGTCCGCTGGCGTCCGGGGGGAGTGCTGGAGTTCCTCGGCCGCATCGACCAGCAGGTCAAGGTGCGCGGATTCCGCATCGAGCCGGGGGAGATCGAGGCCGCGCTCCGCGAGCACGACCACGTGGGCGACGCCGTCGTCATCGCCCGCGCGGACGGGCCGGGGGAGAAGCGGCTGGTGGCGTACGTGACCGCGCGAAACGGGGTCGCCCCGGAGCCCGCGGCGCTGCGCGAGTCCCTCGCCCGCCGCCTGCCGGGGCACATGGTGCCCTCCGCTTGGGTGCTCCTGGATGCGCTGCCGCTGTCGCCAAACGGCAAGGTGGACCGCCGCGCTCTCCCCGCGCCCGCCACGACGGCCGCGGATCAGGACGGCTCCTTTTCCGCCCCGCGCACGCCCACGGAAGACGTGCTCGCCGCCATCTGGGCGGAACTGCTGAGCCTTCCCCGTGTGGGCACGGACGACGACTTCTTTCTGCTGGGCGGCCACTCCCTCGTCGCCACGCAGGTGCTTTCGCGCGTGCGCCAGGCGTTCGGGGCCGAAGTGCCGCTGCGCGCGCTGTTCGAGTCGTCGCGGCTGGCCTCCTTTGCCGAGCGGGTGGACGAGGCGGTGCGCGCGGAGGCGGGGATCGCCGCCCGGCCGCTCGCGCCCGTGGCGGAAAACGATCAGCCGCTTTCGTTCGCGCAGGAGCGGCTCTGGTTCATCGACCGGCTGGAGCCGGGCAATCCCGTCTACAACATGCCGTTCCCCGTGCGCATGCGGGGCGCCCTGGACCGGGAGGCGCTCGCCCGGGCGATGGCGGTGTTGGTGGAGCGCCACGCCGTGCTGCGCACCCGCTTCGCCGTGGTGGACGGCGCGCCGGTGCAGCGCGTCGAGCCGGCGGACGGGTTCGCGCTGGAGATGGAGGACGTCGCGTCCGTGGCCGAATCCGGGCGGGACGCCGCAGCCGCGGAGCGATCCGCCGCGTGGGCCGCGCTCCCCTTCAACCTGGAGCAGGGCCCGCTCTTTCGCGCGCGGCTGGTGCGCTTTGCGGACGACGACCACCTGCTGCTGCTCGCCATGCACCACGCCGTGTCGGACGGGTGGAGCATGGGCGTGTTCTGGCGGGAGCTGATTGCGCTGTACCGCGGATTCGCGGAGTGCGAGACGTTTGAACTCCCGCCATTGCCGGTGCAGTACGCGGACTTCGCGGCGTGGCAGCGCGAGTGGCTTTCCGGCGAGGTGCTGCAGCGGCAGGTGGCGTGGTGGCGCGAGCACCTGGCCGGCGCGCCGGGGCTTCTGCAGCTCCCCACCGACCGCCCCCGCCCTCCGGTGCAGAGCCACCGCGGCGCGGCGCTCCACTTCCACCTCCCGCCCGAGTTGGTGGAGCCCGTCCGCGCGCTGGCGCGAAGGGAAGGGGCCACCCTGTTCATGGTCCTGCTGTCCGCCTGGCAGCTCCTGCTTTCGCGCTGGTCCGGCCAGGAGGACGTCGTGGTCGGCACGCCGGTGGCGGGCCGCACGCGGCGGGAAGTGGAAGGGTTGATCGGCTTCTTCGTCAACACGCTGGCCATCCGCGGCGACCTGGGCGGCGACCCGTCGTTCCGCGCGCACCTGGCCCGCGTGCGCGAAGCCACGCTGGGTGCGTACGCGCACCAGGACCTCCCGTTCGAGCGGCTGGTGGAGGAGCTGCAGCCCGGGCGCAGCCTGAGCCACGCGCCCATCTACCAGGTGATGATGGTGCTGCAGAACACGCCGGACGGCCCCGGCGAGGGCTTTCCGGGGATCACGCTGGCAGGCGCGCCGGGGGGCGCCACCGTCGCCAAGGTGGACCTTACGCTGGGGCTGGTGGAGACCAGCGATGGCGGATTGCGAGGGGGGATCGAGTACGCCACGGACCTGTTCGACGCCGCCACGGCGCAGCGGATAGCAGGCCACTTCGCCAACCTGCTCGCCGCGGCCGCCGCGGCGCCCGACACCGCCGTCAGCGAACTGCCGCTGATGTCGGATGAGGAGCGTGCGGCGACCGAGGCGATGGGCGCCGTGGTCGCCACCTTTCCCGTCACGGACACGCTGCACGGTGCCTTTGCCGCGCGCGCTGCCCGGACGCCGGATGCCATCGCGGTCACCTTCGGGGACGAGGCCGTTTCGTACGGCGAACTGGACGCGCGTGCCAACCGGCTGGCGCACCGTATCCGCGCGCTCGGCGCCGGGCCGGACACCCTGGTGGGCCTCTGCGTAGAGCGCTCGATTGAGACCGTCGCCAGCATCCTGGCCATCCTCAAGGCGGGCGCCGCGTACCTGCCGCTGGATCCCGCGTATCCGCAGGACCGGCTGGCGTACATGCTGGATGACTCCGGCGTGAGCCTCGTCCTGACGGTGGACGCGCTGGCGGACCGGCTCCCCGAATCCGCCACGCTCGTGCGCATGGATGCGGACGCGGCGTTGATCAATGCGGAACCCGCCACGGCGCCCGCGGAGACGGCCGGGCCGGAGTCGCTCGCCTACGTCATCTACACCTCCGGTTCCACCGGCCGCCCCAAGGGGGTGCAGGTCACGCACGCCAACGTGCTCCGCCTCTTTTCCGCTACGGACGAGTGGTTCGGCTTCGGCGCCGACGACGTGTGGACGCTGTTCCACTCGTACGCGTTCGACTTCTCCGTCTGGGAACTGTGGGGCGCGCTGCTGTACGGCGGGCGCCTGGTGGTCGTCCCCTTCCTGGTCAGCCGTGAGCCGGACGCCTTTTACGCGCTGCTGGCGCGGGAGGGGGTCACGGTGCTCAACCAGACCCCGTCCGCATTCCGCCAGCTCATGCACGCGGACGAGCTGGCCGCGGCCGCGGGAAGTGCACGCACGCTGGCGCTTCGGGAGGTGATCTTCGGCGGCGAGGCGCTGGACCCCGCGAGCCTGCGCGGCTGGGTGGAGCGCCGCGGGGCGGAGCGGCCGCGGCTGGTGAACATGTACGGCATCACCGAGACGACGGTGCACGTCACGTGGCGCGTCATCGGCGAGGCAGACGTGCGCGGCGGCTCGGCCAGCCCCATCGGCATCCCCATTCCCGACCTCGCCGTGCACCTGCGCGACCGCCGCGGGCACACGGTTCCCGTCGGCGTCGTGGGCGAAATGTACGTGGGCGGCGCGGGCGTGGCGCGCGGCTACCTGGGCCGCCCGGCGCTCACGGCGGAGCGCTTCGTGGCGGGTTCCGAAGGGCGGCTGTACCGCTCGGGAGACCTGGCGCGGCGCCTGGCGGACGGCGGCCTGGAGTTCTTTGGCCGCGCGGACGACCAGGTAAAGGTGCGCGGATTCCGTATCGAGCTCGGCGAGATCGAGTCGGTGCTGCTGGAACATCCCGCCGTTCGCGAGGCCGTCGTGCTCCCCCGCGGCACGGGCGACGCCGAGCGGCTGGTGGCGTGGATGGTGACCGCGGGCGTGGTGGAGGATGCGGAGCTTCGGGCGCACCTTCGCGGCCACCTGCCGGAGTACATGATCCCCGGCGCGTTCGTGCGGATGGATGCGCTGCCGCTGACGCGCAACGGCAAGGTGGACCGGCGCGCGCTCCCGGAGCCGGAAGCGAGTGCCCGCTCCGGCCCGTCCGAGCCGCGCACCCCGGCGGAGGAACTGCTCGCGGGGATCTGGGCGGAACTGCTGGGCACCGCACGCGTGGGCCCGGAGGACGGCTTCTTTGAACTGGGCGGACACTCGCTTCTCGCCACGCGCGTGGTGTCGCGGGTGCGCGAGGCGTTCGGCGTGGAACTCCCGGTTCGCGCCGTGTTCGAGCACGCCACGCTCGCCGCGCAGGCCGCGGAGATCGAGCGGCTGTCCCGCGCGGTGGCGGGATCGGATGCGCCGCCCATCGTCCCCGTGGCGCGCGAGGGCGACCTGCCGCTCTCGTTTGCACAGGAACGGATGTGGTTCGTGGACCGGCTGGAGCCGGGGAGCCCCGTGTACCACATGCCGTTCCACTACCTGCTGCACGGCCCGCTGAACGTGGACGCGCTCCGCCGCGCGCTGGACGAGGTGGTGCGCCGGCACGAGCCGCTGCGCACCCGCTTCCCCCGCGTGGACGGCGTTCCCGTGCAGCGCGTGGAGGCCGCGGCGTCCGTCTCTTTCCCTGTGGACGACCTGACCGGGCTGCCGGAGGCGGAGCGCGGGCCGGAGGCGCTGCGGCGCGCGCGGGCGGAGTCCGCCGCCCCCTTCGACCTGGAGCAGGGCCCACTTTTCCGGGCATCGCTGGTGCGCCTGGCGGACGACGAGCACCTGCTGATGCTCACGCTGCACCACGTGATCAGCGACGGCTGGTCCATGGGCGTGCTGTGGAACGAGCTGTCCGCGCTGTACGACGCGTACTCCCGGAACGCGCCATCGCCGCTCCCGCCGCTGCGCATCCAGTACGCGGACTTTGCGCACTGGCAGCGGGCGTGGCTCGCCGGTGAGGTGCTGGACGCGCAGCTGGAGTTCTGGCGCCGCAGGCTGGGCGGCGCGCCCCCGCTCCTCGCCCTGCCGACGGACCGTCCCCGTCCCGCCGTGCAGACGCATGCGGGCGCCGCGGAGAGCCTGCGGCTTGACCGCGAGGTGGCGGATTCCGTTCTGTCGCTGGGCCGGCGCGAGGGCGCGACGCTCTTCATGGTGCTGCTCGCCGCCCTGGACGTGGTCCTGGGCCGGCTGGCCGGGCAGGACGATGTCGTGGTGGGAACGCCCATCGCCGGGCGCACCCGCAGCGAGACGGAGGGACTGATCGGCCTCTTCCTCAACTCGCTCGCGCTGCGCACGGACCTGTCGGGAAATCCGTCGTTCGGCGAACTGCTGTGCCGCGTGCGCGAAGCAACTCTGGAAGCATACGCGCACCAGGAGGTGCCGTTCGAGCGCGTGCTGGAGGCGCTGCGCCCGGAACGCAGCCTGAGCCACTCGCCGGTGTTCCAGGTGATGCTCAACCTGTCCAACTTCGAGGAGGGTGACGTGTCCCTCCCCGGGCTGGAGGTGCGGCCGATCGGCACGGGGGGCGCGCCAGCGAGCAAGTTCGACCTCACCCTCTACGCGGGGGAAACGCCGGAGGGGCTCACCCTGCACCTGGTGTACAACCCCGACCTGTTCCACGCGGGGCGGATGCGTGGCGTTCTGGCCCAGATCGCGTCCGTGCTGCGGGAGGCGGCAAACGATCCGGCGCGCCCCATCCACGCCCTCTCTCTGCTGACGGAGGACGCGCGGACGGCGCTCCCCGATCCGGCGCTTCCGCTCCCGGCGGAGCCGTGGACGGGAGCCGTGCACGAGCGTTTCGCGGCCCGCGCCGCCACCGCGCCGGACCGGCTGGCGGTGGCGGATTCCGAGGGCCGCTGGACCTACGGTGAACTGGACGCGGATACCAGCCGTGTCGCCCACCGGCTGATCGCGGCCGGCGTGCGCCCGGGGGACGTGGTTGCCGTCCTGGCGCATCGGTCCGCGGGACTCGCCCGCGCCCTTCTGGGGGTGTGGAAGGCGGGCGCGGCGTTCACGATCCTCGATCCCGCGTACCCGGCCGCGCGCCTTGCCGCGCAGGCCCGCATCGCCCGTCCCGCCGCGCTCGTGCGCATCGCCGCGGCGGGCCCCGTGGCGGATGAACTTGCCGCGGCGCTGGCGGAAACCGTGCGTTCCGAACTCGTCCTCGCCGGCGCGCTGGCGGACGAGGAAGGCTCGCCCGTGGCACCAATGGTTAAGGTGGGCCCGGACGATCCGGCGTATCTGGCCTTCACCTCGGGAACGACGGGCGCGCCCAAGGCCGTGGCGGGGACGCACCGGCCGCTTGCCCACTTCTTCGGATGGTACGGGCGCGAGTTCGCCACCGGCGCGGGCGATCGCTTCGCGCTGCTGGCGGGGCTCGCGCACGACCCGCTTCTGCGCGACCTCTTTGCCCCGCTCACCTGTGGCGGCTCGCTGATGGTTCCGGACCCGGCGCGTATCGGCGAACCGGGGTGGCTGGCGGAGTGGATGCGCTCGGTTTCTGTCACCGTCGCGCATCTGACCCCCGCCATGGCGCAGCTTCTGGCCGGCGGGGCGGGGGAGGACGCCCTTTCCGCGCTGCGGCTGGCGTGCTTTGGCGGCGACCTGCTTGCGGACGGCGACGTGCGCGCAATCCGTGCGATGGCGCCGGGGGTGGAGGTCGTCAACTTCTACGGCGCCACGGAAACGCCTCAGGCCATGGGCTTCTTTCGCGTCCCCGCCGCGCCCCTCCCCGGAAACCAGCCCGTCGGGCGGGGAATCGAGGGCGTGCAGCTCCTCGTCCTCAACCAGGCCGGCGAGCGGGCGGGCGTGGGCGAAGTGGGGGAGATCGCCATCCGCACGCCGTACCTGTCGGCGGGCTACCGCAACGACGCGGAGCTCACCGCGGAGCGCTTCGTCGCCAACCCGTGGACGGGCGATCCCGCGGACCTCCTGTACCGCACGGGAGACCTGGGCCGCCACCGCACGGACGGATCGGTGGAAATCGCGGGGCGCGCCGACGCGCAGGTAAAGGTGCGCGGGTTCCGCGTGGAGCCGGCGGAGGTGGTGGCCGCGCTCCGCACCCTTCCCGCCGTGCGTGACGCTTTCGTGCAGGGGCACGGCGAGGGGACGGACCGTGCGCTCGCCGTCTGGCTGGTGGCGGAAGGAGAAAGGCCGGATGCGGGCGCCCTGCGCGAATCGCTGCGCGCGCTGCTCCCGGACTGGCTGGTTCCGTCCTGGTTCGTGTGGATGGACGCGCTCCCGCTCACCCCCAACGGCAAGGTGGACCGCCGCGCGCTTCCGGCACCAGAGGCGGTCGCGGAGACGGGCAGAGAGGCACCGGTTTCAGACACGGAGCGGACGCTCGCGGAGATCTGGTCGGCGCTGCTCCGGCGGCCGGACATTGTGCGCGGCGACCACTTTTTCGCGCTGGGCGGGCACTCTCTTCTGGCCACGCGCGTGTCGGCCCGGGTGCGCGACGCGTTCGGGGTGGAGCTTCCCCTTCGCGCCGTGTTCGAGCACGCCACCCTGGCCGCGCTCGCGGCGGAGATCGACCGGGCGCGCGCCGCGGACCCCGCGCTCGCCATCCCGCCCATCCGCCCGGTTCCTCGCGGCGACACCGCTCCCGCCTCGTTCGCGCAGGAACGGATGTGGTTCGTAGACCGCATGGAGCCGGGCGGCGCCGTATACCTGATGCCTTCCGCGCACCGGCTGCTCGGCGCGGTGGACGCGGACGCCATGCGTGCGGCGGTGACGGAAATGGTGCGGCGCCACGAGACGCTGCGCACCGCCATCCCCGAGGTGGACGGCCTCCCGGTGCAGCGCATTCTCCCCGCTGCGCCGGAGGGCCTGCCGGTTCACGACCTGTCCGGGCTGGCGGAAAGCGAGCGGGCGGAACGGCTCGGCGCGCTGGCCGCGGAGAACGCGAACACGCCGTTCGACGTGGAGCGGGGGCCGCTCTTTCGCGCGTCGCTGGTGCGGCTGGCGGAAGACGACCACGTCCTGCTGCTGAACGTGCACCACGCCGTGAGCGACGGCTGGAGCAACCGCGTGCTGATTACGGAACTCACGGCGCTGCATGACGCTTTCCGCCAGGGACGGCCCTCGCCGCTGGCGCCGCTCCCCGTGCAGTACGCGGACTACGCGCTCTGGCAGCGGGAGTGGATGCGCGGTCCGGTGCTGGACCGGCAGCTCGCCTGGTGGCGGGAAACGCTGTCCGGCGCGCCGCCGCGGCTGGAGCTTCCGGCGGACCGCCCCCGCGCCGCCGTGCAGACGCATCGGGGCGCGAGTGCGGTCGCCACGCTGGAGCCGGCGCTGGCGAATTCGGTGCGCGAACTGGCGCGGCGGGAAGGCGCCACACCCTTCATGGTGCTGCTGGCGGGCTTCTCCCTCGTTCTTTCCCGCCTCTCGGGGCAGGACGACGTTGTGGTGGGAACGCCGGTCGCCGGGCGCACGCGGGCGGAGGTGGAGGGGCTGATCGGCCTCTTTCTCAACTCGCTCGCGCTGCGCACGGACCTGTCGGGAAATCCGTCGTTCACGGCGTTGCTGGCACGCGTCCGCGAGGCGACGCTGGGCGCGTACGCGCACCAGGACGTGCCGTTCGAGCGCGTGCTGGAAGAGGTGCGCCCGGAGCGCAGCCTGAGCCACACCCCCGTGTTCCAGGTCATGCTCAACCTGCTGAACTTCGGCGAAGGCGAGGCCGGGGAGGCGGCGGAAACCGGCGGAACGGCGGTGACCGGGCTTGGCGCGGGCGCGCAGCTCGCGAGCAAGTTCGACCTCACGCTGTACGCGGCGGAGCGGCCGGACGGGCTGGCCATGCACCTGGTGTACAACGCGGACCTGTTCGACGCGGCGCGGATGGACGCCCTTCTCGCGCAGCTCGGCGCCGTGCTGCGGCGAGCGGCAGAGGATCCGGCGCGTGCGCTGGATGCGTTCTCGCTGAAGACGGAAAATGATGCGCTGCCGGACCCCGCGGAGCCGCTGTCAGACGCGTGGCGGGGAAGCGTTCCCGCCCTGTTCGCGACACAGGCGGCCCGTGCGCCCCACGCCGTGGCGGTGCAGGACCCGGGGGAGCGCTGGAGCTACGGCGAGCTGGACGTAGCGGCGAGCCGCATCGCCGCCCGGCTGGTGGCGGACGGCGTGCTGCCCGGGGACGTGGTCGCCATCTGGGCGCACCGCTCCGCCGCGCTCGTCCGCGGGCTGCTGGGAACGTTGCGCGCCGGCGCCGCCTTCGTGGTGCTGGACCCCGCGTATCCCTCAGCGAGGCTGGCGGAATACGTGCGGCTCGCCCGTCCCGCGGCCCTGCTGCGCATGGAGACCGCCGGGCCGGTTCCGCTGGACGTGGAGGAGCGTCTTGCCGACAGCGTACGTTCGACGATCCCGCTCGGTGTCCGGAGGGGTGAGGACACGGCGGGCGTGGACGGGCTGGCTTCCGTTCCGCCGGTGGCGCCAGAGGTGGAGATCGGGCCGGATTCGCTCGCCTACCTTTCATTCACCTCGGGGACGACGGGGACGCCGCGGGCGGTGATGGGGCGCCACGGTTCGCTCACGCACTTCACGCCGTGGCTGGCCGAAACCTTCGGCGTGGGCGAGGCGGACCGCTTCAGCCTGCTGTCCGGGCTGGCGCACGATCCGCTGCACCGGGACGTGTTCACCCCGCTCCAACTGGGCGCGGCGATTGTGGCGCCGCGGCCGGAGCGCATCGGCGAGCCGGGATATCTGGCCGCGTGGATGGCGGAAAGCGGGATCACCGTCGCCCATCTCACCCCCGCGATGGGGCAGCTGCTGACGGACGTGGAACACACGCCGGCGACCGTCCCCTCGCTCCGCCTCGCCTTTTTCGTGGGCGACGTTCTGACGCGGACGGAGGTCGCGCGGCTGCACCGGCTCGCCCCGGCGGTGCAGGTGGTGAACTACTACGGATCCACGGAAACGCAGCGCGCCGTGGGCTTCTTTCCCGTGCCGCGCGACCTGGACGGGCTGGGCTCGGAGATCGTCCCGGTCGGGCGCGGCATCCGCGATGTACAGCTCATCCTCCGCACGGCTTCGGGCGCGCGGGCGGGGATCGGCGAACTCGGCGAGATCTGGATGCGCAGCCCGCACGTGGCGCTGGGATACCGCGACGAGCCGGTGTTGAGCGCGGAGCGGTTCATGGTCAATCCGTGGACCGGGGATCCGGGCGATGTCATGTACCGTACGGGTGACCTGGGGCGCTACCGGCCGGACGGCACGGTGGAGATCGCGGGACGCGCGGACCGGCAGGTGAAGGTGCGCGGCTTCCGCGTGGAGCCGGGCGAAGTGGAGGCAGCCATCCGCACTCATCCCGCCATCCGCGACACGGTCGTGGTGCCTCGCGGCGCCGGGGACGAGCGCCGTCTGGTGGCGTACGTGGTCGGCTCCGCGGACGAGCGGGCCCTGCGCGAGCACCTGCGCGCGCGGGTGCCGGAGTTCATGATCCCCGCGGACGTGATGCGGCTGGATGCGCTGCCGGTGACGCCCAACGGCAAGGTGGACCGCGCGTCGCTTCCGGAACCGGCAGCGTACGTCAGCACGGGTCCGATCCGCGCGCGTTCGGAGGCGGAAGCGGCGGTGACGGAGATCTGGGCGGAGGTGCTGGGGCGCGACGCGGACCGCATCGAGCCGGACGCCGATTTCTTCAGCGTGGGCGGGCACTCGCTTCGCGCCACGCAGGTGCTGTCGCGCATCCGCTCCCGGCTGGGCGTCGCGCTCCCCATCCGCGACTTCTTCGCCGCGCCCACGGTGGCCGCCCTCGCGGCGGGGGTGGAGGCGGCGCGCCCGTCGGCCGCCGCGGCCGTGGCGGAAAAGGCGGAGGAGGAGCCGCGGGCCGTGTATCCGCCGGGCATATATCCGCTCACCTTTCCGCAGCAGCGGCTCTGGGTGCTGTCGCAGCTGGGCAGCACGGTGCCGTACAACCTCCCCGGCGTGCTGCGCCTGGTGGGCCCGCTGGACGAGTGGGCGCTGGAGCGCGCGCTGGACGAGATCGTCCGCCGCCACGAGCCGCTGCGCACGCGCATCGAGCGGCGCGGGGACGAGCCGGTGCAGGTGGTGCAGCCGCCCCGCCCCGTCCGCCTTCGGGCGGAAGAGGTGAGGGTGCAACACGGGGAGCGGGTGGAGGATGCGTTCCGGCGGATGGCGGAAGAGGAGGCGCTCCGCCCGTTCCCGGCGGAGGGCCCGTTCTTCCGCGTGCGCCTGGTCCGCGCGGCGGACGAGGACCATCTGCTGCTGTGGACCATGCACCACGTGGTCAGCGACGGCTGGTCCATCGGCATCTTCCGCGGCGAGATGGCGACGCTGTACCGCGCCTTTGCCGCCGGAGACGCGTCGCCGCTGCCCGCACTGCCGCTGTCGTACGGAGAGCATGCGGCGGAACAGCGCCGCACGCTGGCCGGAGAAGAGATGGACGCGCAGGTGGCGTGGTGGGCCGGACGGCTGGGCGGCGCCCCTGCGCTGCTGGAGCTTCCGGCGGACCGGCCGCGCCCGGCCACCCCCAGCGGGGAGGGATCGTCCGTTCCGTTCGCAATCCCGGGTGAAGCCGCGGCCCGCGTGGGCGAACTGGCGCAGCGGACGGGAACCACGCCGTTCATGGTGCTGCTCGCGGCGTTCCAGGTGCTGCTGGCGCGCTGGTCAGGGCAGGACGACGTGGTGGTCGGGACGCCGATCGCGAACCGCACGCGTCCGGAAGTGGAAGGGTTGATCGGCTTCTTCGCCAACACGCTCGCCCTGCGCGGCGACCTGTCCGGCGACCCCTCGTTCCGCGGTCTGCTGGCGCGCGTGCGGGAGATGACGCTGGGCGCGTACGACCACCAGGACGTGCCGTTCGAGCGGGTGGTGGAGGCGCTGCAGCCGGAGCGCACGCTGAGCCACAACCCCGTATTCCAGGCGATGTTCACGCTCATGACCACGCCGCCCGCGCAGACGGGGGCGGCCGCGCCGGGCGAGCTGGCGGGGGTGCCGCTCCCCCGTTCGCGGGAGACGTCGCGCGTGGACCTCGCCCTCACGCTGGCGGAGCAGGACGGCCGCCTGGCGGGGGTGATGGAGTACGCCACGGACCTGTTCCGGGCGGAAACCGTGCGGCGGATGGCGGAGCACTTCGCCGTGCTCCTGGACGCGGCGCTGTCTGATCCGGAGTGCCCGGTCTTCGCGCTGCCGGTTACGACGGAGGCGGAAACCGTGCGCCTGCTGGCCCTGGGCGACGGCGGCGGCGTGCTCCCGGCGGCGACCGTCCACCGCCGCTTCGCCGCGCAGGTGCGGCGGACGCCCGATGCCGTCGCGCTCGTGGCGGAAGGTGTGTCGCTCACCTACGCCGAACTCGGCGCGCGGGTGGACCGGATGGCGGCCCGGCTTCGTGCCGCGGGCGCGGTGCCGGACCGTCCCGTCGCCGTGGTGGCGGAGCATTCCGCGGCGGCGGTGATCGCCATGCTGGGCGCGATGTCGGCGGGCGCGGCGTATCTCCCCGTGGACCCCGCGCATCCGGCGGAGCGGATCGCCTTCACGCTGTCGGATTCCGGCGCGGCCGTGGTCGCCGTGCAGGCGCGTCTGCGGGAGCGGCTGCCGGAAACGGCCCTCCCCGTGCTCGTCATCGAGGAGGATGGTGGTCCGGACGATGGCGGGAGGGGGATGCCCGGCCACACGGATCCGGACAGCGCCGCGTACGTGATCTACACCTCCGGCTCCACCGGCGCGCCCAAGGCCGTGGTGGTGCCGCACGCGGCGGCGCTCGCCAACGTGGACGGCGTGCGCGAGCGGTTCGGGATCACGGACCGGGATGGCGTGCTGGGCTTCATGGCGCTGACCTTTGATCCCTCCGTGGAGCAGATCCTGGCCGCGCTGCTGTCCGGCGCGCGGCTGGTGATGCGCGCACCCGGCCTGTGGACGCCGGCGGAGCTTGCCACGCGCGTGGCGGAAGAGGGGATTACCTACCTGAACATCCCGACCGCGTACTGGAACCAGGTGGTGGACGATTCCGCCGCCCTGGCCATCGTCCGCCGCCACGTGCGGATCTGCGTGGTGGGCGGGGAGGCGATGGCGCCGGAGCGGGCGCGGCGATGGGTGGAGGTGCCCGGCGGCGCGGTGCTGGTGAACGCGTATGGACCCACGGAGACGGTGGTCACGGCCGCCGCGTTCGCGGTCCCGGAGGACTTCGGCGCCGCGGGCGTGCCGGCGCGGACGCCCGTGGGGAGGGCCGCGGCGGGGCGGACGCTGTGCGTGCTGGATGCGCACCTGCGTCCGCTTCCGGAAGGCGTGTCCGGCGAACTGTTCATCGGCGGGCCGGCGGTGGCGCGTGGGTACCTGGGCCGTGCGGCGCTTACGGCGGAGCGGTTCATCCCCGACCCGTACGGGGCGCCGGGCGCGCGCCTGTACCGCAGCGGGGACCGGGCGCGGTGGATGGACGGGCAACTGGAGTTCCTGGGCCGCGTGGACGCGCAGGTGAAGGTGCGCGGCTTTCGCGTGGAGCCGGGCGAGGTGGAATCTGTGTTCCGCGGGCACCCCGCCGTGCGCGGCGTGGCCGTTCTGGCCCGCCCGGACTCGGCGGGGGAGAACCGGCTGGTCGCGTACGTGGCGGGAGAGGTGGATGAAGCGGCGCTGCGGGCGCACTGCGCGGCGCGGCTTCCCACGTACATGGTCCCGCAGGCCATCGTGCTCCTCGACGCGCTGCCGCTGACGGCAAACGGCAAGGTGGACCACCGCGCCCTTCCGCTTCCCGGCGCGGGCGGTACGGCGGGGTACCTGCTGCCCAGCGGCGCGGCGGAGGTGGAGATGGCGGCGCTGTGGGCGGAAACGCTCGGGGTGAGCTGGGTCGGCGCGGCGGACGACTTCTTTCGCCTGGGCGGGCACTCGCTGCTCGCGGTGCGCCTGCTGGCCCGGGTGCGCGAGCGGTTCGGGCGCGATCTTCCGCTTTCGGTGCTCTTTCAGAACCCGACACTGGCGGCCTTTGCGGCGGCCGTCCGCAAGGGCGGAGAAGCCGCGGACGGCGCCCGCCTGCGCGTGACCCTGTCCGGCGGGACGCTGCCGCCCTTCTTCTGCATGCCTCCCGCGGGCGGGACGGTGACATCGTACACGGACCTGGCGCGCCTGCTGGGGCCGGACCAGCCGTTCCACGCGCTGCAGGCGCCGGGCGTGGCGGCGGAGGAGGCGCCGCTGCGCTCGGTAGGGGCGATGGCGGAGCGCTACCTGGACGAGATCCGCGCCGTTCAGCCGGCCGGTCCGTACCGCGTGGGCGGCTGGTCCGCCGGAGGGCTCGTCGCGCTGGAAGTGGCGCGCCGCCTTCGCTCGGAGGGGGAGGACGTCGCGCTGCTGGCGCTGCTGGACACCATTCCGCCGGACGCGCTGCGCGACCCGCCGGTGCCGGACCGCGTGGAGCTGTTCGTCCGTTTCGCGCGCAGTTCGGTGACCAACGACGAGTCGCGGCTGGCGGAACTGGAGTGGCAGCTGCGCGCGGCGGGCGAGGCGGGGATGATGGCCGCGCTCAGCGCGTGGGTGGCGGCAAACGGTTCGCGCGTGCTGGACGCGCAGCTGGAGCGCCTGTCCCGCGTCTTCGAGGTGTACGAGGCCACGGCCGAGGCGATCCGGACGTATCGCTTGGACGGCGTGTACGACGGCCCCGTGGCGCTGTTCGTGGCCGGGGAGGGGAATCCCAGGGATGCCCATCTGCCGCCCCTGGCGGAGCGCTGGAAGCCGTTCGTGGCGGGAACTCTGCGGGCGTGGACCGTCCCCGGCCCGCACGCGCGGATTGTTTACGAGCCCCACGCCCGGGTTCTCGCCGCGGCTCTCGGGGAGGCGCTGCGCGGGGGCTGATCCATCGTCCAAGTTCCTTTTCCGCCGCCCCCGCGCATTGGTGCGCGGGGGCGGCTTGCTGACCCCCCAACCACGGGAGCCCCCGCCGCGCCCGGCTTTCGCCAGCGAACCCGCGGGGGCCGAGTCCCGCGGACCGGCCGGCTCGTAGTTTCCGATCCGCGGCCACGTGGCCGGGGGATTGCGACGGTGGGCGGGCTTCCCACCGCCCCGAGGTCCCCATGATCTGCATTCTGCACGGCTACCTGCTCGAAGGCTCCGGCAGCAATCTATGGACGCGCTCCATCGTGGACTCGCTCTGCCGCCAGGGCGAAACCGTCCACCTGATGGCGCAGGAAAACCATCCCGAGCGCTACGGCTTCATCAGCGAGGCGCGCTTCTACCGCGCGGACGGCACCGTGGAGACGCGCTTCCGCCGCGCGCCCTCCACGTCTGGATGCTGCATCCTGCACCAGCCGGACCTGGGCGACACGCTCCCCGTGTACGTCTGGGACAGGTACGAGCAGTATCCCAACGTCATCCCCCTGGTGGACCTGACGGACGAGCAGGTGGAGGACTACCTGGAGCGCAACACGCGCGCGCTCCTGGACATCGTCCGCGAGAACGGGATCACCGCCATTCACGCCAACCACGCCGTGCTGATGTCCGTGGTCGCGCAGCGGGTAAAGGCGGCCACAGGAGTGCCCTACGTGGTCATGCCTCACGGCAGCGCGCTCGAATTCGCCGTCAAGCGGCAGGCGCGCTATCACCGCATGGCGGTGAGCGCGTTCTCGGATGCGTCGCGTGTGTTTGTGCACGGCGAAGAGATGCGGCAGCGGGTGCGAACCATTCTGGGCGACGTCCCGGGGCTGGAGGACAAGTTCGTGAACCTGCACCTGGGGGTGGATACCAGCCAGTTCAAGCCCATTCCCCGGTCCGGGCGCAGGGAGATGATCGGGACCATGGCATCGGCACTGGACGGCATGGCGCGCGGCCGGGGTGCCAGCCACTCCGCGCCCATGCTCGGCACGCTGCGCGGGGACATGGGCTGGGAGGAACTGCGGGCCCTGCTGGCGGAGGAGCCGGCGTACGACGCCAAGGCGCCGGACGCGGACGTGGAGGCGCGGCTGAACGCGGTGCGGTGGGAAAGCGACCCCACCCTGCTCTTCGTCGGCCGACTGATCAGCAGCAAGGGGATTCAGGGGGTGATCGCCGCCCTCCCCCTGATCCTGCGCGAGCGGCCGGACATGCGGCTGATCGTGGTTGGGCACGGGCCGCTGCGGCGCCCGCTGGAGGCGCTGCTCTGGGCGCTGCAGCACGGTGAGCGCGACCTGGTGCGAACGATCGTGGCGTGGGGGCGCGAACTGGAGGGCGCGCCCGAAGGAGAGTCCCAGAACGCGGAACTCACGCAGGTGGCGCGCTTTCTGGAGCAGGTGGAGGCGGCGGGCGAGCTGGATGCGTACTACGACGCCGCACGGGCGCACATCCGTCCCGACCGCGTCATCTTTACCGGATACCTGACGCACCGCGAGTTGCGCTACCTGTTTCCGTGCTGCGACGCGGCGGTGTTTCCCTCCGTGGTCAAGGAAGCGGGGCCGCTGGTGTTTCTGGAAGCGCTCGCGTCCGGTACCTTTCCCCTGGGCACCTACTTCGCGGGAATGAAGGCCAGCATCGACGCCGTAGCGGACAGCCTGCCGCCCGGCGCCGGCGACGCCATGAAGCTGAGCGCCGCCGCGGACCGCACCGTCGCCGACATCGTGCGGCAGGTGCCGGCCGCGCTGGACATGGGCGAGAGGCACAAGGAGGCGCTGTACCGCGTGGCGCGCGACCGGTTCGACTGGACCAGCGTCGCGCGCACGCTGCACCAGGAGCTGAACGAGTTGTGACGGAGCGGGACACGGAAGAAGGGCAGCGTCATCCGGCCGACGCCATCGTGGTGCTGGGGGGCGGCGTGCTGCCGGACGGCACGCTCCCCATCGTCGGGCGCACGCGGGTGCAGCGGGCGGTGGAGCTCTACCGGCGGGGGATCGCGCCGCGCATCATCTTTTCCGGCCGGTGCGGGCTGATGGACGACGATCCGCCCGTGACGGAGGCGGCGGCCATGGCGGCCCTGGCGCGGCGGATGGAGGTGCCCGAGGCGGCGCTGCTGCTGGAAGAGGATGCCAAGGACACGCTGGGCAACGCGTACTTTGTGCGCGAGCAGTTTCTGGAGCCCAACGGATGGCGCTCCATCCGCGTGGTGACGTCGGACTTTCACATGTCGCGCGCGGCGTGGGTGTTCCGCAAGATCCTGGGCGCCGGCTATGACTTCTCGTTCATGTCCGCCGCTTCCGGGCTGTCGCCGCGCGAGCTGATTCACCGGGCGCTGGAAGAGTGCAAGATCACCATCTTCCTCAACGAGTGGCTGGAGGCGTTGGAAGAGGCGGATGAGCACGCCATCGAGCGGCTGATGAACCAGGAGCACCCCGGATACGCGGACGCGCCCGTGCTGACGCACGGGGAGATGCGGCGCCGGCTGGACGCCATCGCCGAGATCAACCGCATCGCCGGCACGCAGCACTGGCTCACCAGCGCCGCGCCGGGCGGATGGAACGGCCGCACGGAACGGCGCGGCCACCGCGAGCGCCGCGGCGTGGGCCCTACCCGCCGCTGAGTACGATCCACGTTCCCCCTGAAGGAGAGGTGCGCCATGCGCATGCCGAGGTTCGCGCTCTTCGCGCTGCTGTTCTCGTTCGTCGCCGCCGCCTGCGGCGACGCGACCGGGGACGATGACGATCCGCGCGGCAGTTTGTCGTTCACGTACCGCGGACCGATCAACGGTTCGTACTCGGCGGATGGGGAGCTGACTTTTCTGCCCGGGGCGTTCTTTGCGCCCGAAGGGGCGGCGGGGGCGTTTCGCCAGGACAGCGCGCTGGTGATCGCCGCCGCGCGGCAGGGAGCGGCGGCCGGCTCGCTGGACGTGTTCACTCTCGCGCTGGGCGACGTGGAGCGGTCCGGGACGTACGCGTTCAACCCGGCCGCGTGCCAGGAGCAGCGCCCGGCCACGTGCCGCATCGGGGCGTTCGCGCCGGGGCTGGACCTCATGGAGCTGAGCGGGAATCCGGACCTGCCGACGGTGGCGGAGCGGGCGTACATCCTGGTGCTGGGCAGCGTGCGGGTGACGGCGATCTCCGCGCGGCGGGTGCGCGGCGAGTTCAGCGGGAGCGCCGTGCTGGCGAGCGATCCGCTGCACCCGATCAGCATCGACAACGGCCGGTTCGACGTGCCGATCGACGACGGGCTGGAGGCGGGCGGGCGATTCGGGCCGCGGGGAATCCGGGCGGGCACGCCGCTGAGCGAATGAATTCGCCGCAACAACGGCTGAAAGCCTCACGGTACTGCTGTGAGGCTGCACCTGCGCGGGTGATGAGTCCGGTGCCGAACGCTTGCGCTGAGGTCTCCCTTTCTCCCGGGACAGCGGGGGAGAGGGCCGGGGAGAGGGGGCCTCTCGGTACAGACCGGGTAGATTGGTAACACATCGGACCGGCAGGATGGTTGACAGTCTGGAGCTGGAAGCGAGCATGACTCATCCCCCTTGAAAGAGGCGAGTCATGCCAGAGCCACTGCACACTGTGAACGAGCGCCTGCGGTTCATTGCAGCCCGCCAGGAAGGGCTGTACACGATGGCTGAGCTGTGCGAGCGGACGGGAATCAGCCGGAAGACGGGATACGAGTGGGACC
>NZ_DASVTX010000360.1:0-6697 GCF_036387355.1 Longimicrobium sp.
CGCGGTCCGCCGCCAGCAGGCTCGCGTGCGCCGCGGCGACGTCCGCGCGCGCCACGGGCGGACGCGCTTCCACCCCCGGCGCGCCGGCGCACGCGCCCGCGAAGGCGATCATCATCCCGCAGACCAGATCTCTCATCACGCCTCTCGAGATCGTTGTCGACAACTTCCCGGTGTCGTTCTGTATCGTCCCAAGCCCCACCGTTCTGACGCCCGGCCCGGGGCGGGTCCGGAGATTGCCCCCACCGTTTGCCGCCACAGGCGAGCACACACAACGGGAGCGGCGGATGATCCGGTACGGGCCGGCGGGGTTTCAGTACAAGGACTGGGAGGGGATCGTGTACCCGGCCGACAAGCCGAAGAAGTTTGATCCGCTCGCCTACCTGGCCGGGTACTTCGACACCATCGAGATCAACTCCACCTTCTACGGTCCGGCGAAGGCCACCACGGTGCAGAGCTGGATGCGGCGGGTGGAGCACAACCCGAAGTTCAGCTTCGCGGCCAAGCTGTACCAGCGCTTTACCCACCAGCGCGCCAGGGCGTGGGCACAGGACGAGGTGGACGAGGTGCGCGCGGGGTTCGATCCCATGCTGGAGGGCGGGCGGCTGGGCGCGGTGCTGCTGCAGTTTCCCTGGTCGTTCCGCCGCACGGACGAGAACCGCGAGTGGCTGAACGACGTGACGCGCACCTTCGGGCACTATCCGCTCGTGCTGGAAGTGCGCCACGCGACGTGGAACGTGCCCGGCTTCTTTGAGGCGCTGGTGGAGCGCGGCATCGGCTTCGTGAACATCGACCAGCCGCTCTTTCACGATTCCATCAAGCCCACCGCGCACGCAACCTCGCCGGTGGGCTACGTGCGCGTCCATGGCCGCAACTACAAGGACTGGTTCCGCGAAAAGGCGGGGCGCGACGAGCGGTACGACTACCTGTACCCCGCGGAGGAACTGACGCCGTGGGCGGAGCGGACGGCGGAGATCGCGGCCGGGCCGCCCACGGAAGACGTGTTCGTGGTGACCAACAACCACTTTCGCGGCAAGGCGGTGGCGAACGCGCTCATGCTGCAGTCCATGGTGGAAAAACGCGACGTCCCCGGGCCTCCGCCGTTGTTCGCGGAGTACGGGGACGTGCTGGCCGGCTACGCGGTTCCTGCGCCGCCGCTGGAGGCGGCGCAGGAGGAGTGACGGTCAGGCCGCCAGCTTGAGCACCCGGACCTGCGCCGGGGCAGACGCGCCGCGCGGGTTGATGATGTCGGCGATGCCGAAGCTGGTGGGCGCGGGGACCACCGGGGCGAAGCCGGACGGACCGTTGGGGCTCAGGATGCGCTGGATGAGGAACGCGGTCGAGACGGTCATTTCTATACCCTCAGAGTCGGTGTTGTCAGTTGGGTGCGGCGTGTCCTCAGCCGCACGGACCTAAGCTATCGAGGGTCCACCCGCCCCGCGTGGGTCATCCAACCCAATGCAGGGTTCCGGGCCGGCCAGAAGCCAACGACGCTCCCACGAAGGCACAGCCCCGGAGTCCGCGGTGCAGTCCCCGTGCGTCTGCGGCCTCTGCTGAAACCCGCGCTTCGCCAGAACGAACGAGCCCTCTTCCGCGCGTGGCGAAAGAGGGCTCGTGTGCCGATGCAGCCGGACGTCAGGCCGGGTTGGCGAACTCTTCGCGGTACCGCGACAGAACCTCCACGAACACCTTGGACGAGCGCGCAAAGGCGCCGCGCCGCCGCAGCTCAGTGGGGCTGCTGCCGACGAACTTCTGCGTCACGCGCCGCAGCCCGCTGTCTGACGAGTAGCCGCAGGCGTGCGCCACGGAAAGCACCGTGCGCCCCGGGTCGTCCAGCAGCTCGGCGGCGAGCAGAATGCGCATCCACGCCAGCAGCTTGCGCGGGGGCGGAAGCTCCGCGCGCTCGCACCAGCGCAGCAGCGTGCGGCGCGACAGGCGAAGCTGGCGGGCCAGGTCGCGCCCGTGGCCGCCCACCGCCACCACCTCGGCCGCCGCGTCCACGATGGCGCGGGCGCGGCCGGGCGTGTCCGGCGGCAGGATGTTTTCCAGCAGCGCCTTGAGCGGCCGCCCCTGCGCCGCGCGGAACCGCTGCACCATGGCCTGCGGCGTGTCGTCGTGCGCAATGCTGATGACCTGCACCACGCCCCACTTGCCCAGCGTACGCAGGTCATCCAGCCGGTGCGGGCGGATCTCCATGGCGGCGAACACCGCCGTGGACGGAAACTCCACCAGCAGGCTCTTGAGGCGCTGCGACGGCCCCTGGGAGCCGTTCACGTCCTCGTACGGATTCACCACCACCAGCGCCGAGGGCGGAGAATCGCGCACGGCCTCCTCCAGCGACGGCCAGTCCGGCACCGCTTGAAAGGTGTACTCCCGTCCCGCCACCTTGCGGACGCGTTCGCGAAAGGCCTCGTTGCTGTGCAGCACCAGAAGGGGACGTGCGCCGATCTTCATCAGGGTGCGTGAGTTGGGGTGGGCGGCTGCGTTGGGGATGGGTGCGGCGGATTACCGCGGGCCGGCCGCGGACAGGGCGCGCGCCAGGTCCAGGGCGAACTCTTCCGGCGGCTCGGGCGCGCGGGGCTCGTCGGCCGGGCGCACGCCGCGCTGGCGGCGCGCCTGGTCCAGCACCGCTTCGGCGGCCATGCGCGTGCGGGCCTCGCCGCGGTCGGCGGCCACGCGCGCCGCGCGGGTGGCGGCGGACTCGGCGCGCTCGTGGTCGCCCAGCATGGCGGCGCCGCGAGCCAGGTCCAGCGCGATGGTGCCTTCGTGCTCGGACGCTTCGTGGCTGTCCAGCGACCGCCACGCCTGCGTCCACGCCTGCTCAAAGGCCCGGCGGTCCCCCGCGCCGGCGGCGGCGCGGGCCAGGTTGGCGAGCGCGATCTCGCGCTCCGCCGGCACCTGCATGTGGGCGGCCAGCGCCTGGAACACGGCCTGGGCCTGCTCGAACCGGCCGTTCTCCATCCAGAAGCAGGCGACGTCGCCGGCCAGGTGCGGCAGGCGGCGGTGCCCCGCGCCGTAGACCTCGAAGGCGGCGCGCGCCAGCCGCTCGGCGTCGTCGGGCTGCTGCGACTGCGCGGCGATCACGAACAGGTCGTGCAGCGCGCCGGCGTGCATTTCCCGCAGGCTGTGGCGCCGGGCGGCGCGCAGCGAGCGCAGGTGAAAGCGGCGCGCCGCCGGCAGGTTGCCGCGCAGCAGGTACAGGTTGCCCAGCCCGGAGAACGCCTGCGTGTACGCCGTCCAGTCGCCGCTCTGGCGCGCCAGGGAAACGGCGCGGCGAAACCACGTTTCGGCGCGGGCGTGCTCGGCGCGGCGGCGGGCCAGGCGCCCGACCGCGTAGGACGCGCCCGCGTCCGCCGGCAGCACCACGGCCACGCCCTGCTGAAACGCGATGGCGGTGGCCGTCCATCCGCGCGCGTCCGCCCACTGCGAGGCGGCGAGGCAGGCCGCGGCCACCACCTCGGGGCTGTCCGCGTCCGGCGCGCCGGTCAGGCGCACCAGCGGCAGCAGCGCCGCCGCGAGTTCCGGCTCCGGGGCCGCGGCGCGCATCAGTTCGGCGTGCGCCTCGTCGGCGCCGCCGGCGAACAGCCCGTCGCGCTCATCCGGCGGGGTCTGGCCCCACAGGTACACGTCGCGGATCAGGTGAAAGAGCAGCACGCCCAGCGGGCCGGGCGCCTCGTCCAGGATCTCGGCTCCCTCGAACGGCTCGCTCCCGTGCAGCAGGGCCGGAGGCGTGCGCCAGCGGCGCGTGGTCCTGCGCACGGGAGGGGTCAGGCGCCTGGGGCGCATCGGGTGCTCCGGAGCCGGGCGGGGCAGAGAAAACCGCGGTTTCGCGGCGGGTACAAGGCGCGATCATCTTAACCCGTATCTTCTTTCTCCGCCATAGTCTTGCGACCGTCCGCACCGTCACCACCCGCGACCTTTTCCAAACCCTTGCACAGCGTGAAATCCGCAAAGGAGCGGTCACCAGCGGCGAGCGCACGAACAAATTCCACCGCCGCCCGGCCACGACAAAGTGGACAATGCGCCCCATCGCCGCAAGTGCGTGCAGGTTGACGGGCACGCCCGCCGCTTTGTCCGTGTCAGAACGCGGCATTCTGGACGAACTGCTTTTGTTCTATAATCGTCCGGAGAAGATTGTGCCGCCCCCGGGACTTTTCATCTGTTTCCCCGCGGACCGGAGCGCGTGATCCGGGCGACACCGGGGGGTCATCCCGTCGCGATGCGCCCGAGGTCGTCCACGATACGTTGTACGTACCGTGGCACATGAGGGCCGCCCCGGTCCAGGTCAATGGCGCCCAGCGCGCCCGCCGCGTCCAGCAGCGCGGCCTGTTCGCGCTCGTAACGGTCCGTTTCCCAGTCCAGCACGGCCATCCGCTCCCCGATTTCCGCCAGCGCCGCGCGAATGGCGGGGAGGGCGGCCCCGCGCTCCATGGCTCCGGCGCGCTCCATCTCCCGAAGTGCGCGGACCGCGTCCTCGCACAGCTGCACGAAGTCCGCGGGATGCTCGGCGGCGGGGCGGTCGCTCATGGCTGGATCCTGGGTCGTCGGGAGAGATGGCGACGCGGCACGGGACTCCCGGCAAGCTGCACCGGGACGGGCGCGAAGACAACGGTCGCGTGCGAACGGCCATGGTCCGCGGCAGCGCGGAGTTCGCCGCAAGGGCGCGGCGCGGCGGCGCCACGATCCACCGAAGCGCCCTCAGGTGGACTCTTCGCGGGCGCCACCCCTGGCGGTCCGGGCGGAGGACGGCGCCGCGTTCCGTTGGCGGCACGTGGCGAACGGGGGACGGAAAGGGGGCAGGCCGCGGATGCGCGCCTGCCCCGTTCTCGTCCATCCACCGATGCGTCAGGCCGTGCGGCGGCCGCGCAGCATGCGGGGGACCAGGGCCGCCGCGAGCACCACCAGCACCAGCGCCCGGAAGACGTACTGCACGTAGGGCGGCTCGCCGGCCGGGGTGAAAGTGGGCAGCAGGTACTGGTCCGCCAGCAGCAGCGCGATCCCCGTCATCACCGTGAGGGTGACGAGGATGGCGGGGTTGCGGCGCGTGTCCACCCCGGCGTGCTCCTCGTCGTGGATGTCCAGCCCGCTCGTTTCGCGCAGCAGCAGCATGCCGATCACAAAGGTGATGGCCGCGACAATGACGGGGTACAGGAGCCCGGCGAACTGCGGCGCGACGGGGAACCGGCCGGGGTTCAGCGCGGCGGAGGCGGCCACGGCGGTGGCGATCACCGGAAGGAACCCGCCGAAGTAGCCGTTGCCTACGTGGTAGGGCAGCGACACCGACGTGTACCGCACCCGGGCGGGAAAGCACTCCACCAGGAAGGCGGCGATGGGCCCGTACACCATCGTCACCAGCAGCACCAGGCTGAACACGCATGCCGTGAGCGCCACCGCGTTGTACGTCCCGCCGGCGGGGGTGAAGCCCCACATCAGCCGGAAGATGGGGATGATGAGGAGGGCCGCCAGCAGGTTGCCCGCCATCATCACCTTCTTGCGCCCGATGCGGTCTGAAAGCGCGCCGAACACCAGAAAGAAGGGGGTCGCCAGCGCCAGGGCCACCGCCACGATGGTGCGGGTGGCGACGAAATCCACCTTGCCCACCGTTTCCAGCCAGGTGAGCGCATAGAACTGCCCCGTGTACCAGACCACCGCCTGCCCGGCCGCCGCGCCCCACAGCACCGTGAGCATGGTCTGCCATCGCGTGGAGTTGCCCAGGCTTTCGGCCACGGGCGAGGTGGAGGTCTTGCCCTCCGCCTTCATCTTGACGAACAGCGGGCTTTCCCGCAGCCGCAGGCGGATGACCAGCGACACCAGCACCAGGACGGCGGAAAGCAGGAAGGGGATGCGCCACCCCCACCCCTCCCAGTCGTCCTTGGGCATGGCGTTGCGCACCAGCAGAATGACGAGGAGCGAAACGAACAGCCCCAGCGTGGCGGTGGTCTGGATGAACGCCGTGTAGAAGCCGCGGCGGTGGTTGGGCACGTGCTCCGCCACGTACGTGGCCGCCCCGCCGTACTCGCCGCCCAGCGCCAGCCCCTGCAGCAGCCGCAGCGCCAGCAGGGTGAGCGGCGCCAGCACGCCGATGGTCTCGTAGCCCGGCAGGATGCCGATCACGAAGGTGGCCCCGCCCATGATGACCAGCGTGACCAGGAACGCGTACTTTCGGCCGACGACGTCGCCCACGCGGCCGAAGACGAGCGCCCCGAACGGCCGCGCCGCGAACCCCGCCGCAAAGGTGGCCAGCGTCTGCAGCAGCGCCAGCGTGCTGTTGCCCTGCGGAAAGAAGTGCGAGGCCACCAGCGAGGCCAGGCTGCCGAAGATGTAGAAGTCGTACCACTCGATCATGGTGCCCACCGACGACGCGCCGATCACTCCGAACAGGGTGCGGCGGTCCACGGGGGCAAAGGTGCTGGCGGGGGCTGCGGGCATTCGGAATGCGCGGGTGGGGGATGAAGGGAGCGCGGTTTGCAACGGCGTGCGGCCGTGCCTACCTTGGCGAGCGAACGTCCGATCCGGCCGCGGACGGCAGGGCCCGCCGCGGCGCTCGCGGCAAGGCCCGCGCCGCGCCGCCGCCCCGCCGTACAGGAACAACCAGGAGACCGTCCGGAT
Organism: Longimicrobium sp.; assembly: GCF_036387355.1. Classification (GTDB taxonomy): domain Bacteria; phylum Gemmatimonadota; class Gemmatimonadetes; order Longimicrobiales; family Longimicrobiaceae; genus Longimicrobium. The sequence goes on from NZ_DASVTX010000360.1 coordinate 6,607, forward strand.
GGCGAGTTCCGAGAATACCTTCGACAGCCTGCTTCAGGAAGACCGCGCCTTTGCGCCCCCGCCGGAGTTCGCCCGCGCCGCGCGGGTGCGC
>NZ_DASVTX010000361.1:0-2543 GCF_036387355.1 Longimicrobium sp.
AGCGCCCAGGTCAGCGTAGCCGGTGCGTGATAGCGGTCCCACAACGAGACCGCCTCGCCCACGATCAAGCGGTACCGCTCTGGCGTCATTCCGAGCGCCAGGAGCGCGGCAGTCAGGTCGAAAAAGAGCGCTCGGTCCTCCTCGCCACCCGACGTTCCCATCACCAGCAACTCGACTACCGTCTCGTAGAGCGGCGCGAACTCGCGCGTGGCTGTGCTCCCGGCGCGCTGGAGGTACGCGATCAGCGAGGGTAGAGCCAAGTGCAGCGTTTCGTCCGCCTCAGGTGAGCGGGTCGCCTGGAGTGCGGTGACCAGTTCGTCGACGGCTAGCGGGTGGGCGCGTAACGCCGCCACGCTCCACTCCAGCGCACCCTGCTGCGCCACCTGCAGCGCCCGTGCGCGGCTCCACGCTGGATCGGTGTTCAGGCGCCGTACCCAGGCCACCCAGTCGGCGGGTACGGCCGCGGCGCCGCCGAGGGGCGCCACGGTGCCGGCGGCGTTGCCGGCCAGCCGCCCGTGGAACTCACGGTTGAGCGGGATCGCGAGGAATGCGGTCCGCTCCGCCTCTACGAGTTCGTCGAGCGCCATGACAGCGGCTGCTTCCGCTTGCACGGTACCCAAGGCGTGGGCGCAGTCGAACAGGATCCTCGTGCGGTGCAGCCCCGGCGGCGCCTCCTGCGCGTAGGTCAGGGCGGCCTCGTAGTCGGAGTCGAGTACCGCCTCGACGGCCAGCGAGAGCGGGTCGGCTGCGGGCTCAGCGGCGGGCGCGGGCAGGAGCGCGGCAAGCGCATCCATGAACCCGCCCGCCAGCCCCTCAGCCTGGGCGATCTGCAGCACTTCCTCACCCTGGCGCCGGTCTGGAGGGTCGCCGGCGACGGCCGCGAGCATGAAGCTCGCGAGCGCCTCGGAAGATCGCAGCCCTCGCCGCGTGGCGTAGAGCGACGCGTATTCAGGGAGGATGTCGCGGCGGAAGGATGCGACGGCGCCGGCCGTGTCGCCGGCGGCCTCGAAGCTGGCCAGGCGCGTGCGGTAGACGGTCTCGATCAGCGCTTGCGCGACCGAGGCGGGGTAGCGAACGCGCAACAGGTCGGGAAGCTCCGGAAGAGTCAGGAGTTCGTTCCACAGGCCGGACTCGGCGAGGAGTTGCACGCGCAGGAAGAGGAGGTTGCGTGCGTCCAGCCGGAACTCGGATTCGAGCACCCGCATGTGGCCTTCGGCCAAGTCCGGCTGTCCCGCGCGCAGTGCCATCTGGAAGTCGCGCAGGAGCCGCCAAGTGGTGCGGGGAAACTCGGGCGCCCGCTCGCGGCGCCGCCCGCGCACCGAGCGCCACCGCTCCAGCGCCTTCCACATCGCCGCGCCCTCTTCCTTGCTGAGCCCCGCGCGGAACCGGAATCCACGGCCGCCGGTGAACGTCAGGACGGCGGCCTCGACCGGGTCGGTGGGGTCCAGGGGCGCATGGTGGCCGCGAAAGGTGGAGTAGGTGGGCCCCACGAAGGCGAGCAATTCTTCGCTGAAGCCGCGCAACTGCCGTTCGCTGAACACCAGGGCGTACCAGTCCACTTGCCCCGCCCGCGGCCCCGACTGCCGCCAGCAGGGGAGGAGGGTGGGTTGGGGTGGCGAAAGGCGCAGCGGAGCCACCCACGGACCCAGCCGCGCCCAGCGCGCGCCGGCCGTGGCCCCCTCCACGTCCTTGAGTTCGATCTGGTTCTCCCCTCCGAAGAAACGCTCCAGAAAGGCTTCCGTCGGGCTGGACGGGTCCGCGGTCATGCGCCGCCTCCCCACCGGCCGCGGAACTCCAAGCGAGTCTCGGCGATCACTGCGGGATCGGTCGTATACTCCACCGCCTCTTCATTCACCGTAATCCCACGGACGGTGAGGTTCATGGAACCGCTCAGGTAGAACGAATCGCCCAAGAAACCCTTCGTGTGCAGTTCCTCGGCTGTTCGCACCGACAGCCGGGGATGGTGCTCGAATCCATTCCGCAGCGCGCCGAGGAACCCTGCGTTGCCGTTGTCTGGACGCGTGGCGACCACCACCTCGCCGCCGAGTTCCACAAGCTTGTGGAGGACGGGGACGAGGTGGACGGGCCCCTGTGGCCACGACGGCTCGACCGACTGGTACGCGTGCGCGCCGTTGTCGAGGATCTTCACGTTGGAGATCCACGGCGAAACGATCCACAGGCAGCGGCTGGGGGAAACCAACTCGGCCGTGAAGATCGTCTCCAGCAGGTCGGGAACGGTATCGGCCGCGCCACGCTTGTGGATGTGCCGCGGGGGCGCGATCACGGCACCACCTCACGCAGGTGCACGCGCACCGATAGGCGCTCCGGCTCGCGCCGGACCGCGTGCACGCGCGGATACAGTTGCAGGAATCCCACGTCGACGGGAGCCGCCGCGACCTCCAGCGTGCACGCCTTCAGCAGGGCACGCTGGTCCGGCACCGCAACCAGCCGCGCGGAGCCGTACCCGGCCAGCGCCTCGGTAAGGCGTTCGCGCCAAGCGGGGTCGCTCACCTCCACCCATGGCTCCTCATCACGCAGCAGGT
>NZ_DASVTX010000362.1:0-2964 GCF_036387355.1 Longimicrobium sp.
CGCCGCCAGCGTTCGTCCTGAGCCAGGATCAAACTCTCCATGAGAATTCGAACAGCTCCGTTGAACAGAACGCCGGACAATTACGTCCGTTGCTTCCGTTCGGAATTTTTCACGTTTACGTCCCGTGTCGCTCGTGGATGCGAAGGACGTGTTGCCTTCGGCTGACTCCACCACGGGGCGCTCGTTTACAAAAGCACTCCCAAGACCCGAATTGTCAATTTCAGAATCCCGCGGACATCAAGGCCCGCTTCGTTCTTCCTTCTCGATGGCAACCAGACCAGTTTCACCCGGCCCGCCGCGTCCGCCCCTTACCGCGGGCAGTCCTTCAATCTATCAGCCTCAGCCCTTCCCGTCAACCCCTCGGCTTCAACAACTTTTTCGCTTTCGCAGAACCAGTCGTGCGCCGAACTCCTTCAATCTACTAGGGTTGCGCCGAACCGTCAAGGGGCGTTTTTCAGAACTTTTCCTCCGCCCGCCCCGCCGCCGCCATTCAGGCGACAGCCCTCCAAGCTATCAGCCTCACCCCTCACCGTCAACCCCTGTCCGGAACCAGCTTCGGCGTCGCTTCGGCCGGGGTTCCTTGAGGGGCGCCAAGTATAAGCGGCTCCCCGGAACAGGTCAAGGGCTTTGTTTCGGCCGTGTCACCGGCGCGGCACGAACACACATCGACCGCACACGGCAAGGCTGAACGGCGACTGCATCCCACGCGGGCGCGGGGGGAACCGATGGGACAGGACCGACGGCGGAGGGGGAAGGTCAGCGCCTTCCCCCTGCTTCAACCCTGATCAGTGTTTGGTCCTGATGCGCATGCCGTTCGCGGCAACGCCGTCGCGCGGCGGCTGGGGCGCGGGGGGTGCCTTGGGTGCCGGGCGCGCGGCCGGCTTCTGCCCTCCCCCGCCCTGCCGGGACGCGCCCGCCGGCCGCTGTGCGCCTGGCGACTTCATGGAAAGCGCGATGCGCTGGCGCGGCACATCTACCGACAGCACGCGGACAGTCACGCGGTCTCCCACCCGCGCCGCCTCCGAGGGATCGCGGATGAACTTGTCCGACATCTCCGACACGTGCACCAGGCCGTCCTGGTGAACCCCGATGTCCACGAACGCACCAAAGGCGACCACGTTGGTCACCGTTCCCTGCAGCGTCATTCCCTCCTTGAGGTCCTCCACCTTCTGCACGTCGTCGCGAAAGGCGAGGGCCTCGAACTGCTCGCGCGGGTCCCGGCCCGGCTTGCGGAGCTCCGCCACGATGTCCTGCAGCGTGGGAAGGCCCACCCCGTTGCCGACATAGCGGGTCAGGTCGATGTGGCCAATGCTGGCCTCATTCCCCACCAGCGTCGTCATGTCCACGCCCAGGTCGCCCGCCATGCGCTCGACCAGGGCGTAGCGCTCCGGGTGCACGGCGGACGCGTCCAGCGGGTGCGCGCCGCCACGCACACGCAGGAAGCCGGCGGCCTGCTCAAAAGTCTTCGGGCCCAGCCCGGGGACCTTCTTGACCAGCTCCGCGCGCGAGCGGAACGGGCCCGCCTGGTCGCGCTGCTCCACGATGCGCTGCGCGACCGTGGGGCCGATCCCCGCCACGTAGCCCAGCAGCGCCGCGGACGCGGTGTTCAGCTCCACGCCGACGCGGTTCACGCAGCTTTCCACCGTCTCGTCCAGCCGCCGCTTGAGCCGCGTCTGCGACACGTCGTGCTGGTACTGGCCCACGCCGATGGACTTGGGATCGATCTTCACCAGCTCCGCCAGCGGGTCCTGCAGCCGGCGCGCGATGCTCACCGCGGAGCGCAGCGTGAGGTCCAGGTCCGGAAATTCGTCACGCGCGGTGTCGGATGCGGAGTAGACGGAGGCGCCGGCCTCGTTGACCATCACCACGGCGGGACGCGGATCGATGGCGGCTTCGCGGACGGCTTCGCGCGCCATGCGGTCGGATTCGCGGCTCGCGGTGCCGTTCCCCACGGCCACGAGCTCCACGCCGTGCTTTTCAATCAGACGCGTCAGTTCCCGCCGCGCGCGGTCTTCCTGGTGCAGGTATACCACGCCGGTCTCCAGCAGCGCGCCCGTCCGGCTCACCACGGCCAGCTTGCACCCGGTGCGGTAGCCGGGATCCACGCCCAACACGGTGCGCCCACCCGCCGGCGGCTGCAGCAGGAGCGCCTCCAGGTTGCTGCCGAAAATGGCGATCGCCTCCTCGTCCGCGCGCGTCTTGAGCTCCATCCGCACCTCCACCTCGGCGGAAGGCGACAGCAGGCGGTGGTACGCGTCCTCCACCGCCATCCCCATCTGCTCCGGCGCGCGGTGCCCGTCCAGAAAGCGGTTGCGCAGCGCGAGGATGATGGCCTCGTCCGGCGCCAGGATGCGCGCGGTCAGAAACCCCTCCGTCTCCCCGCGGCGCACGGCCAGAATGCGGTGGCTGGGCAGGTCGCGGACGGGGCCGGTGAAGTCGTAGTAGTCCTGGAACTTGCTGACCTCGTTCTCCTTGCCGCGCGCCGCCTTGCTCTCCAGAACTCCGCGCGTGCGCACCTGCTCGCGCACGTACGCACGCGCGGCGGCGTCTTCGGAGATGCGCTCGGCCGCCACGTCCCGCGCGCCGGCCAGCGCATCCGCGGCGCTGGCCACGCCCTTGTCCGCATCCACGAACTCCGCGGCGCGGGCGGCCAGATCGCGGTCCGTCGCCGCGCCCGCCCACAGCAGCTCGGCCAGCGGCCCCAGCCCGCGCTCCAGCGCGATGGTGGCGCGGGTGCGGCGCTTGGGCTTGTAGGGAAGATAGAGATCCTCGAGCGCGGACTTGGTCGTGGCGCGCTCGATGGAGGCGCGCAGCTCCGGCGTCAGCTTCCCCTGCTCGTCGATGGACTTGAGGATGGCGGCGCGGCGGTCATCCAGCTCCGCCAGGTACTCGTGGCGGTCGCGGAGGTCGCGCAGCTGCACCTCGTCCAGCTCCCCGGTCGCTTCCTTTCGATAGCGGGCAACA
>NZ_DASVTX010000363.1:0-15811 GCF_036387355.1 Longimicrobium sp.
GGACTGGTATCCATCCACCAGAAACAGGGCGCCGGCCTTGCGCGCCGCGGCGGCGATGGGCGCAAGGTCCTGCACGTAGCCGGTGCCGTAGAAGACGTGGCTGGTGGCGACCAGCGCCGTGCGCTCGTCCACGTACTCCGCCCAGCGCTCCGGCGGCACCCCGATGCCGTCATCGGACGGAACGCGCACGACCTCCACGCCGTTCTTGGCCAGCCACTGATAGACCAGGGTGGGGAAGTCCAGCTCGGCCACCACGATCTTGTTGCGCGTGCCGTAGTCGATGGCGGAGGCGATGGACGAGAGCGCGCCCGACACGCTGGGAGAGATGGCGATCTCCTTTTCATCCGCGTTCCACATGGTGGCCACGGTCTGCTTGAGCTGGCCGATGCGCGCCATCCACAGCTCGTACCACGCGCTGGCGCCCATGGTGTTCCAGAGCGCCTGGTACTCGCCCAGGTAGCCCATGGAGCGGCGGCTGAGCGCGCCCAGTGAGCAGGAGTTGAGGTACGTGCGGGTCTGGAGGATGGGGAACTCGGTGCGCCAGGCTTCCAGGTCCGCGTGCGGGATGGTGCTCATTCGGCGGTGTCCGCGTTGAGTTCAATGGGTCCGTCGGCGTTCAGCCGGTCCAGCATGTCCACCGCGCGGCGCAGGTGGGGGATGACGATGCTGCCGCCCACGATGAGCCCCACGTTGAAGGTTTCGAAGAACTCCGCGTCAGTGACGCCTTCTTCCTTGCAGCGGACGATGTGGTAGGTGATGCAGTCGTCGCAGCGCAGGACCATGGAGGCGACCAGGCCCAGCAGCTCCTTGGTCTTGACGTCCAGGGCACCAGCCTCGTAGCACCGGGTGTCCAGGGCGAAGAAGCGCTTAATTTCGAGGTTGCCGGCTTCCAGGATGCGCTCGTTCATGCGCTCGCGGAAGAGGCGGAATTCTTCGAGTCTATCGGTCATCGATGCGTGCTCCCGGGTTCAGGCGAGCGCGCAAAGTGCCGTGCGCATCCAAGCTTCGTCAAGGACAACTACAACCGCGTCTCTCACGGAGTACACGGAGGGCCACGGGGGTCACGGTACTTCGCTCGCGGAGCCCCGAGTGCCCGCAGGCGAAACCTGCAGCGCCGCCGGTCCGTTCACGACCCGCTTGATCCCGTCCTGCATCCGCTCCGCTCCGAAGTTGATCAGCAGGCCCACGGGAAAGTGCAGAAGCCGCAGGTAGGTAAGGATCTGTTTGACGTGGATGGGGGCGAGCTTCTCAGCCGATTTGAGTTCGACCAGGACCTTTCCCTCTACGATCAGATCTGCCCGGAAGCTCTCTTCGAATACGATTCCGTCAATTTCGAACGGGATGCGCTTCTGTCGCTCAACATGGAGCCCCGCTTTCTGCAGCCGGTGGGCGAGCACGGCCTCGTACACGGATTCGAGCAGCCCCGGGCCGACATCGGTATGGATACGGTATGCCGTGTTGACGATCTCCCCGGTAATCTGATCCAGTGCACGCATGTCGGGACTCCTTGCTCCGCTGTTCCGTGAACTCCGTGAACTCCGTGAACCTCCGTGGACTCCGTGAGAGACGCGGTTGAAGTTAACGATGTATGCTCTGTCCAGAAAGCCGGGCACGCGGTGGCGGATTCGGGGTAGCAGGGCGCATGTCGACGATGCTTTCCCCGGAGGAACTCAGCGAGCGCATCCGCGCCCGGGCCCGCGAGATGGGCTTCGGCGCAGTGGGCATCGCGCCCGTGCACGAGAGCGCGCACGGCGACGCATACCAGCGGTGGATCGCGCAGGAGATGCACGGTGACATGGCGTACCTGGCCCGCGAAGACGCCGTCGCCAAGCGCCTCCACCCCGCCGTCCTCGTTCCCGGGGCGCGCTCCGCTGTCGTCGTGGGCCTGGAGTACTTCAACGCGGACGCGGACCCGTCGTCCATCGCGGACGGCGCGCGGGGCGTCGTGGCCCGCTACGCGCGCAACGACGACTACCACGAGCTCATGAAGGAGCGCCTGATTCAGCTGCAGGACTGGATCAACGAAACGCTCCTCCCCGTGCACGGCCGCGCCTACGTGGATACCGGCGCCCTGCTGGAGCGCGAGCTCGCCTCACGCGCCGGCCTGGGATGGCACGGGCGCAACACCATGCTCATTCAACCCCGCCGCGGATCCTACTGGTTTCTCGGCGCCATTCTGCTGGACGTGGATCTCGCGTACGACGCCCCGTTCCAGAAAGATCACTGCGGCACCTGCTCCGCCTGCGTGAGCGCGTGCCCCACCGGCGCCCTGCTGGGGCGCGACGAAAGCGGCGCACCCCGCATGGACGCGCGCCGCTGCATCAGCTATCTCACCATCGAACTCCGCGGCCCCATCCCCCGCGACCTGCGGCCCCGGATCGGCAACCGCGTCTATGGCTGCGACATCTGCCAGGAAGTCTGCCCCTGGAACCGCTTCGCCACGCCCTCGTCCGAGCCCGCGTTCCTCGCCCGTGAGGGGCTGGACGGGCCGTCGCTGATCGAGTGGATGGGGATGAGCCAGGAGGAGTTCAGCCGCCGCTTCAAGAACTCGCCCATCAAGCGCACCAAGCGCCGCGGCCTCCTCCGCAACGTCGCCGTCGCGCTCGGCAACTGGGGCTCCCCCGAAGCCTTCCCCGCGCTCGCCCTGGCGCTGAACGACGAGGAGCCGCTCGTGCGCGGGCACGCGGCGTGGGCGCTGGGGCGCATCCCGGACGAGCGCTCCGCGGACGCACTGCGCGCGCGAATCGCGGTCGAGGAAGACGAGTGGGTGATTGCCGAGATCAGAGCGTCGCTCGGCGAGGAAAGCTGACGGCGTGAACTCGTTGGTCGTCGTGTCCTCCGGCGTTTCGATCGCGATCACCACGACTCGCGCGATCCGCTCCGGCAAGATGCCGAACTGCTCGTATGACTGCGTGATTCCCTCGGCCGTGTCCTTGTGGCTGATCGTGCCGAGCAGCTCGGTGATGATCGCGGCCGGGTAGATCGTCGCCGTGCGGATGTTCGCCCCCCTCCTTGGCGCTCTCCATGCGAAGGACAAGGGAATCCAGCCATGGATGGGTTTCCACGCCGGAGGCGGGCCGTGCGCCTGGACACGCCGGACGAACTCGGCGGCCTCGTCTCCTGACCAGGCAGCTGCGTGCGCGGAGAACCGGACAGGCAGAAGATTCTCGCGGGATCCCGAATGCGACGGTGCAAAAGGGCCCACCTTGTTCGTGCATCCACCCTCGGCTCATCGTGCCTGCCGAATCCGCAGCAGGTGGTCGATGAGCGCCCGGAGTGCCGGCGAAGCCTGCCGCCGCGCCGGGTAGTGCAGGTAATAGCCCGGAAACGGCGGGGAGTACTCGTCCAGCACGGGGACCACCTCCCCGCGGTCGATGTACGGCTGCACCCCATCGCTCATCCCGATGGTCAGCCCCAGGCCGGCGGTCACCAGCCGCATCATCAGGGTGAAATCGTTGGCGACGACCCGGGACGGAAGCGCGACCGAGAAGTCCTCGCCGCCGGGTTCGGTGAACTCCCAACGATAGGTCGCGGCACCCGGACCCGGTCGCCAGCTGATGCACGCGTGCCCGGTCAGATCGCGCGGGTGCTCCGGCCGGGGGTGCCTCGCGAAGTAGGCCGGGGATCCCACCACCACCATCCGCTGCTGGCCGGACGCGGGCACGGCGATCATGTCCTGGTGGATCACCTCGCCCAGCCGGATGGCCGCTTCGTATCCGGCGGCCACGATGTCGTTCACGTCCTCGTCGACGATGATGTCGAGCCGCACCTCGGGGTACGCCCACAGGAACTCCGGCAAGGCGGGTCCGCGCAGGAACCCCTCCGCCCCGGCGGCGATGTTCAGCCGGATCGTCCCCCGGGGCTCATCCCCCAGCTCTCCCATCACTTCCGCGGCGGCCTGCAGCGCGTCCAGCGCCTGGCGGGCCGCCGAGTAGAAGGTCTCCCCCGCCTCGGTGAGCCGCACGCTGCGCGTAGTCCGCAGCAGCAGCGTCACGCCCAGGCGCTGCTCCAACTGGCGCAGCGCCTTGCTCAGCGCCGTCCCGCTTACGCCCATCTGCCGCCCCGCCGCACGGAATCCCTTCGCTTCCACCACCGCGACGAACTCCGGGACGCCGCTCATCACATCCACCATTGTCAACCCACCGGCATCAGGGTGCGAACCGCCGTCTGATTTATCCCCTGCAATCTTTCGGGTAGCTTGGTCCTCGGGAAGGGGCCGTCATACGGGCGCGCAGGGTCTTGATTATCGGACCCATCACCGGGGAGATCATCATGAGCAGCAACATCGAGGGAAAGGTCGTCGTGATCACGGGCGCCAGCAGCGGGATGGGAGAGGCGGCTGCCCGGCACCTGTCCGCGCAGGGCGCTTCCGTCGTCCTGGGCGCCCGGCGCATCGAGCGTCTCCAGGCGCTGGTGGGGGAGATCACGGCCGCCGGAGGGAAGGCGCTCGCCGTGGAGACCGACGTCACGGACCACGGACAGGTACATGGCCTGGTGGACGCGGCCGTCGAGGCGTTCGGCCGGATCGACGTGCTCATCAACAACGCCGGCGTCATGCCGCTCTCCCCGCTGGAGCGCCTGAAGGTCGACGAATGGGACCGGATGATCGACGTCAACCTCAGGGGCGTGCTGTACGGCATCGCCGCGGCGCTCCCGCACATGAAGGCGCAGAAGTCGGGGCACATCATCAACCTGTCGTCGGTCGCGGGGCACAAGCTCTTTGGCGGCTCCGCCGTCTACTCGGCGACCAAGTTCGGCGTGCGGGCCCTGTCCGAGGGGCTGCGGCAGGAAGTAAAGCCGTACAACATCCGCACCACGATCATCTCGCCCGGTGCGGTCAAGACGGAACTCCTGGATCACATCAGCGAGACGGACATCCAGAAGGCGAACCAGGACTACGTCGGACAGGTCGGGGTTCCGGCCGACTCGTTCGCGCGGGTCGTCGCCTTCGCCATCAGCCAGCCGGAAGAGCTGGACATCAACGAGATCCTGTTCCGTCCCACGAGCCAGGAACTGTAGGCGCGATGCGCGACGGGGCGGATGCAGATCGGCGCCGGGCCCGGTGAAGAGGAGCCCGGGGATCATCAGGGGAGCCGCGCGGGCGTGTCGCGGCTCCCCTGCTGCGTGCGATGATCCCATGCCAGCCGGACTTTCGAGAGATTGTGAACCCGCGGGAATCAGGTTGACAACCGTCGTCCGATTTATCAGCCGCAATCACCGGGCTGGCTTGCAATCCTTGGAAGAAAGAAACGCAACGGTGCCGCCGCGGCACGACGGTGCCCGGCAGCCACGAGGGAGATCGATGATGTCCGTCCAGATCGAAACCGCAGAAAGGTACGCGCGCGACGAGACCGCGCCGCGGGCGCAGGGCTGGGGAGCCGTCTTCGCCCTCACCCTGTGCGTGGCGACGCTGATCGCCTCCGAGTTCATGCCCGTCAGCCTCCTGACGCCCATTGCCACGGACCTCCACGTCACCGAGGGGCGTGCCGGCCAGGCGATCGCCATCTCGGGCATCTTCGCCGTCCTCACCAGCCTCGTCATCTCCCCGGCGACGCGCGGGATCGACCGCCGCCGCGTCCTGCTGGCGTTGACGGTCGTCATGATCGCGTCGGGGGTGATGGTGGCGCTCGCGCCGAGCGCCGGCGTCTTCATGGCCGGGCGTGCGCTCATCGGGGTCGTCATCGGCGGCTTCTGGTCGATGTCTGCCGCCACGGTCATGCGACTGGTGCCGGAGCAGGACGTCCCGCGGGCCATGGGGATCCTGAACGGCGGCAACGCGCTCGCGACCACCGTCGCCGCGCCCCTGGGCAGCTTCCTGGGGCAGTACGTCGGGTGGCGCGGCGCCTTCTTCGCCGTGGTGCCGCTCGCGCTGCTGACGCTCGGCTGGCTCTTCATGAGTCTGCCGTCGATGCCGTCCGAGCGCACCCGCGGTGACGGCCCCGTGTTCCGCGTCCTGCGCCGGCGGCAGGTGCCGCTGGGGATGGCGGCCGTCACGCTCTTTTTCCTGGGGCAGTTCGCCCTGTTCACCTACCTGCGCCCGTTCCTGGAGACGGTGACGCGCGTGAACGTCTCCACGCTCTCGCTGCTTCTGCTCGTCACGGGCGGCGCGGGGCTGGTCGGCACCTGGCTGATTGGCCGGGTGCTGCGGACGCGGCTGTACAGCCTGCTGATTGCGATGCCGGTCGCGATGGCGGCCATCGCAATCGCGCTCACCGTGCTCGGCGGTGTGCCCGTGGCGGTCGCGGTCCTGCTCGCCGGATGGGGGCTGATCGGTACGGCGGCGCCGGTCGCGTGGTGGACATGGCTGAGCAAGGTGCTCCCCGATGATGCCGAGGCCGGTGGCGGGCTCATGGTTGCCGTGATCCAGCTGGCCATTGCCCTCGGGGCCACCGCGGGCGGCGTGCTCCATGATCGGAGCGGCTACCAGAGCACCTTCGCCGTCAGCGCGGCCGCGCTCTGTGCCTCGGCGCTGCTCGCGGGGATCGGCTGGCGCCAGGCGCAGCGGAGCTCACGAGACGAGAGAGAGGCGCCGCCCACTACCGTCAGCCGAGCGGAGACGCCGGCCCGGGCGGCCTGAGGCGGATCGGAGAACAGCGGTGCAACCCCGGCACCCCGGCACCCCGGCCTGTACACTCGGTGCAGCCGTCGCCGGGCGCCTCGCGGCGAGCCGTTTTCAGTTGATGGCAGCCGGCAGGCGGTTGACGATGAACCCCGCGATCTGCGTCGCCGCCGGCGGATCGAAGTTCGACAGCACCACGACCACGTACCCGCCGTTCGGCTCGAACTCCAGCGCCCCGCTCATCCCCGGCGCGCCCCCGGTGTGCCCCACCATCCGCCGGCCGCTCACGACGCGGTCCACGAATCCGTAGGCGTACTGAACCTCCGGGGCGACCGGGACCTTGCCGGAAAGGAGGAGCGCCGTGTGCGCGGAGTCCAGCAGCCGGCGCTCCTGGATGGCGGCGGCGAACCGCGCAAAGTCTCCCACGGTGGAATACCCGCCTCCCGCGGGCGTCCCCTTGTAGGGCAGCGTCGGCGCGTTGGACACCAGCGCGCCGGTCGCCTGCTGCCTCATGTACCCCACCGAGCGCCCCGGCACCAGCGAGTCCTCCGGCGCAAATCCGGTCGCCGTCATTCCCGCCGGCGCGAGCACGCGGGCCGCGACGTGCTGGTCGTAGCTTGTTCCGCTCACCTGCTCGATGACGCCGCCCAGGAGCAGGAAGCCGTAGTTGCTGTACACGTGCTGCGCCCCCGGCGTAAACTGCAGGCCGCGCGTGCCGTACAGCCGGAGGTAGTCCGACGTGGTGCGCAGCTCCAGCCGGTGCGCCGTGAACTCCGGCCCGAAGATGTCGCCCGTGCCCCCCGTGTGGGTGAGCAGGTGGTGCAGGGTCACCTTCGTTTTCACGTCGGCGTTCGGGTAGTCCGGCAGGTAGGTGCCGAGGGTGGCGTCCAGCCGCACCTTCCCGGCCTGCAACAGCTGCAGCGCCGCGACGCCCGTCATCATCTTGTTCATGGACCCGACGCGGAACTGCGTCAGCGGCGTGTTGGGGACGTTCCGCTCCCGGTCGGCGAGGCCATAGGCCCCCTCGAACAGCGTTCTCCCGTTGCGGGTGACGAGCACGGCGCCGGAAAACTGGCCCGCGACCGTGGCGGATTGCAGCTGCGCCCGGAGCGCGCCCACGAAAGCCGAGTCGGCCGCTGCCTGCCCGCCGGCCGCTCCGCCCCCGGTGGGGGCGTCCTTGTTGCACGCCGCGCAGGCCAGCAGGAGTGCGGCGGCGGCGAGGGGGAATCGTGTGGACAGAGACATGGTGCCCATCCTGGCTACTGTGGGAGAGCGCTACTGCCCGGCGTCGAGACCGATCTTGTCGCGCAGCCAGTCCATCCGGTCAAAGTGCGCCTGCTGGTTCAGGCCGTGTCCCGCGAGATACCAGCGGATGGTCTTGGGATCCGGCGCCACGGCGTGCAGCGCCTCCGCGTCGGCCACGGGCACGAGCGCGTCCGACCGGCCGCTCTGCAGCAGCAGCGCGGTGGGGGCGGCACGCGGAAGAAACCGGATCGGCTCGATGGGGGTCATGGACCGGAGCCAGGCGACCCGCGTCCCGCAGGGGAGACTGGCCATGAAGTCGGCGTCTTCGGGCCCGGTGAAGTGCGAAACGAGGCCGCCGTCCGCCACCACGAGCACCGCGGCCTTGAGGCGCCGTTCCACGCCCGCGAACAGCGCGCCCATCGCCCCGCCGTAGCTGATGCCCAGGTAGGCGATGCGCTCCTTGTCCACGTCGGGGCGTGCACGCAGCACGTCCACGGCGCGCTGCAGGTCTTTGATCAGCCGGATCTGCTCGGCGCGGTCCTTGGCGCCGAACCCGAGCCACGGCCCGCCGCGGCGGGCGAACGGAGCATCGATGGCGATCACCACCGCGCCTTGCTCCGCGAGCGTCTGCCCCAGGCCGGCCATCTGGCGCGCATTGCCGGGTGCGCCGTGCATGATCACCATGCCCGGGCGCGGACCCGGGCGGCTGACCGGCTGAAACATCAGGCCGGGAACCGATCCGCCATCCGGACTGCTGAACGAGATGGCGCTGGTCTCCACGCCGTTGCTCGTGGATTCGGTCGTCTTCTGCAGGTTCAGGGGCGCCGCGGCGTCGTAGGCGAACAGGCTCAGGTCCGCCGCGGACGCCACCCCCCCGAAGTCGGGGCGCGCGATCACACAGGAATCCGCCACGGCGCTGGGCCCGCCCGGCTCGACGGTCGGTTGCGCCGGGGTCTCTGCGCACGCGGAAACCAACAGGGCGGCCAGCGCGATGGGTGCCGCCGCGGAGAGGAGTGCCCGGGTGATTCTCATCTGCCAACTCCCTTGATGCTCTGTCGCCGCCCTGCACGACCGTCGGGGATGAACCGCACGTGTGCACACCGGTCCGGAGACCGTAAGTTCATGATGCGTGCTCCGGCGCGCCACTCATTGATATGTCAACCAACTCAGGGGCGCAATGGCGGAGAGCCGGCTGCAGGACGTTCTGTTCTATTCCCTGGAATCCGCCCTGAAGGCGTACCGGCGGTTCGCGCAGGCGCGACTGCACGCGGCGGGGATCGACATCACCATCGACCAGTGGCTGGTGCTCAAGACGATCCACGAATCCGCCGACCTCACGCTGCAGCAGGTCGGCACCGCGGTGTTCAAGGACTTCGCCTCCGTCACGCGAATCGTTCAGCTGCTGGAGCGAAAGGGGCTGCTGGTCCGCAAGCCGCACCCCAGCGACGGGCGCCGCTCCGAACTCGCGCTCACGGTCGCGGGCGAGGCGGTGATCCGCACGGTGGAGCCGATCGCGCAGGACAACCGCAGGCAGGCGCTGGACGGAATCGGCGCCGAGCAGGTCGCCCTGCTGCGTGCGGTGCTGAACCGCATCACGGAGAACTGCGACCCGCGGGATTGAGGCCCGAAGCGCGCCTCGCGCTCACCCGCTTCGGGCACCCTTTGGCTTTACGCCCTTGAACTGATTGCAGAACGAGCAGTATTCCAGGATGGACTGGTCGCGCTCGTACTGTTTCTGGGCGTGGCTGGCCGTGTATTGAAACACTTTGTGGCGATCCGTCCCCGGCCATATGCTGATGAACCGGGAAATGGCGATCCCCGCTTTCAGTGCCATCTTGATCGCGGTCGCTCCATCGATGGGTTTCCTGCATACAGGGCAGTTCATATTGATCCGGCGGCATGAGAAAGAGGCTGGACAGCCTTCCTGTGGCAGGCGGGCGGAGAACCCCGCGGCTCATCCTTGGTCACTTGCAGGCTCTCGCCGAAGATACCGGGCCCGCAGCCCGGGCGGAAACTTCTCGATGGCGTAACGCAGCATCGTGCGCGGCATGGTGCGGTGGTGGCGCGTCAGGAACGCCTCTTCCGCCGCGCGGTCGCGGTTGCCCACCTCGCGCAGCATCCAGCCCACGGCCTTGTGGATCAGGTCGTGCCCGTCATCCACCAGCAGTTCCGCGATCCGCAGCGTGGTGCCGAAGTCGCCGCGGCGGATGAAGTGCTGCGTGGCAAGGATGGCGATCCGCCGCTCCCACAGCGACTCCGACCGCGCCAGGTGCTCCAGCACCGCGCGATCCTTGTCGACCAAATGCGCGCCGACCACGTGCGGCGCGGATGAATCCACCAGGTCCCAGTTGTTGATGAACGCCGTGTTCCTCAGGTACAGGCGGTAGATGTCGTCGCGCGCGGCCGCATCCGCGCGCGGGTACGCGTCCGCGAGCAGCAGGCAGGCGAGCAGCCGCGCCTCGTGCCAGGGGGAGCGCAGCAGTTCCGCCACGCGGTCCAGCGGCAGCCCGCGGGATTCCCGCACCAGGCGCCGCAGCACCGGCACGCGGATGCCCAGAAAGCGGTCGCCCTCGCCGTACTCGCCCGGCCCCGTGCGGAAGTAGCCGGCGAGAAAGCGCGCGTCATCCGCATCGCCCAGCGCCTGGAGGCGCGCGGCGATCTCTTCCACGGTGGCGGCCGGGGCGCGGGCCTTCATCCGCTGGGGCTACTGGAACTGGGCGCGGAACGTGTCGAGCTCAGAGCGCAGGGCGGCCACTTCCGCGCGCAGTTCCTCCACCGTGCGCTCCAGCGCGGCGACGCGGTCGTCGTCCGGCGCGGCGCGGCGGCCGGGGGCGGAGCGCTCCTCCGCGGCCGCGAGCGCATCCGCGGACGGCTCGCCGCTCAGCAGGTGGGCGAAGCGCGCCTCCTTCTGCCCCGCGCGCCGGGGAAGGCGCACAGCCAGTGGCTCCGGCTGCCGCGCGATCAGCGCCTCCAGCACCGCTTCTACCTCGGCGGCGCCGGCGAACGGGTGCAGCCGCTCCGTGCGCGTGTACAGCTCGCCCGCGGTTTGCGGGCCGCGCAGCATCAGCACGCCCAGCACGGCGAGTTCCGGCCGGCCGAGCTGCAGTTCCTGCCCCAGCAGGTGCTCGTACTTGGTCACCCGCGATCCCGCCGGCTGAATCTGGCGCAGCAGGTAGCGGCGGCGCAGCGCCACGGCCGCGTTCACCACCGCGTCCTCGTCCAGCCGCATCACCGGCTCGCGGCTCGTCGTCTGGTTGCACGCCGCCATCAGCGCGTTCAGCGAGAGCGGATAGTTGTCCGGGGTGGTGACCTCCTTTTCCATCAGCGAGCCCAGAACTCGCGCCTCCACGTCCGTGAGCGGGGGATTCACCAGCGTTCTCCTGTTCCAGAAATCATCCGAATGGGCCAGCCCCGCCGCGGGTTGCGGGGATCGTGCCGGGCAGCCGGGACTGCGGTTGCCGCCACGCGACGCGGCGGACCGGCGTGCTCTTTGTCCTCCTTTCCCGACAATCTGGCGCGCGCAAACGTAGCAGTTTACTTTCTCCCCGAGTACGCCCTACCCGCCATCCCGCAGTACAAATCCACACCCTTCCATCTACACGAGCACAATGGAAAAGGACAAGGACTTCCCCGTTCCCGCCTGTTACGACCGGCCGGAGGACGCCGCGCGCCGCCTCACGGAAATGTTCGTGGAGATGGGGCAGGCCAACCGCATCCGCATGGGGCAGAAGCCCGCGGAACGCGCCGTGTTCCGCAAGCTGCACGGCACCGCGCGGGGCCACCTGGAGCGGCTGGACAGCATGCCCGAGGAGATGCGGGTGGGGATCTTTGCGCACCCGCGGCTGGACGCGTGGATGCGCTTCAGCAGCGACACCTCGCCCACGCTGCCGGACCTGGGCTCCACGCTGGGCATCGGGCTGAAGCTGTTCGGCGTGCCGGGGAGCAACGCGCTGGGCGAGAGCGGCGACACCGCCGACCTCATCATGCAGAACTATCCCGTCTTCTTTGTGGACAACGCGCAGGAGATGGTGGAGTTCACCTATGCCGGCGTGGTGCAGAAGGACTACCCCGGGTACCTGGCCGCGCACAAGCATACGAACGACATCCTGAACGACATGAGCGACACGGTGGAGGGAAGCTGCCTCACCGCGACGTACTGGGCCATTCTCCCCTTCCGCATGGGCGGCCAGGTGGTGAAGTACCGCCTGACCCCCGACACCGACCCGGAAAACGTGGCGGACGACGCCACGGACTACCTGGCCGTGGACCTGGCCAACCGCCTGGCGGAACGGGACTACACCTTCACGCTGTCCGTGCAGCCCCGGACAAACCCGGACACCATGCCTCTGGACAAGGCCACCGTGCCCTGGTCTGAGAAGGAGAGCCCGTACGTGCCCGTGGCGCGGCTGGTGATCCCGCGGCAGGACGTGGGCGCGCGCGGGCAGGCGGAGTACGGGCAGGGGCTGTCGTTCAACATCTGGCGCGTGCCGGAGGTGAACGCGCCGTCCGAGGAGTCGTCCATTGCCGTGGTTCGCCGCGAGGTGTACGCCGCCGGCGCGCGGCTGCGGCACACGGCCAACGGGCAGCCGCTGGCGGACCCCCGCGAGCCGCGCCCGGCCGCGCCGCCCGCCCCGGCGCCGGACGACTGCATCGTCAAGGCGGTCATCTACCCGTCCATCGGCGTGGCGCGCGTGGGCAACAGCGAGAACGATTGGTTCATCGGGCCGGAGGTCAACGAGCCGGAGCCGCTCCCCCCCGGATCGTACCGCGACGCCAAGGGCGCCCTCAAGCGGCAGGCGGCGCGCTTCCGCATCTACGGCGTCAACGCCCTGGGCCGCATTGTTCGCGAGCTGACGGGCGAGGGAACGGAGGCGAAGATCGACTGGAAGGTGCAGGTGGCCAACACCAAGTCGGCCTGGTACGGCTTTCAGCTGGCGCTCGACATCCCCGAGGCCGCGTCCGCCCCGCCCACCGTGCTGCGCAACCCCGCGGTGGAGGACCGCGCCCAGCTCGCCATCACCCCGAAGGCGCGGACGGTGTCCGGCGCCAACGCCGGGCCGGAGGCGTTCGACGACGGCAAGTTCATGGGCAAGAAGGTGTACCTGGGCGAGATCCTGACCGACGAGGCCGGGCGGCTGATCGTGCTGGGCGGGCGCGGCGTGAGCGCCTCGTACGACGGCACGCACGCCATCACCTTTGCCAACAACGAGGGGTGGCACGACGACGTGTCCGACGGGCCGGTGACCGCCACGGTGGAGCTGGACGGCCAGCCGCTGGAGGTGGTGCCCGCGTGGGTGGTGGTGGCGCCGCCCAACTACGGGCCGCAGCGCAAGTCCGTGCGCACCATGTGGGATCTCATGCGCGACGTGGCCATCACCGCGGGAACGCTGGCGGCCCCCGCGCGGCCGAGCTTCACCCGCGACATCCTGCCGCTCTTTCAGCGGCTCGCCGGGCTGCAGTGGGTGAACGCGGGGTTCGCGGCGGGGTTCGGCTGGGAGGGCGCGTTCGACCTCACCAGCCCCGCGGCCCTGGCGCGGCTGGGGAGCAACGGCCCGGCGGAGCGCGAGCTGCGGCGCACCGTATCCAACAGCTTTCGCCGGTACGACGTGGACGGCTCGTCGCCCAAGCCCTGGCCCTGGCTGTACGGCGACGCCATGAACATCCCGCCCGTGGCCTCGCCGCGGCAGAACGTGGCGCTCTCCGCCTGCCAGCTGGCCATGCTGGACCAGTGGGCCGAGGGCTGCTTTGACGCGGACTACGACCCGTCGCGCACCCCGCCGCGCACCATCGACGAGGTGCCGCTGGCAGAGCAGGGCGACATGCTGACGCGCGCCGCCCTGGAGTTCTGCCTGGCGGACGCGTTCCACCCCGGGTGCGAGATGACCTGGCCGGTGCGCACGTGGACCATGTATTCCGACCCGTTCCGGTTCCTGCATGCGCGCGAGGGGTGGGTGCCGCCCACGCTGGGGACGGTGCTCACGTCCGACAGCGTCACCATCCCCAACGGCCCGCTCACGGCGCAGGAGCCGGGCGGCATCACCCGGTGGATGGCGGTGCCCTGGCAGACGGACACGGCCAGCTGCCGCTCCGGCTACGATCCCACGTACGATCCGTACGTCCCCAGCTTCTGGCCGGCGCGCGTGCCCAACCAGGTGCTGACCAAGGAGAACTACAAGATCCTGATGAACCACGAGCTGCCCATGAGCGAGCGGCGCAAGGCGTTCGCCAACCGGGCCGCGTGGATCGAGCCGCTGGGGACCAACGGCTACACGAGCCAGATCAACAACATGATCCGCCACTTCGAGAACCTGGGCGTGGTGGAGGTCCATCCGGGGCCGGGCGGGGAGTTTCCCGCGCAGGTGGAGGTGGAGGACCAGCACGTCCTCATTCAGCCGGACGACGAGTACGATGCCGCGCTCAACGAGGCGCTGATGGCGGCGTCGCGCGGGCCGGGACGGCCGTCGGGGAGCGCGGTGGGCGTGCGCGCGGGCGCGGGCGGTTCCGCGGCGGACGTGGACCTGCGGGGGATCGAGAAGGTGAACCGCTTCCCCAACGGGCTGCTGCGGCACGGCCGGTGATGCGGGCGGACGTGGTCGTCGTGGGCGCCGGCCCGGCCGGCGCCGCGGCGGCGCTGGCGCTGGCGGGGCAGGCGCGCGTGGTGATGGTGGACCGCCGCGCCGGGCCGGAGGACCGCATCGGGGAATCGCTCCCCGGTGCGGCCCGCCGGCTGCTCGCCGCGCTGGGGATGGACCCGGACGCCGTGCTGGCGGACGGGCACGAGCCGGTGTGGGCGCGCCGCAGCGTGTGGGGCGCGCCGCAGGTGGCGGAGCTGGACGCGCTCGCCGATCCGCACGGGCCGGGGGTGCGCCTGAACCGCCGCCGGTTCGAGGCCGGGCTGCGCGCGGAAGCGGTTGCGCGCGGCGTGCAGGTGATCGCCCCGGCGCATGCGCGGGTGACGAGGGACGGGGCGGGGTGGACGGTGGATGCGGGGGAGGTGCGCATCGCCGCGCCGGTGGTGGTCGACGCGGGTGGGCGCGGCTCGCGGCTGCTGCGGGAGCACGCGCGGCGCCCCGCGGCGCAGGACCGGCTGGTCTGCGCGTGGACGCACCTTCCGCTCGCCGGGCCGGCGCAGGGGGTCACCTTCGTGCAGAGCGAGCCGGACGGATGGTGGTACTCGGCGCCGCTGCCGGGCGGGCGGCGCCTGCTGGCGTTCCACACGGACGCGGACCTGCTCCGCGCGTCGGGCGTGCACCGGCGCCTGGTGGAGCGTGCGCTCGCGCTCCCCGCGCTGGCGGCGGAGATGCGCGACGCGGACGCGGGGCGGCCCGGCCCCGTGCGGGTGTGCGCGGCCAACGGCGCGCGCCCGCCCGCGGCGGGAGGCCGGGGATGGCTGGCCGCGGGGGACGCCAGCATGTGCTTTGATCCGCTGTCGTCCCAGGGCCTGTTCCACGGCCTGTACACGGGCGTGGCGGCGGGGCGCGCCGCGCTGGCCATGCTGGGCGGGGATGACGGGGCGGGGGAGGCGTATTCCGCCGCGCTGGGTTCGGTGTGGGACGCGTACCTGGCTCACCGGGCAATGTACTACGGCATGGAGCGGCGCTGGCCCGCCGCCCCCTTCTGGCGCCGCCGCCTTGCGCCGGACGCCGTCCGCGCGGAGAGCGCGGGACCGCGGGCGGCGGCGGTGTGAGCCCGTGAGCAGGGCCATGGAGGGGAGGAGTCCTCCTCCCGTTCCCTCCCTGTCTCCGGGAACGCCATCAATCCTGGACGACACGCGGGGAAACGCGAAACCGGGGCTGCCACGCGGCAGCCCCGGTTTCGCGTTCGGGTCAGGTGTTGTTCTCGAACCGGATCCCGCCCATCCCGGCGCCTCCGATCTCCTTCACCTCCACCGAGGTGAAGTTGGGCGCGGCGGGGGCCTGCAGCAGATACGAGTTGTTCACCTGCACCGCGGCGCGCGCCGGGGCCGGCCAGCCGGTGACCCAGTACGTGCCGTCCGGCTGGTTCTGG
>NZ_DASVTX010000364.1:0-8155 GCF_036387355.1 Longimicrobium sp.
GGATGAGGACGTGGTGCGCGCGGAACGCTGGGCGCGCGAGAACCTGCACCGGGCCATCAGCGCATCCGCCCTGGCCGCGGCGGCGGGACTTTCCGCGCGCACCTTTGCGCGGCGCGTGCAGCGGGCGACGGGGATGTCGCCGGTGCACTTTCTTCAGCGCATTCGCGTGGAGCGCGCGGTGGAGCTGCTGGAGACCACGGACTGCACGGTGGAGCAGATCGCGCGGCGCGTGGGGTACGCGGAGCCCACCACGCTGCGCCGCCTGCTGCGCCGCAACGCTGGCGTGCGCCCGCGCGACCTGCGGGCGTAGCGGCCCGGCACACGTCGCGCGCGGGCCGGGCGGATTCCCCGCAGCTTCCGCGGATCAGCCGGCATCGGGCATCACGCCGGTGTAGCGGGCGCGCGGGCGCAGCACCTCGCCGGATCCGTACTGCTCCACCGCGTGCGCCACCAGCCCCATCGCGCGGCCCAGCACGAAGAGCAGCAGCGGCGCGCCGGGTGGCAGCTCCATGGCCCGGGCGATGGCCACCAGGCCGATCTCGAACGTGGGCGGGTCGTCCAGCAGCGGTTCCGCCGCACCGGCGATGGCGTCCGCGAGCGCCAGCCCGGGGCTGCGTGGATCGGTCTCGCGCAGGGCACGCAGCAGTTCCGTGGCGCGCGGATCGCCCGAGGGGTGCAGCCGGTGCCCAAAGCCGGGGATGCGCTCGCCCCGCTGCAGCCGCGCCTCCAGCGCCTGGCGCGCCCGCTCCGGCGTGCCCACCTCGCTGAACAGCGCCTCCACCCGCTCCACGTGCCGCGCGTGCCGCACCCCGTGCATGGCGCCGATCCCGGCGGACACCGCGGCGTACGGCGTGCTCCCCGCCGAGGCGACCACGCGGGCGGTGAACGAGGCCACGTTCAGCTCGTGGTCCGCCAGCAGGATCAGCGCGGAGCGGATCAGCGGCTCGGCCTCCGGGCGGTCCGGCGCCCAGGCGCGCTGCAGCAGCACGGAAACGGACTCGTCCCCGCGCGCGCCCCCGCCGGCCACCCGCGCCAGGCGCCGCAGCAGCCGGGCGCCGGTGCGCGCCGCCCGCTCCGGGCGCAGGTCCCAGGCGGACGGGTCCTCCGCCTCCGCCAGCGCGAGCTCGATCTGCATGGCCGCGAGCGGGCCCAGGCCGGCGTGCGGATGGACGTCCGCCATCGGCTCGGTGAACCATCCCTCCGGCACCGTTCGGCTCCCCGTCCACAGCAGCGCCGCCACCTCCTCCACCGTGCTGCCGCTCGCGAGCTGCACCGCATCCTCCCCGCGGTAGTACAGCCGCCCGTCCGTGATCCACGTGAGCGCCGATTCCAGCAGCGGCGCGCCCCAGTGCAGCGCGTCGGCCGCCACGGTGTCGGGGTCGCGCCGGGCCCGCTTGCGTTCCGTGAGGCGCTGCACGTCCTCTGCCTGGTAGCGGTGGCCGCGGCGCCCGCCGCTCCCCGGCTCGGACCGGATCAGGCCGCGGCTCACGTACGCGTACAGCGTCTGGGGCGCCACGCCCAACTCCCTGCACGCCTCCGCCGCCGTCAGGTACACCCGTCTCGCCACGCCGGACCTCCCCATGAGGTTGATTGCGAAATCAAGATTGACGGCAAATCCCGGCCCGGAACAACTTGGGGCAGAGCAGCGTCGCGAACCCCAGCGGAGGTGAACCCCATGACTGCACCGGCTGTCCAGATCAGCACGCTCGCGGCGTACGTGGAGCACGAGACCGAGCGGTGGCGCCAGTGGTTTGCGGCGGCGCCACCCGATGTTCTTGACCTGCCGCTGGGCGCGGGCGCGGAGGGGACGGTGCGCACCCTGGTCAAGCACATCTTTGCCGTGGAACTGCGGTACGCGCAGCGCCTGGCGGGCACACCGGTGAGCGGATACGAAGCACTGGCGGACGAGACGGTGGACCAGCTCTGGCGCATCCACCGCACGGCCAACTCCATCCGCGCGCGCTGGCTGGCGGACGCCACCCCCGAGGCGCTGGACGCCATCCTCGTTTCCGATACCCGCAAGCTGGGCCGCATCGAGTCGCGGGCGCACACCGTGGTCGTTCATTCGCTCGTCCACGGAATCCGCCACTGGGCCCAGATCGCCATGGTGCTGCGGCAGCACGGGCACGGCGGCCTGTGGGAGCACGACTGGCTGCTGAACCCCGCCGTCCAGTAGCCCTCCATCCCGGCTCGCGCGGGGCACGCGGTTCCGCGCGAGCCGGGCCGCTACCGCCCTCCGCTCCGCCGTGCGAGCACCTGCGCCTCCAGCCGGCTCGCCCTGCTCGGCCCGGTCCACACGCGGTGCGCCGCCCGGACGAAATCCGCCTCCCGCGCCTGGTAGATGCTGGGCACGAACGTCTGCGGATTGCGGTCGAAGAGGGGAAACCAGCTGCTCTGCACCTGCACCATCAGGCGGTGTCCCCTGCGAAAGGTGTGGAACACGTCCGGCAGGCGGAACGAGACCTCGGCCACGCGGCCCGGCCGGAACGGCACCGGCGCGCTGAACGATTCGCGGTACCGGCCGCGCATGATCTCCCCCCGCACCAGTTGCTGGTACCCGTCCAGCCGCGCCGCCGGGTCGGGCGCGTCTGGATGGGCGGACGGATACACGTCGATCAGCTTGACCACGAAGTCCGCGTCCGTCCCCGTGGTGCTCACCCACAGCCGCGCCGCCAGTTCGCCGCCGAACGTAAGGTCCGCGTTCAGCGTGTCGGTTTGAAAGACGATGACGTCGGGGCGGCGTGTGAAGCAGCGCTGGTCCGCGCTCATGTAGCCGGTCAGGGAGCCGTCCTCGATGGTCGGGCCGGAGCACCGGGAGGGCACCGGGCGATGGGGATCGCTCACGTACTCCACGAACGCGGGGCCGCCCGGCCGCGGCGAGGTGGCGAGCGAGCCGTCCGCGCCGAGGTGGAAGCTCACCCGCTCCGCGTCCGGCGACGGCCATCCATCGAAGCGCTCCCACCGCTTGCGCCCCGTATCGAACATCAGCGCGCCGGGCGCACTCCCGTCCCCGCCCTTGAGGTGCGCGCGAAAGAACGCGGCCTCCACGTCGCGCTGGTACGCCGCCTCCAGCCCAGCGCCGAACTCCAGGTCACCGTGCGTGGTGCGCTCCACGCCGCGCTCCATCCACCCCCGGTGCGCCCACGGCCCCATCGCCAGCGACACCTGCGCGCCCGGGCCGCGCGCGCGCAGCCCGCGATACGCCGCCAGCGTTCCGTACAGGTTTTCCGCGTCGAACCAGCCGCCGACTACCAGCACGGGGTGCGGCACGCGGTTCAGGCGCGGCGGAATGGACCGGGCGCGCCAGAAGGCGTCGTAGTCGGGATGATCCACCATCTCCCGCCACCAGACGTTCTGGGGATAGATGCGCGTGGTGATGGTGCGCAGCGGCCCGAGGGCGAGCTGCCAGGCGTAGTCGTCGTCCATCCCCTGCGCCGCGACGCGCTGGAATTCGGGGAGCCACCAGTGCGACGGGGTGGGCGCGGGCCGCGCGACGCCAAACACCGGGTACGCGTAGAAGTGGCCCTGCAGCAGCGCGCCGTTGTGATGGAAATCCTCAAAGAAGAAGTCCATCACCGGCGCCTGCAGCGACGACGCGGCCAGGGCGGGGTGGCCGGACAGGGCGGCCGCCGCGGCGTAGTATCCGCCGTAGCTCACGCCCAGCAGCCCCACGCGCCCGTTCTGCGCGGGCAGGTTGCGGACGAGCCACTCGATGGTGTCCCACGCGTCGGTGGCCTCGTCCGTGGCGCGCGGATCGCGGGTCCGCACGGAATCCGCCAGCAGCGGGCGGACGTTCTGGAACGTCCCCTCCGACAGGTACCGGCCGCGCACCTCCTGCGTCACAAAGATGTACCCGTCGCGCAGCATGAACGGCGAGGGCGCCGGTGTTCGCGGGTACGCGGCGGCACCGTACGGCCCGGCGGAGAACGGCGTGCGCTGCAGCAGGATGGGGTAGCGGCGTCCGGGCGCCGCGTCCCGGGGCACGTACACCGAGGTGAACAGGCGCACGCCGTCGCGCACGGCGATGCGCTCTTCGCGCTTGATGTAGTGCTGCGCGAAGTACGCCGAGTCGCTTTCCGCCTCCTGCGCCGCGAGCCCCGCCGTGGTGCCCAGGAGCAGCGCGAACGCGAGCGCGAGGTGGCGGATTCCGTTGGGCCGCGGGCGCATCAGCGGTTCATGATGGACAGAAAGGCGTGCCATGGGCCCACGGCGTGGCGGTACTGCTTCGCCATTACGCGGGAAACCTGGGCCAGGTGCGCCAGGTCGTGCGCCACCCACGCGGCCAGCAACTGGCGCAGGGTGACCTCGCCGAAAGCGGGGTGGATGGCCGTCGCCGCGAGCTCCGCGTCCCCGAGCCGCCATGTGGATAGCGCGGCGAGGCTTTCGCCGCGCAGGCGGATGAACTCGTCCAGCAGCTGCTCCAGCGGAGCGCCGGCGAAGCGTTCCACGGGCGCGGCCTGATCAAAGGTGGGGAGCGCGCGGGACAAGCTCTGGTCCAGGAACACGCGGACCCGGGGCACCCAGGTCTGCTCCTCCGCGTGGATGAGGTGCGCGACGACCTGCCGCGGGCTCCACGTTCCCGGGCCTTCGTCTGCATCGGTCCATTCGGCGGGGAGCCCGGCCAGCAGCGCCCGCAGCGCCTGCGGCCCGCGCTCCAGCACCTGCACCGCGTTGGGAATCTCGAGGTTCATGGGATGATTCGGGTTCGAGAGCGTGAGGGGAACGCCGGTCCGCAAGGATGAGCGCTCGTCGCGACGCTGGCCCGGACGAGTAGCAGATCCTTTCGGTCGCGCACGATCCGGCACCGTGGACAGAGCGGCGCATGCGCGCGCGGGATGACAGCTCCGCGCCCGGTAGCCGCACGCTGCGCATACACTTGCCGCCCTGGCCGTAGCGCGGCGCCGAACATCGCTTGGCACCTCGGCGCTTCCGCGTCATCCTGAGCGGAGCGCTGCGCCGGACCCTCCTCCGCTCCGAATCGTGGCGCGCAGTCGAAGGATCCCGCCTGAGATGTCGGGCGCACCACAGGCTGCGTGGCGTGCCCCGGACCCCTCCCCGCGTCCGACACTGCGCCGCGCGCCACGCAGGCCGTCGCTCACGCGCGAGGCCGGTGGCGATCCTTCAGTCGGAAAGACGGAAGCACGCGGAAACCCCGCGCGGCGCCTGCTTTAGGATGGACAGGTCCGCGCCCGGCAACCGCATGCTGCGCATGCACTTGTCGCCATCGGGCGTAGCGCCGCGCCGAACGTCGCTTTGCACCTCGGCGCTTCCGCGTCATCCTGAGCGGAGCGCTGCGCCGGACCCTCCTCCGCTCCGAATCGTGGCGCGCAGTCGAAGGATCCCGCCTGAGATGTCGGGCGCGCCACAGGCTGCGTGGCGTGCCCCGGACTCCTCCCCGCGTCCGACACTGTGCCGCGCGCCACGCAGCCTGTCGCTCACGCGCTTCGGTCCGTGGCGGGATCCTTCAGTCGGCGCCTGAGTGGGACCACGCGGAAAGCCCGCGCAGCGCCTCCTTCAGGATGACGCTCGCGGTCCGAACCGCGTGGCGGACGGAGATGCTGGACAGCCTCGACGGAGGCCGGCTCTGCGCTCGCAACCGGTTGCGGCGCCTGAGCGTGCCGCTCCGTACGCTCGTCAGCGCCGGGCGGGACGGCCGCCGTCAGCGGGCGGAAGCGCCCAGATCTCCACGCGGTTCTCCAGGAACAGCGGAACGGCGACCCAGCCGCGACGAGGGTCCACGCCCAGGTCAGCGGGGGAGTTCAGGCCGCGGATCACGGGCCGGACCGATCCGCCGTCCACCAGCGACACCGTGGAATCGGCCCAGCTCGTGACCAGCGCGCGGCCGCCGCCCACCACCTCGATCCCGTCGTACCCGCCCGGACCCGAGGCGCCGTCGCGCGGTGCACCCTCCCCCGCCCTCCACCGCTGCACCGCCCGCGACCCGTTCGGCGCCAGCAGAAACCCGTCCCCATCCGCCGCGATCCCGTTCGGCAGGGCGAACGCGTCTCCACCCGCCACCGCCGTCGCGGTACCGCCCGTGACGCGAAAAATCTGGTCGCGCCCCGGGTGCGCCATCCGCCCCGCGCCGTCGATCACGATCCCCGTATCCGTGACGTACAGCGCGCCGTCCGCACCCACCGCGACGTCGTTCAGGAACGTTGCACCCGGCACCGCGATGCTGGCCAGCGGCGCCCCGGTTCGCCGGTGAAACGCGCGCACCGCGTCGATGTCCGCCACCCACAGCGTGTCGCCCGTAACCGCCATCCCCTTGGGCGCGTTCAGCATGACGCCGTCCCGCCCGCCCTGGATGAAGCGCATCGCCAGCATGCGCCCGTCGCCGCTCGCGCGGCTGATGAACCCGTTGTTGTCACGGCCGGACGGGTTCCCCGCGATGTTGCTCACGAACAGGATGTCCGCGCCCGGATCGTACCGCACGGACTCCGGCGTCTCGAACCCGGTCATCACCCCAATCCGCCGTGCCTCGGGTGGCGGATTCCGCGAGGCCTGGCCCGCGGCCGTGCAGGCGGCCACCAGCGGAAGCAGCAGAACGATTCCGCGAGATACGCGGCGTAAAAGGCGGGCGGTGCGCATGGACGGGCTCCTGCCGGAGTGAATCAGCCTGCGGACGACGCCAATGGTGCGAGCCTCCGCGAATGCCGTCAATCTTGATTCGGGAATCAATCCAACGCGGCCGGTCACGATGGTCCGGACATCACGAGCAGGCTGGATGTCGCGGTCGCGTACAGCCTTCCGTCGGCGTCCGTCAGCCGTCCCTCCGCAAAGGCGACGCGGCGGCCGCACGTCACCGTCCACGCTTCGGCGCGCACCGGACCCGTGTCGCTGGTCATCGCCCGATGATACGCGACCTTGAGTTCGAGCGTCATGAAGTTCTGCCCGGGCTGCATGCGGGAAAGCACGGCGTATCCGCAGCTCGTATCCAGCAGGGCGGCGGCAAATCCGCCGTGCACGATGCCGGCGGGGTTGTAATGTTCCGTGCCGGGCGTGGCCTCTGTGACGATGCGCCCTTCGTTCACCTCCACCAGCCGGATGCCGAGCGTACGGGCCATTCCGCCCTGCCAGTCCGCCGCCATCATCGCCCGCAGATGTTCAATCCCGGACAGGTGCGCGCCGTGCTCATCCAGCAGGTTCATGGGACTCTCCAGGGTGCCCGCGCCGTCCGCGATCACGGCGGGATGTGCGACGCGGATGGGGAATCTCGCGAAGGGCCCGGCCTGGCGTGCCGGAGACGCGTCAGGCCAGCATTGTCTCCAGGCGTTGCTTCACCCGCGGCCATTCCGCGGCCACGATGCTGAACACCGCCGAATCCCGCACGCGCCCGCCGCGCATGATCATGTGCGCGCGCAGAACGCCCTCCTCGCGCGCGCCGATGCGCGCAATGGCGGCGCGGGACTTTGCGTTCAGCGCGTCCGTCATGAACTCCACGCGGTTGACGCGCCAGTGCTCGAACGCATGCCTGAGCATGAGGTACTTGGCCTCGGTGTTCGCGTACGTCCGCTGCCAGCTCCGGGCGATGAACGTGAACCCGATCTCCACGCGCGCGTGCGCCGCCTCGATGTTGCGGAACCGCGTGCTGCCGATCACCGCGCCCGAGGCGAGGTCCACGGTGGCGAAGGCGAGCTCCTTCCCCGCCCCGTGCTGCGCCTCCGCGTCGGCCAGAAACGCCGGAAGGTCGCGCGGATGCGGCACCAGCGTCACCGGAATCTCCCAGAGCGCGCCGTCGCGGATGGCGTCCGCGAGCCCCGGAAGGTGCCTTTGGCGCAGTGGCTCCAGGACGATGCGGGAGCCTCGCAGTTCCACCTCTTCGACGTTCATCGCGAACACGGGCGCGGGTAGCCGGGACGCCGGTCACGATGCGCCGGGCCGCGGCCGGAGTCAATCTTGATTTCGCAATCAATGAAACATCCGGTATTGCCGCCGCCCTTTGACGCGGCCCCATCCGCCGCCCATCACCCCAGCGCCGCTGCCTGGCACGAGCATCGGCTCGCCGCGGCGGCCGCGATGACGTTCGCGCCGGGCCACGACCGCCGCCAGCGTCGGATCCGCCATCGTTCGGGGAGATTTCGCCATCCGCACGCACCCACCCGCGGCCGGCGGCGACCACGATCCGGGAAACCACGATGGCGCGGCGGGGGGC
>NZ_DASVTX010000365.1:0-5033 GCF_036387355.1 Longimicrobium sp.
TGGGAGAACTCCTGGATCCGGACCTGATGGGAATCGACGTCAGCGGCCCCGCACCCATCATCCACATCACGTACGGGCTGTTGACGCACCGGCGCCACCTCTGGCTTGAGGCGAGCCGGGACGGGCTGCGCATCATCCCGCGCCGGTAGCAGCCTACATCCAAAGACAAAGCATCGCCCACAAAGACAAAGCGTCCCCCATGCCTGAGCGACTTCCCGTCGTCCTGCTCGCGATCTGCCTCGCGGCGTGCGGCGCACCTCCTCCCGAGGTCACGCGCGATGAGAGTGCCGCACTGCAGACGCATCAGCTGCGGTACGAGGCCCGGCGCGCTCCCGGCGGCGTGGAGTTCACCATCCCGTTCACCTACAGGAACCGGTCTGCCGATTCGCTCTTTCTGGTGAACTGCCAGTACGGAACGCGCGTGGGGAACCGTACCGTCCAGCGGGTGGATCTGAGCATGGAGCTTCAGAAGAAGGCGGATGGAACGTGGACAAAAGCATGGGAGGCGATCACGAGCCTGTGCCTGAGTCCCGCGGTGTGGATCGCGCCGGGCGCGGCCTATTCCGACACCATGCGGATCTTTGGCGGAAAGCCCGGGCGCGCGGTCGCTCCGGAACTCGCGGTCCAGAGGGTCGCTGGCGAGTACCGCCTTGTCTGGCAGCAGCTGCGGCGAGCCACTCCGTCGCAGTCCTACCCGGATGGCGACACGTTGCCGACGGAGGCGAGAGTGTCCAACTCTTTCGTCCTGACGGGCGGCTGGTGAGCCCCGGCGCACTCTCCGGCCGCCGCCGCGGGGCAGAAGGTCGTCCGAGATCGTCTCGTTATCGGAGAACCGGGATCAGAACAGCGTTCCGACGGCGGCGCGGCGGAGGGGCGGAATCATGAGCTGGGCGGCGCGGGGCAGGGGAGCGCGGCGGCCCCGGGGGGACACCGTGTCTGGCGCGCCCCGGCCCGGAACGGCCCGGGGTCCGGATGCACGAGGAGCCGGCCCGGGCATCCCGGACCGGCTCCTCGTGGTCACACCCCGCGCGTTCGGGCGATCAGAAACGCCGGAGGGCGCGTTACCCGAGCAGCCGCGCGAAAGGACGGGACAGGGAAACCACGGGGGTGAACTTCCACCCGCTGCCGACGATCGCCTGCACCAGCGGCGCCTTCATCTCCGACAGGACGAAGCGGTAGTCGTACGCCTTCGTCGTCCAGCGGCCGTCGCGGTAGAACAGCCCGTACTGGGCTCCCCGGCTGCGCTCAAAAAAGGAGATTCCGCGAAAGAACGAGAACGACCCGCTCAGCTGCGCGGTGCCGGCGCTCCAGGAGGCGGTCTGATGCACGTCCAGGCTCCGCACCCGGTGCCGGTCCTCGTCAAACTCCATGTAGATCCTGTGCGCTTCGTGCAGGCCGCCCGCCTCCATGAGCCCCACCCATTGGGCATCCGCGATGCGCCACTCCGCGACCAGGCGGTCGGATTCTTCACGCACCTGGAACGGGATGTCCAACTTGTTGAGGGCCAGGAGCCGTGACCGGAGGGTGTCCGCGCGGGCGGCCGCGGCCTGGGGCCCCGGCGTGATTTCCGCGGCCCAGCTGGCGCCGCGGGCCATGAAGATGCCGATCGCCACGATGTAGAGGCCCAGCAGCGAGACCGCCACGCCCGCGTGCCGGGTAAAGAGAATCCACAGGAGACTCCCGTCGGGGTTCTCGCGGATGAACGGAAGGCTGCGGAGCCGCGCGTCGATGGCGCGGTCGTCCGCCGCCTCCACGTGGACGACCCTGCGGTCGACGGGCAGAAGAAGCCCACGCCGCTGGTCGTCCGCGCGCGTGTAGCGCGCCACGTTCAGCGTGCGCGTGGTGGAACTCGCCGGTATCGACTTGCTGATGGATTCGGCCGCACGGGTCGCCGCGGCGGGGCTCGGGTAGGCCGTTACGGACACGGTGGAGCCGTCAGGAAACCGCCGTTCCGACGACCACTCGGGTCCGAGGCTGTTCTCATCCAGCAGGTACGGCTCGGGTCCAAGCAGGCCCAGCAGCATGGCCCCGGCCACCGGGACGACCATCGCGGCCACGATGCAGATCACGTAGACGATGATCCGGCGGCGGTTCGGCTTCATGGCGGCGGCTCGGCTCGGGAGGGTGCCGCGGGCTCCGGCAACGATCGCCGGAGCGGCGGCGGGAATGGGGAGGGAGCGTGCACGGATGCCTGCGCCGGGTGCGGCAGGCCGAAAGCGGTTCGGCGGGAACTCGTGGCGCGTGTGGGCAAGGTAGCCGCTCGCCCGCCAGAGTCAATCAAGGAGTTCCGCGGGCGCCGGCCTTCACCGTCCGCGGCGGGCGTGGAGCCTGAACCGCAGCGGGGCGGTGATGCCGTCCCGCTGCCGTCATCCGGCCGCGGTCAGCCCTGCGCCATGCCGAGCATCGCGAGCGACGTGGCCCACAGGCGCTCCGCGTTCGCGGGGTCGAGCGCGTAGGGCGCCACGCCGGACATGTCGCTGGTGCGCGCGGCGACCGTCTCCGCCTCGTTGCAGTCCACGAAGTACCGCCCGCCGATCCCTTCCAGCAGCGGCGAGGTGGCCAGCAGCACGCTGGTCGCGGCGCCCTGCTCCGTGTTCTTCCACCCCGGCGGCAGGTTCTCCGGGTCGATCTCCACGCCACCGCGCAGCCGCCGCATCTCTTCCGCGGTGGTGTGGCGCTGCAGGTTGGTGAGAATGGCGCCCGGCATCAGCGCATTCGACGTGATGCCGTCGTCCGCCCAGCGGCGCGTCACCTCCACGGAGAACAGCACGTTCGCTGTCTTGGCCTGCCCGTACGCCGCCCACGCATCGTACGGGCGGAAGGCGAAGTGCAGGTCGTCAAAGATCACCGGCGACCGCTGATGCGCGCTGGAACTCACGGAGACCACGCGCGCCCCGCCCGCCTGCGCCAGCGCGCGCCGCAGCCCGAGTGTGAGCGCAAAATGCCCCAGGTGATTGATGGCGAACTGCGGATCCCATCCTTCCGCCGTCTTTCCCTCGGGCAGCGCCATGACGCCCGCGTTGTTGACGAGCAGGTGCAGCGGCCCGCTCCACGACTGCGCGAACGCGGCGATCCCGGCCCGGTCGCCCAGTTCCAGCGCGGCGACGTGCACGCGCGGGTTGCCCGTGGTGGCCTGGATGTCATCCGCCACGCGGCGCCCCGCGACGGTGTCGCGCACGGCGAGCGTGACTTCCGCGCCGGCACCGGCCAGCGCGCGCGCCGTCTCCACCCCGATTCCCGATGCGGCGCCCGTAACGATCGCCCGCTTTCCGCCCAGATCGATGCCGGCCACGACTTCCGCCGCGGTGGACCGGTTGCCGAACGGCGTGGTGATGCGTGTCATCGTGTATCTCCCATCCCCTTGGTGCGCTTCATCGTCCCCTTTGGACAGCACTGGATGAACGGGTAACGGCCCTTTGTGATCGTGTCTGGCCGCGGGCCGCGCGCCACGCCCGCCGAACGGCGTGGACCCGCGTCTACTTGCCCGCAGCCTGAAGCCGGCGCTGCTCGTACAGGCGGAGCTTGGCTTCCACCGCGCCCAGGTGGGTCTGCAGCGACGCGATCTCCGCCTGCACCGCGGCCTGATGCGCCTGCAGCAGCGCGGTGCGTTCCGCGAGGGTGGATTCGCCCTCGCGGAGCAGCGCGGCGTACTCCTGCATTCGCGCGATGGGCATTCCCGTTGCTCGAAGGCAGTTCAGGAACCCGATCCATGCCAGGTCCTGCTGCGTGTAGCGCCGGTGCCCGCTCGCCGCCCGGCCCACCGGCTGCACCAGCCCGATGCGCTCGTAGTAGCGAAGGGTGTGGGCACTCAGCCCGGTGGCCTCGGCGGCCTGCTGAACCGTCAGTTGTGCATCCATGGGTGGGAGTCTACACGTTAGAGTGCGCTCCAAGTCAAGGGCGATGGAAGAACGGGCGCCGCCATCCCGTCCGCGCCGCTGGCGGGCAGGGTTCCGCGCCCGTGCGCGCCACCTGTGCCGTCACGCTGTTGATCACTTCGGTGGAGGAGAGGGCGAAACGAATGGGAACCGCCGGACTCACCCGCGCCCTGCAGCAGGGCGTCCCCCTGATCGAGGTCGTGGTGCGCCTCCGGCCCGGCGCTGACTTCGCCGCTGCGACGGACCGGATCAACGCGCTGGCAGATGACTTCGACCTTGATCGAGGCGACGGGCACGGCGATCCCGCGCTGCGCATGGGCACCGCAACCAGGGAAGCGCTCGATCGGCTGCTCGGCTGGAGGCTGGTCCGGGTGCCGCTGGAGCGCTACGACGAGGCAGGCGGCGTTTGGACCACGTGGCCGGATGCGTTCCGCTGGCAGGAAACGAACGACCCGCGACTGGATCGCTTTCCCCTGGCGGGCCTGATCGAGAGCATCGAGATCACCCAGCCCGGCGCATACGACGCTGGGCAAGCCGGGTAGGGGTCGCGCCGCCCTGCCCGGGAATGCCTGGATCGCGCTCAGCACATCCTTGATGATCGTCCCGCGGCTCACTCCCGAGGAGTTATGGCCGGGGAGGGGGCGGCGGTTCGGTCTTGAAGGTAAACGCTGCTTCAGACCGCGTTACGATCCCGCGCTGCATTTCCACGGACGCCGTGGTAATCCCGTTTTCCGTTTCGATGACGTAGGTCCAGATCGTCGTGTCGCCGCGCTGCTCGCGCCGGTCCGGCTGGCCGTTGAGGCGCAGAACGTCGGCCTCGCTCTGGCCGGCGGCGATCAGGTTGAACATTCTCGGCAGCATTTCTGGCGCCTTTGCCGGGCGGGCCGCGGAGGGCCTGCATCCGGCGGCCGCCGGGAGCACGAGCGAGAACAGGAGCAGAGCCAAGCGCCAGGGGAACGCCCGGCGGGGATACATGCCGCGCAGGATCATGGGACGGTTCGAGTTCAGGTTTGTGCCACTCGTCGGGGCGAACGGCGGAACGGAGCACGACGGGCCGAGGCTGGTTCGGAAGGGGCACATCCCGGCCGGCAATGGCGCAGCAACTAAGGCGACTTATCGAGCCGCCCCCGGGGTTCAGCGATCCCTGTGCCCGTCGGC
>NZ_DASVTX010000366.1:0-18833 GCF_036387355.1 Longimicrobium sp.
AGTTCGGCGTCCCGATCGGCGAGCACCAGCTGGTGCAGCGGCGGCTGGCCAACATGGCCACGGACCTCCGCGCGGCCCGGCTGCTGTGCCACCACGCCGCGTGGCTGCGCGACGCGGGCGATCCGGAGGCCGCGCGCGAGGTGTTCCACGCCAAGTACTTCGCGTCCCTGGCCGCCACGCGCGCCGCGCTGGACTGCGTGCAGGTGCACGGCGCCAACGGGTGCACGGAGCAGTACCCCGCGGACCGCCTGCTGCGCGATTCACGGGTGATGGAGATCATCGAAGGGAGCACGGAAATCCAGCAGGTCACCATTGGCCGCTGGGCGCTGGAAGCCGCGCCGCACGCCGGCTGACCGCGCCGGGCCCCATCCACGTTGCGCCGGACCGGAGCCCCGCGCCCCGGCCCGGCGCCCGCACGTTTGCACCGGAGACGAATCCGTGAACCGACCTGGCTCCCTGAAGGGGTGGGCGCTCGTTCCGCAGCCGCGCCCCGCCGCGCGCCTGCGGCTCTTCTGCTTTCCGTACGCCGGCGGCGGCGCGAGCGTCTTTACGCCGTGGGCCAGGGAGCTGCCGGACGCGGTGGAGATGGTGGCCGTGCAGCCTCCCGGCCGCGAGGGCCGGCTGATGGAGCAGCCCATTGGCGACATGGCGGAGATGGTCGCCGCCATGCACCGCGAACTGGCCCCGTGGATGGACCGCCCGTTCGCCTTCTTCGGCCACAGCAACGGCGGGCTGATGGCGTTCGAGCTCACCCGGTCGCTGCGGTGCGCGGGCGGGCCCATGCCGCGGCTGCTGATCACCTCCGGCCGCCCCGCGCCTCAGCTTCCGCTCCTGGATGCGCCGATCCACGCGCTGCCGGACGCGGAGTTCCTGGACACCCTTCGCCGCTTCAACGGCACGCCGGAGGAGGTGCTGGCCAACCGCGAGATCATGGAACTGCTCATGCCCATGCTGCGCGCGGACTTTCGCCTGGGCGAGGCCTACACGTATACGGCGGAGGCCCCGCTGGCGCTTCCGCTGGTGGCATGGGGCGGGCAGCGCGACGACGAGGTGCCCGCCGCGCACGTGGAGGCGTGGCGCGAGCAGGCAGGAGGCGAGTTCCGCTTCCGCATGTTCCCCGGCGACCACTTCTTTCTGCACGGCGACCGCGCGCTGGTGCTGCGTTCGCTGAACGAGGAACTGCGCGCCGTGCTGGCCCGCGCTCCCGCGCATGCGTTCTGACGAGCGCTGGAGCCCCGCCCCCGCGGGGGCGGTGGCGCTGGGCGCGGACGAGGTGCACGTGTGGCGCGCCTCCCTGCGGCCGTCCGCGGCGGCGCTCGCGCGCATGGAGGCGCACCTGGACGCCGACGAGCGCGCGCGGGCGGCCCGCTTTCGCTTCGACGAGCACCGTACGGCGTTCGTGGCCGGCCGCGGCGCGCAGCGCGAGATCCTGGCGCGCTACACCGGCCTGCCCCCCGCGGCGCACCGGTACCGCACGACGGCGCACGGCAAGCCCATGCTGGACGGGGGGATGGATGAACTGCGCTTCAACGTCTCCAACGCGGGCGACCTCGCCTTGTGCGCCGTGACGCTCGGGCGCGAGATCGGCGTGGACCTGGAGGCGCTCAAGCCCATGCCGGACGGCATCGACATCGCGCGGCGCTTTTTTTCCGCGCCGGAGAACGAGGTGTTCGCCGCCCTCCCGGAGCACGAGCGCGACGTGGCGTTCTTCCACTGCTGGACGCGCCAGGAGGCGTACATCCAGGCGGTGGGCGAGGGATTGTCGATGCCGCTGGACCGCTTTGACGTGGAGTTCCGCGCCGGCCACCGCGCGCGCCTGCTCGCCACCCGCGGCGACCCGGACGAGGCCGGCCGCTGGACCCTGCGCGAGCTGCACCCCGGCCCGGGCTACGTGGGCGCGCTGGTGGTGCGCGGCGGCGGATGGACCCCGCGCCTGTTCGACTTCGACGCCGCCTGACACGCGGCGGCGCTCCCCGACCAGAAGCGCGGGCGGCCGGCTGGCCGTCCGCGCTTTCCGCATTCACCGGGGACGATCAGAATCGGAGCGAGTACCGCCCGGTGCCCGCCGCGCGGGTGACGGCGAGCTCCTTCAGGAACGCCGCGGACGCCTTGGCGAACGCCCCTTCCCTGCGCAGCGCCGTGGGCCCGGCACGCAGAAAGTCCTGCGTGGCGCGCCGCAGGCTGCTGTCTGACGCGTAGCCGCAGGCGTGCGCCACGCTGAGCACGCTGCGGCCGGGGTCGTCCAGCAGCGCGGAAGCCAGCAGAATGCGCATCCATGCCATCATCCGCCTGGGCGCCGGGAGCCCCGCCCGCGCCGACCAGCGCAGCACCGTCCGCTCCGAAAGGTGCAGCCGCCGCGCCAGGTCGCGCGCCTTGCCGCCTACGGACACCACCTCCGCCGCCGTCATCACCAGCATTCGCGCGCGCCCCGAGATCATCACGGGCAGGGTGCGCTGCAGCAGGTTCTGCAGCGTGCGCCCTTCCACCGCGCGCAGGCGGCGGTACAGCGCCTCCTGCGTATCGTCCTCGCGCAGGCAGATCACGTCCGCCACCCCCCACTCACCGAGTGTTCGCAGGTCGCGCGAGCGCTCCGGGTCCGCGTCCATGGCCGCCAGCACGGTGGCCGACGGAAACTCCAGCAGCAGCGAGCGCAGGTCGCCGCACAGTTCGGGGGTGCGCGCCAGGGAGCCGTCGTAGGGGTCCACCACCAGGATGGCGGCGGGGGGCGAGGCGGCCACCGCTTCACGCATCTGGCTCCAGGAGCCGGAAAACGCACACCGGAACCCGCGCGCCTCCAAACGGCGTAGCTGCTCGCGCAGTGCACCATTCGAGTGCAGAACCAGGAGGGGTTTGGCGGCGCGGAGCATGACTTGTCGGATAATACTCGGTGGAGGGGCGCAAGCGGATGGGTGCGGGGAGCGGTTCGGAGACAACTTCATCTCACGCCGAAGGGCGCCCCGCCTGATCGACCAATTCCACCTTTCCGTTGCATCGGAGTTCACATGAAGCTGGCCCGTCTGTTCCTCGCCGCCGCAACCGCCGCCACCCTGGGCGCCTGCTCCAACTCCGTCACCGCGCCGGAAGCCAAGCCGGCCACCGACGCCCCGGCGAAGGCCGACTTCGTCTGCAGCGGAACCGTCACCTACGAGAAGGCTGCCGATGGCACGGTGATCGTGCTCTGCAACGGGCTCCTCGGCTCGGGGGGCTGAGTCCGCGACCAGCGGCTTCTTGATAAAGAGAAAGGCTCCCCGCGGCACTGCCGCGGGGAGCCTTTCTCTTCTGATCAGACCCCCGCTGTGACTGGCGCGTCCACCAGGCTGCGCACCATCTCCGTCGCAAGCGCATCGGCCTTTGCGGACGGCTTGACCGCGACGTTCGCCTGTGCGGTCCGGCCGTTCCGCACGGAGTCCAGCAGTGCTTCGGCACGGAAACGCACCTTCGCGTGCCCTGCACGCGTGGCCAACTCGAGCGACTCGGTTGCTGCCTGCTCGGCCCGGTCCCACTCGCTCAGGCTTGCGGCACCCAGCGCAAGTTCCATCAATGAGTTCGGCACGACGGCTTGCAGCTCCGGGTCCTTGGCGAGGCGGAACACCTGCGTCCACGCCTTCCGGAACGTCTCTCGATTCCCGGTTCCCGCGGCCGCGCGAGCCGCGTTCGAGAGCAGCACCAGCCGCTCACGCGGGCTGGACAGGTGCGGTTCGAGCGCCTGGAACACCTCGAGCGCGCGGCCGAAATAGCCACGCTGCATCCAGAAGTACGCGACGTCGTGCGCGAGCGCGGGCACCGAGACGTGCGACGGCCCGTATGCCCGGAACGCCTGCCGCGCGTACTCCTCGGCCTGCTCGTCTCGCGAGGTTTCCACCGCGATCACGAACAGGTCGTGCAGCGCCATGCCCTGGATCTCCGGCATGCCCTTGCGGCGGGCGGCGCGGAGAGCCTTGATGTGCATGCGGTGCGCGCCGGGGAAGTTGCCGCGCGAGATCAGCATGTTGCCCAGCGCGATGTACGCGCGGGAGTACGAATCCCAGTCGCCCGTCTGGCGGCCGATCATGATGGTGTGGCGGAACCACGTCTCGGCGCGGGCCAGCTCGGCGCGGCGGCGGGCAAGCTGCCCCACGGCCAGCGCAAGGCGGGCACGGCCCGGCGAAGCCACCGCGGCGGCCTGCGCGTACGCCAGCCCCGTGTTCATGTGGCCCTCGTCCTCGGCCCACTGCGCCACGTCGGTGCACGCCTGCGCCACGCGGTCGCCGCTGGTGGCTTCCGGCGCCTCCAGCATGGCGGCCACACTCTCCAGCGCCGCGGCCAGACGCTCCGGCACCCGCGCCTCCGCGATCTCCGCCCGGCGGCGGGTTCCCGCGTCAGGCGCGAACAGCTGCCCGCGCTCGCCCGCGTCGGTAGTGGACCAGAACATCACGTTGCGGTACGCCTGCCAGAGCAGGATGCCCACCTCACCCCCGACCTCACGGAGAATCTCCATTCCCTCCAGCGACTCCGATCCGCGGGTAAGGGGCGGAGGGGTCCGCCAGCGGCGAGGCACGCGGTCCTCGGCCTTGGTCCTGGATGTTTTCATTCCCCGAATGCTCCGTGCTATGAGGGTGTGTCTCTGTTCCCGAAAACGGTACCTGTTCGTGACGCTGTATACTATATGCAAGTAAGTGTGATCACGCCACTATTTTCTTGCAAAACCGCGGGTTGTGCCCTGAACAGTGAACAGAGTCAACCCTGCGCTGCTACAACGGCCCGCTTCAGGCGAAGTCCTGTCGGCTACTGATTGCCGCTTTGTACACTCTGTCGCAATTTGGGGTCCATCGCTGCGACCGGTGTGATACGAGCGGCGGTTTCCGGGTGTGCTACTCCGACAGCACCCTGAGTTCACCCCCCTCCAGCCGCACGGTCGCTACACCCCCATCCGCCAGCAATCCAAAGAGAAGTTCGTCCGCCAGCGGCCGGGCGACGCGGTCCTGGATGAGCCGGGCAAGGGGGCGCGCGCCGTTGGCCGGATCGTGCCCGTGCTCGGCCAGCCAGCCGCGCGCCTCGTCGCTCACGCGCAGCTCCACGCCGCGATCCGCCAGACGCTGCCGCAATTCGCCAAGCGCCCGCTCCACGATGCGCTCCATGACCTCGCGCGAGAGCGGCGCGAAGCCGATGCGCGCGTCCAGGCGGTTGCGGAACTCGGGCGAGAAGGTGCGCTCGTACGCCCCGCCGTCGTCGCCGCCCGCGGCATCGGCGGCCACGAATCCGGGGCGCCGCCGCGTAAGGTCTTCGGCGCCCACGTTGCTGGTCATGATGAGCACCACGTTGCGGAAGTCGGACTGCTTTCCGTTGTTGTCCGTCAGCTTGCCGTAGTCCATCACCTGCAGCAGCAGGTTGAACACGTCGGGATGCGCCTTTTCAATCTCGTCCAGCAGCACCACGGAGTGCGGCGCGCGGTTCACGGCCTCGGTCAGCAGGCCGGCCTGGTCGAATCCCACGTAGCCCGGCGGCGCGCCGATCAGCCGGCTGACGGTGTGGCGCTCCATGTACTCGCTCATGTCGAAGCGAATCAGCTCCACGTCCAGCACTTCGGCCAGCGAGCGCGCCACCTCCGTCTTGCCCACCCCCGTGGGCCCCGTGAACAGGTACGAGCCCACCGGCTTGCGCGGATCGCCCAGCCCCGCGCGCGCCAGCTTGATGGCCGAGGCGAGCTGCGCGATGGCCGCGTCCTGGCCGAAGACGCGCGCCCGCAGCTCCGCTTCCAGCCCGCGCAGCCGCTCGCGCTCGTTCCCCGCAACCGTGCGCGGGGGGATGTTGGCCATCCCCGCCAGGATGCGCTCCACCGTCTGAACGCCCACTTCCGGCCGCGGGCCGACCGCTGTTTCCTCCACCGCATCCGCGCCCCCGTCCTCCGGAACCGCGGAGGTGACAAGTTCCGGCGCGGCGAGGCGCACCTCGGCGCCGGCTTCGTCCATCAGGTCGATGGCCTTGTCGGGAAGGCGGCGGTCGTGCAGGTGGCGGGCGGAAAGCTCCGCGGCGGCGCGCAGGGCCTCGTCCGTGTAGCGGACACCGTGAAAGCTCTCGTACCGCTCGCGCAGCCCCTGCAGGATGAGGACGGTGTCGTCCACGGAGGGTTCGGCGACCTCCACCTTCTGGAAGCGCCGCGCGAGCGCCCGGTCCTTTTCAAAGTGCGAGCGCAGTTCCTCCCACGTGGTGCTCCCCATGCAGCGCAGCCCGGCGGCGAGCGCGGGCTTGAGCAGGTTGCTGGCGTCCATCGCCCCGCCGCTGGTGCTTCCCGCGCCCACCAGCGTGTGGATTTCGTCGATGAACAGCACCGCGCCCGGCCGCTGCTCGATCTCGCGCAGCACGGCCTTGAGCCGCTCCTCGAAGTCGCCGCGGTACCGCGTTCCCGCCAGCAGCGCGCCCACGTCCAGCGAAAAGATCTCCGCGCCGCGCAGGGGCGCGGGGACGTCGCCCGCGTGAATGCGCAGCGCCAGCCCCTGCGCCAGCGCCGTCTTTCCCACGCCGGGGTCGCCCACGAAGAGCGGGTTGTTCTTGCGGCGGCGGGCCAGGACGTGGATGGCGCGGGTGATTTCCCTGTCGCGGCCGATCACCGGGTCCAGCCGCCCCTCCGCCGCCTGCCGGTTCAGGTTCAGGGCAAAGCGGCTCAGCGCGTCCTTGCCTGCCTCCTCCTCTCCCCCCGCGCCCGCGGTGACGGGCTCCGGCTCGCCCGCGCCGGGGTCCGAGGCGGCCTGCATGAGCCGGAGCCGGTCCGCGCCCGCCTCGCCCAGAAAGTGGACGGCGAAGCTTTCCGACTCGTCGTACATGCTCACCAGGACGTGCGCGCCGGTCACCTCGTCGCGGCCGGAGCGGTAGGCCTGCAGCACCGCGTCCTGCAGCACGCGGCGGAACGCGAGGGTGGGGGTGCTGGTGTCGCGCGGGCCGTCGCCGGACTGGATCTGCTCGGAAAGGAAGCGCTCCAGCCGCGACCCCAGCTTCTGCACGTCGGCGCCGGCGCCGCGCAGGGCGTGGGCGGTGCCGTCGTCCTGCAGCAGGGCGAACAGCAG
This sequence comes from Longimicrobium sp., assembly GCF_036387355.1. Lineage (GTDB taxonomy): Bacteria > Gemmatimonadota > Gemmatimonadetes > Longimicrobiales > Longimicrobiaceae > Longimicrobium. Next base: position 7,041 of record NZ_DASVTX010000366.1, read on the forward strand.
GTGCTCCAGGCCGGCGTAGGCGTGGCCGCGGCGGGCGGCGTCCAGCACGGCGAACTGCAGGCTGATTTCCAGCTCGGGGCGAAGTGCGGGCTGCGGCATTCGTGGGTTACTCCGGCTCCGTCGAAAGGCGCAGCGGAAAGCCGCGGCCCCGCGCCTCGTTCATCACCTCGGCGGCGCGTGTTTCTGCCTCGTCCCGCGTGTAGACCCCGGCCACGCCCACCCCCCGGTGATGCACCTGCAGCATGATCTTGAGCGCCTCGGGCTCGGTGCGCCCGAAGTGCCGCATCAGCACGTCCACCACGTATTCCATGGTGGTGTAGTCGTCGTTGTGCAGCAGCACGCGGTGCATGCGCGGGTGCGCCGTGCGGGTGCGCTCCTGCACGGCCAGGTCCGGCTGGCCTTCGCGGGTGGGGACGTCGGGATTGGACATGAACCTTGTACACGGGTGACCGGACTGCAATCTACTGCGGCGCGCAAGAATGGGGCACGGCGCGGGATGGTGGTACGCGCGTTGCCAGTGTCCCGCGCTTCTGGCGGGCGCCCGTTCGGTGCCCGCGACGCATTCCGGGGGATGGGCGGCGCCACACGATGACGGACATGCTGGGCGCGGCTCCGCCGCTGCCGGACGACGACCGGCGCGAGCAGGAGGAGCGGTTTGCGCACGAACTGCGGGTGCAGCGCTTTCTGCAGCCGGACGACGTAACCTGCGGGCCCACCTGCCTGCGCAAGGTCTACGACTTCTACGGGCTGCGGCTGGGCGGCGACGAGGTGCTGGGAGAGATCGACCGCAACGACGACGGGGGCACCCTCGCCGTCTTTCTGGGCATCTCGGCGCTGCGTCGAGGTTTTCAGGCGCGCATCTACTCGTACGACCTGCAGATCTTTGACCCCACCTGGGACCGGCTGGACCGCGGCGGGCTCAAGGAAAAGATCCACGCGCGCTTTCCGCACCTGCGGGACGGAAAGCGGCTGCGTGCCGCGCGCGCCTACCTGGAGTTTCTGGAGATGGGGGGCGAGATCGCCTTTCAGGACCTGACCCCCGCGCTGCTGCGGCGCATCATCGACCGCGAGCACCCGGTGCTGGCCGGGCTTTCTGCCACTTATCTGTACAACTTCATGCGCGAGCGGCAGACGCCGGACGACGAGCTGGTGCCGGACGACGTGGCGGGCGAGCCCACGGGCCACTTCGTGGTCATCGTGGGATACGAGCACTGGGGGCGCCGCTTCAGCCTGCGCGACCCGGCGGAGCACGTGCCCGTGTCGCCGGACGGGCGGCAGGTGGTGGACGGACAGCGGCTCATCAACGCCATCCTGCTGGGCGACGTGACGTATGACGCGGTGCTGCTGGAGCTGTGGCCGGGGGACGAGGGGGCCGCGTGAACCGCACCCGAATTCTGGCCGTCGTGAGCGATCCGGCGGACGCGCGGGGGCTGCCGGCCAACGTCGCCGTCCCCGCGGAGCGCTACCTGGAAGGCGGCGCCGAGCTGGCGGACCCGCGCGCCCTGGTGGTGAACCTGTGCCGCTCGTGGGCGTACGGCAGCGAAGGGTACTACGTCTCGCTGCTGGCCGACGCGCGGGGCCAGCACGCCGTGCCCAGCGTGGAGGAAAGCGAGCAGCTCGCCAAGCCCAACAACCTGTTCCGCATCCTTCAGGAGGCCGGCGTCCCCACGGTGGATCCGGAGGAGATGGCCTCTCGCCGCCGCTCCGCGGAGCTGGCGGAGGACGATGCGGCGACGGTGGTGCGCGTGTGCGAGGAGGGCGCGTGGGTGTGCCGCCCCGCGCGCGAAGACGAGCTGGCGCAGACCCTCGTGCTGCTGGGCGGGGCGGAGGACGCGCGGTTCCGCAACACGGCGCTGTACGTGTACCGCGAGTGCTCCGCGCCCGTCATGCGGCTGCGGCTGGCGCGGGAAGAGGGCGAGTGGAAGGTCACGGAGGTGGCCGCCGTCCCCGTGCACCTGCTGGACGAGGCGGAGTCCGCGCGGCTGGTGGAGGTTCTGGGCGACCCGCGCCGCGTGCTGCGCCGGGGCGCGCAGGAGGCGCGGGAAGAGCGGCGCGCCTCCATTGCCGTGCTGCACGACGCCAACGACCCGTTCAGCCCGTCCAGCCCGGAGACGCTGGACCGGCTGGAGCGGGTGGCGGCGCGCATGAACGTGCACCTGCGCCGCATCGGCGTGGACGAGATGCACAAGCTGCCGGAGTACGACGCGCTCTTCATCCGCGCGCTCACGGGGGTGAGCGAGCCCGCCTTTCAGTTCGCGCTGCGGGCGGAGGCGCTGGGGATTCCGGTGGTGGACGATTCGCAGTCGATCATCCGGTGCGGCAACAAGGTGTTTCTGGAGGAGCTGCTGCGCCGCGAGGGGATCCCCACGCCGCGCACGCGCATCGTGACGCGGCACACGCCCTGGCACGACGTGGCGGAGCTGGGGCTCCCCGTGGTCATCAAGCTGCCGGACGGCTCGTTCAGCGCCGCGGTGCACAAGGTGTCGTCGCACGACGAGTTCCGGCGCCGCGCGGACGAGATGTTCCGCCGCTCGCCCCTGATCATCGCCCAGGAGTTCCTGCCCACGGACTACGACTGGCGGGTGACGGTGCTGGACGGGCGCGTGCTGTTCGCCGCGCGCTACCACATGGCGCGGGGGCACTGGCAGATCCGGGCAGAAACGGCCGCGGGCAAGGAGCGCTACGGCCGCGTGGAGGCGGTGGCGCGCGACGCGGCGCCGCCGGAGGTCGCCGGGCTGGCCCTGCGCGCCGCCGCGCTCATCGGCGACGGGCTGTACGGCGTGGACCTCAAGGAAACGCCGGACGGGCCCGTGGTGATCGAGATCAACGACAACCCCAACCTGGACGTCGGGTACGACGACGCGGCGGACGGCGCCGTCATCTACCAGGACGTCATCGAGTTCTTCTTGAAGCGCATCGAGCAGGCGCCGGAGCGCGAGGCCGCCGCGCCGCAGCGGACGGACGCGGAATCCGAGGCCGTGCTGCTGGAAAAGATCCGCAAGCCGATCGCCTCCGCCTCAACCGGCCAGCGGGACGCGCGCCACTTCAAGCCGTTCGAGGTGGCGGGGATGGAGCTGGAGTACCCCACGGTGGACCGCGACCTGAACGTGGTGTCGCTGGTGGAGCCGGCCTTCAAGGCGCTGGCGGGACGGGGGACGTCGGACGTGGACCTGGGCGCGGTGGGGTTCAGCAACGAGATCGCGGACCACGTGTTCGAGGTCAAGACGCAGGCGCCCGTCCGCAGCCTCCTGGAGGCGGAGCGGGTGCTGGCGGAAGGGGTGCAGCGCTTTTCCGCCGTGCTGCGCGCGGAGTTCGGCGCGCGGCTGCTCCCCACGGGGATGCACCCCTGGTTCGATCCGCGCAAGGGCAAGCTGTGGACGCGCTCCGGGCTGCGCGTCTACACCACCTACGCGCGGCTCTTCGACGTCCGCACGCACGGGTGGATGAACGTGCAGGCGTCGCACCTGAACCTGCCGCTGGGGCGCGAGGTGGACGCCATCGCCATGCACACCGCGTCGGCGCTGCTCATCCCCTACCTTCCCGCCCTGGCCGCCAGCACGCCGATGTACGACGGCGAGCTGCAGCCCGCGGCGGACGGGCGGCTGGCGTGGATCCTGGAGCACCAGGCGCGCATTCCGGAATCGTGCGGGGAGCTGGTGCCGGAGTACGTGGACAGCTTTGCGGACTATCGAAAGAAGATCTTTGCGCCGATGTACGCCGCGCTGGACCGGCTGCCGGACACGGGCGCGATTCGCCACGAGTTCTTCAACGCCCGCGGCGCCGTCTTCAAGTTCTCGCGCCGGGCCATGGAGGTGCGGGTGCTGGATACGCAGGAGTGCGTGCGGATGGACGTGGCGATCGCCTCGTTCGTGCGTTCGGCGCTCAAGCACCTGACCGGGCGCGTGGCGGATGGAAAGGTGGACCTTCCGGACCACGCGGTGCTGGTGCAGGACTTTCGCGCCTGCATTCGCGACGGCAGCCGGGCGCGGGTGCACGCTCCGCACCTGGACGCGCCGCGCGGCCCCGACGGCCTGTGCGACGTGCGCGACGTGCTGGACGCGCTGCTGTCGTCCGCGCGCCGCTCGGTGCGGCGCGACGAGGCGCACTACCTGGACCTGGTGGGCCGGGTGATCCGCACGGGGACGCTGAGCGAGCGGATCCGCGCGGAACTGGCCCCGGTCGCCGACGCGGACGACGAGACGTTCACGGAGGCGGCGCGCCGCATCTACATCGAATTGATCGAGTGCCTGGAGGCCAACGAGCCCTGGGCGCGGCGCGGGCTCTGAGGCCTAAGCGCTTACGGGGATGGCGTTTGACTCCGTTACAATTGGCACGCGGCCTGCATGGTGCGCCGTTGACTCAACGGAGGTGAGCACGATGGCTTTGCGGAGTTTCGCGGATTCGTCCGGCCGGGAGTGGCGGGTGTGGAGCATTGTGCCGACCTACGAATCCGAGTGTGATAGCGGGCAGTACACGCCGGGGCTGCAGGGCGGCTGGCTGTGCTTTGAGCATCAGGACCAGAAGCGGCGCCTGTCGCCGATTCCGGAAGACTGGGAGATCGCCGAGGCCGCCGACCTGGAGCGGTACTGCACCAGCGCCCAGCCGGTGCGGAGGCGAACGCTGGTAGGCTGAAGGACCGAGCAGGACGAAAGGCGGGGTGTGCGTGATGCGCACCCCGCCTTGCTGTCATCTTGGGCACGAGGATCCGCCCGGGCCGAGCATGGCTCCACTGCCGCGGGCTGAAGAGATCGCCCACACGACCGTTGTGCTGCCTCGGATCGGTTGGCCTTTATCGCTGTAGTTAGGTGGATCAACAGATCGCGAAAACTTGGGGGTGCCCTGCGAGGCACGCCTGCAATCCTATCGCGCCTGAAGCTCTCAAGCTGGACAGGTCGTCTGTGCAGGCCACGAGTCAGATACACACCTCCCCGGCCCTGAAGCGGCACGAGGCTGCCCACGTTCTCTTTGGTGGTCAGCAGCGGCTTGTCGACTCCGCCCGCGTGAGACTAGGGACGGGTTTCGAGCTTCCGGGCTGGTCCTTGCCCTCGATGGCCCACGCCACGTCCCCCGAGGTACATGCAGACCACGATGGTCGCGCTTGAACGCTTCACTTCAGCCTGAGATACGTATCGGCTCCAGGTACCGTTCGAGGAGGGCGAGCCGCGCCGGAAAATCTGGATTGGAAAAATCTCCAGGATCGCTCGTGAGCTGCAGAAACACTCCGCCCGCACTCGACGGCAGAATCGCTGCGACGGGAGCTTCCTCGCGAACGCGCGCCATACCGCCAAGCGCATCGACGAGATCGGGACCCAAGTAGTTGCCCCAGTACGCTCCACGTACCCGCGCACCCACATGCACGCGCGCGAGCTGATGTCCAAGCAAGCGCGCCCTACGGAGTGCCTCATCTGGAGTAAACTCGTGATCCCAAGCGAAGATCGGCGTCGCAGTGAGTTCCACGAAAACGTCATTGAAGCTGGGTCCAGTGTAGACCAGCGCATACGAACTCTGCAGAATCTCGATGATCGACACCGCACCGGATGCGAGTTCGCCGGGTGTCTGGACGGCAGCGTCGGCGGTCAGGATGTATACTGCATAGGGGGCCACCGCGGAGGGGCCTGCCTGAGGATCCCGGGAGATGCGTAGGTCCAACATGGCACCTTCAGTCCCCCTCTCGCGATCGGAACGCTTGTGTTCGTTCAGTTCCAAACCCTCGTAGCTTCCTGAAGCCAGTTCAGATATGATCCGAGTCAAGTTCTGCTTCGAAAGTTTCGCTTCTCGTCCAGGCAGTCCGGATTCCGACAGGATGCCGCTAACATACGCCAAGCGCTGGCCCCCTGTGATGACGGCCATGCCGGAGAGCAATGGTTCGATGAGAGCCGGGTGCTCCTTCAAGTCGCGACCGTGATAGACCGCAATTCCTATCATTTCCGCCTCACTGGTACGTTCGGATTTCGGTCGTGATGCGAAAACCTCGAAACTCATCCATCTTTCATCAATTCCGCCACGTATCGTGCCAGCTGCCTTTGTCCGAGCTCACACAGAAATCGAACGACGCGGACCTGTGATCGGGTCGCTGGACAGGGAGCCGGAACAGACGCAGAGCGGGGCCGCTGGAACAATCCAGCGGCCCCGGGAAGGCGTTCGTGAGCGGTGATTCCTCGGATCTGCGGTTTCTGCCGAAGGCCGCATTCTTTCCGCTCTCGCACAGGAGAAAGCTCAGTAGTACGGGTTCGCCCCCGCATCATGGTCCGTCAAATCCACGATCTCGCGGACTTCGGGGATCTCATCGCGCACCATGCGCTCGATGCCCTGCCGCAGCGTCATGGCCGAGGCCGCGCAGCCCTGACAGCCGCCGGTCATCCGCACGTAAATGGTGTCATCCGCCACGTCCACCAGCTCCACCGCGCCGCCGTGCGAGGCAATGCGGGGGTTCACCATCTCGTCGAACAGCAGCTGCACCTTTTCCGCCAGCGGGCCGGACGCGCCGCCCGAGCCGGACGAGGTCACCGTGGGCGGGGCGCTGGGGGCGGAGGGGCGCGGCGTATCGACGCTGAACCCGCCATCCTGGTCGCTCCAGTCCACGCTGGCGCCGCTCAGCAGGTTGCTGGTGTCCAGGTTCAGAAAGACGCGGATGCCTTCCAGATTGATGGCGATCTCCGTCTTTTCCTTGTCCTCGCGCTCCACCAGCGAAATCTGGTACGCGCGGTCCATGGGCTTGCTGCCGTCGCGCAGCGTAATGCGAAGCGCGGGGTCGCGCACCACCTCGGCATCCACCAGGGTGCTGATCTTGTCGCGCGCCGCGTCGGTAAGCTGAATCATCGTTCCTCTGTGCCTGTTCCGGTCCCGGAGCGCATACACTCACCCCGCGCGGCGGTTCGCACAAGGGGAGAGTGCTGAGTGCTGAGTGCTGAGTGCTGAGTGCGGAGTGCGGAGTGCGGAGTGCGGAGTGCGGAGTGCTGAGTGTGGGAGTGCGGGACCGGGGCGCGCGAGCTTGCGCGCGGCGCGGCGGGCCGGATAGCGTTCCGCGGCCACCGCTGATCACGACCAACCCGGTTCACCGATGTCCAACGCCGTTTCCGCCTCCCGCGATGCCGACGTGCTGGTGCTGGGCGCCGGCGTCATCGGGCTCACCACGGCCATCCGCCTGGCGGAGCGCGGGCGCCGCGTCCGCGTCTGGGGGCCGGACGCGGTGCACTCCATCGTCTCCTCCGCCGCGGCGGCCATCTGGTACCCGTACAAGGCGGCGCCGCTGGACCGCGTGGCGCGCTGGGCCCTGCGCACCCGCGAGCAACTGCTGCGCGACGCGGCCGATCCCGCATCCGGCGTGCGCGACGTGGACGGGACGGAGGTGTGGAACGGCGCGCCGGACCCCATCTGGACGATCGCGGAGATGGACGTCGTTCCGCGGCGCACCATTCCTTCGCAGTTCCCGGAATACACGGACGCGCACGAACTGCGGCTTCCCGTGGCGGAGATGCCCGTCTACCTCGCCTGGCTGGCGGCGCGGCTGGAGGCGCTGGGGGTGCAGACGGAGCCGCGGCGCGCCCGCACGCTGGACGACGCCATCTTCGCCGCGACAACGGTGATGAACTGCACCGGGCTCGCGGCGGGCGTGCTGGTGGGCGATTCGTCGGTGCATCCCATCCGCGGGCAGATCATCCGCGTCCGCAATCCGGGGATCGAGCGGTTCTGGCTGGCCGTGAGCCCGGGCGCGGAGCCGGTGTACATCGTTCCGCGCGCGGACGACGTGATCCTGGGCGGCACCGCGCAGATGCACGACGGGCGCCTGGACACGGACGCGCACACGGCGGAAGAGATCCTGGCCCGCTGCGCGCGGTTCGAGCCGTCGCTGGCGGATGCGGAGGTGCTGGAGCACCGCGCCGCCCTGCGTCCCGGCCGCCCCGAGGTGCGCCTGGAGCGTGAGGAGGTGGGGGATGGGCGCGCCGTCATCCACAACTACGGCCACGGCGGCAGCGGCGTCACCGTCGCCTGGGGCTGCGCGGACGAGGCGGCCTCGCTCGCGGAGTGACCGGCCAGCCGCACGTCCCCGCGCGGCGGATCAGGAGATCAGGAGCACCTTGCCCGGCGCCGCGGGCTCTCCAGAAAGCCCAGGGCGCACCAGTGCGTGCCGGGGACGGAGTACGGGTCCGTGACCTCTCTCCAGCACTTCCGGCCCGCCGAACCGGTCGAACACGAGCGCGTGCATCGCCACTCCGCTCCGCAGGGCAAAGAGAGGCGGCGGGCGCATCCGCGCCCGCCGCCTTGAAACCTACGCTTCAGCATCCAACGGTACCCCGGCCGTCTCAGGGCTTCTTGCCGCCACCGTTGCCGCCGTTTCCACCGCGCCCGCCGCCATTGTCCGGGCGGTGGGTGGCGCCCGGAACGGAAGCGGGCGGGCCGCCGCGGCCACGCCCCTGGCCGCCCTCCGCGCGCGACGGATCGCGCCCCGGAGGCGTGCCGCGCCGCGAGTTCTCGGACGCGGCCTCGCCGGGAAGCCGCCGGAGCGCCTCGGGGCCGCCGCGCAGCGCCGCGCTCACCCGGGCCAGCGCGCGCGCCGAGCTTTCGCCGTTGCTCACCAGCTCCGTCAGCACGGCGATGGCCATGGCCCGGCGGTCGGCGGGAGCGGCGGCGGTCACCTGCCGCAGCGCCTCCGCCTCTACCCCGGCGTCCAGCGCGTCGGCGCCCACGGACAGGTCCGCGGGGGTCACCGCCGTGCCGGCCATCACCTCGCGGGCGCGGTTCAGCGCGGACAGCCGGTGCTCCACCGCGGCGGCAATGCGGTCCATGGGCACGCCCTTGGCGCGCCCCTCGGCCACCTTGCTTTCCAGCAGCTGCACGGGAATGCCCGAAGTGGCCGCCGACCGGCGCGCCGCCTCAATGCGTTGTTCAGGCGTCTGCGCCTGCGCCGCGGGGGGAGCCCCCGCCAGCGCCAGCATCAGAACCGCGTAGATCCGAAGGGTGTTCATGGTGTTTCCGGGAATTGCCGATCCTGCCTTCCACACGATTGACGATCCGACCCCGCGGCGCGTCACGGAACCACCAGCACGGCCGACCTGCTACCGAAACCGTCGTCCACCGTCTGCACGCCGGGGGGCAGCACCACCTCGCCCGCCGCCGTGCGGAAGGCGTAGTGGTACGCGCCGGGCTGCACGGGAATGCGCGCGACCCACGCATCGCCCTCCCGCTGCATGGGCACCGGCACCCACCCGTTGAACGCGCCCACCACGGAGGGCGCCGCGGAGTCCGCCTCTGCCCGGGGCATGCGGAACACCGCCACGCCCTGGCGGATGCGCGGCCCCGGCACGGGGGCGGGGCGCCGCAGCGACCGCGAAAGCTGCACGCTCCACGTGCGCCGCGGGGTGCTCCAGTACAGGGGATCGAACGGCTCCTGCCGCACGGACGCCTGCACCTCCGTGGCGCGCAGCACGCGCACGCGTAGGCCCGCACCCCAGGCGGCCGCGGGATCCGGATGGTCGCTGGCCAGCCAGCGGCCTCCGTACGCCCATCCCCCGCCCCACGGCCTGCGCACTTCGGCGGTGGCGCCGGCGTACGGCCACCGGCCGCCCTCGCCCGCCACCAGCCGCGCCCCCGCCCCCACTTCCACGCCGTCCGCCATGGTGGCGGCGAGCCGGGCGTCGCTGTCCAGAAAGACACGCGTGCCCGCCGCATCGCTGATGGCGTCCACGGCGGCGCTCACCCCGGAGCGCGCGGTAGCCGTCATCCCCCCGGCGCGCCAGGCCACCGTGGGCAGAAGCTGCACGCTGCCGCCCCGGCCCGCCTCGTTGGGCCCCGTGGCGCCGAAGGCGTAGCCCTGCAGAGCCGCCGACAGCCCCGCCTCCGCGGCGCCGGCGCGCACCACGGGCACCCATCCTCCGAACCCCGCCGCGCCCCAGCCCGGCCCTTCGCCCTGCACCGGCACGCCGCCGGACAGGTAGGCCCACTGCCGCGCGCCGTCGTACCCCACGCCCAGCGAGGCGGAGGTGCTGGCGACGCGGGCGGCGACGGGGTCGTGCACGGCGCGTCCGGCACCGGCCTGCACCGTCCACCCCTGCGCCGCGGCGGGTGAGAAGGCGATCAGCGCGGCGGCGACGGCAGAGAGCGCACGGTTCACGCGGAGGCGCTCACCGGCGGAAGGGAGATGCGGCTGTTGGTGCCGCCGAAGCTGTCGTCCACCTGCGGCGCGTGCGGGTCCGCGACCCACTTCTTTCCATCCACCACAAAGACGTAGTCGTGCACGCCCGCGCGCAGCGGGACCAGGGCCGTCCACACGCCGGGCTCCGTCTGCCGCAGCACCAGCGTGGGCTGCCACCCGGTGAACGATCCCGCGAGCGCTACCTGCCGCGCGCTCGTCTCCAGCCGGAACTGCACGTAGACGAGAGGTTCGCCGGAGGCCGGACGGTCGATGGGCGCCTGCACGGCCGCGACGGGCGCCTGGTCCCGGTCCATGGCCGCGGGCACGGCCACGGCGGCCAGCGCCGCGGCGCACAGCCCGCCGCCGAGCGCGTACGCCGGGCGCAGGCGGATGGGGCGCGGCGTCCACAGCCACCGTACGGCGCGCTGCCACGGGGTGCGGCGCGGCGCCGCGGCGGGGAGCGCGGCCATCACGCGCGACGCCAGGTCCGGCGCGGGCGCGCCGCGGAGGGGCGCGGCGGCGCGGTCCAGCACGCGCGCCAGGGCTTCGGCGCGGGCGCGTTCGTCGGGAATCAGCGCGCCGGAGGGCAGGTCGCCGTCCAGGACGCGGTGGATGCGGTCGTTCATGGGCCTTGTGCGGAAAAGCGCGGCGGGAGCGTGCAAGGGATCAGACGATCGGGCGCCCGCCGGGTCACCCGAATGCCGCTGCTTCGCGGAAATGATACCACGCGGCGGGACGGCGGGTCCGCGCGGGGCACCCGCCTTGCAAACCGCGGCCCCGCGCGCGAGCTTCGCCCGCCTCACCTGCAACCTGTCGAGCGGATGTCTGTCACGAAAGCCCTGGACCTGCCCGTTTCCGAGATCGCCGCGCGGCTGGGGGACGACCGGCTGGAGCGCGACGCCGTGCTGGCGCCCCACACCACCTTCAAGATCGGCGGCCCCGCGGACCTCATGTACCGCGCGCTCAACCAGGAGGAGCTGGCCGAGGCGGTGCGCACCGCCCGCGACCTGGGCATCCCGTTCTTCCTGCTGGGCTTGGGCGCCAACATTCTGGTGGGCGACAAGGGGTTCCGCGGGCTGGTGATCAAGAACGAGGTGGAGCACGTGGAGTGGCTGGACGACACCCGCGTCAAGGCCGGCTCCGGCGTAAAGATCTACCACGACCTCATCCAGATGACGGTCGCGAAGGGGCTGGGCGGGCTGCAGCACTACGTGGGCATCCCCAGCACGGTGGGCGGGGCGGTGTGGCAGAACCTGCACTTCCTGTCGCCGCCGCCGGAGCGGGAGCGCACGATGTTCATCGCCGAGGTGTTCGAGTCGTGCGACATCCTGACCGAGGAGGGCGATCGGCGGACGGTCGATGCCGGGTACGTCCAGTTCGGCTACGACGACACGATCTTCCACCACCGCCGGGACGTCGTCCTCGCCGCCACGTTCCGGCTGGAGCCGGGCGACCAGGAGCGGCTGCACCGCGTCCTCCACGAGAACCTGTCGTGGCGCGGCGCCCGCCACCCGTGGCTCCAGGTGCACCCGAGCGCCGGCTCGATCTTCAAGAAGATCGAGGGCGTTGGCGCAGGCCGCCTCATCGACCAGTGCGGCCTCAAGGGCCACCGCCACGGCGGCGCGCAGATCTCCCCGATCCACGCGAACATCATGGTCAAC
>NZ_DASVTX010000367.1:0-5167 GCF_036387355.1 Longimicrobium sp.
GCGGTAGACCACCTGCACGTCGTCGTCCAGCTCGCGGTCGTAGGTGATGCGGGCCAGTGCGTACGACGCGGACACCCGCAGGTCCGCCACCCGCGCCTCGCCCCGCGCCTCGGCGCCGCGGCGGTGCGCGTTCACGTTCCCCGGCGTCCACCGCCCGTTGAAGCGCTGCATCCACACGATCATCCCGCGCACGTCCGCATCGTACGCGGCGGCGGACGCGCTCACCCGCGCCCCCGCCAGCGTGCCCGACGCGGCGGCGCCCGCCTCCCACTCGTTGGGCACCCGCTCCGCGCGCAGCTCCGGGTTGGGAACGATCCCCACGCCGTCGCGAAAGAACTGGTCGCCCAGCGAGGGCGGGCTGTAGGCGCTGCGGTTGGCCAGGTGCACGCGCACCCGCGACAGGTCCATTGCCAGGGAAAGCGCGCGGCTGCCGTACCATCCCCCCGTCACCCCGTCGCGGTCCACCCGCCCTTCCGCCTCCACGCTCGCCGTGCGCCCCCCCAGCCGCAACTCCGTCCCCGCGTGGCCGAACGCGCCGAATCCCGCCAGCGTGCGCGGCGCGGCGTCCGACAGGGGGGCGCGGATGCGCTGCAGCTGCCCCTCCACCCCGCCGCCCCACACCGCCCCGCCGCCCGCCACGGTCCGCGACGATTCCACCCGCGCGTTCAGCGTCCCCACCCGCGTGGTGTCGTTGTACGCCGTGCCGAACGGGGGCTGCGGGTCCGCGAAGTGGATGCGCTGCGTGGCGGCCGAGACGACGGCCCGCGTGGCGCCCCGGCTCCACGCGGCGGAGGCGCGCCCGCGCGACATCTGCTCCCGCGCGTGCAGCGCGGGGGTGTGCCCCACGCCGGGAAGCCCGCGGTCCAGCCACTCCCATCCGCCGCGCAGCCGCAGGTCGCCGCCGGCCACCCGCCCGCCCGCCGCGCCCCAGAAACTGGCCTCGCCCAGGTCCGCGTTCCGCCGTACGACGGGCACGGGGTCGTTGGGGTCACGGGGATAGGCGAACCGCCCCGCCATCTCCCGCAGGCCGCCGCCCGCCTGCAGCGCCCATCCGCCCAGCGGCGCGCCCCACTCCGCCCGGGCCGCGCGCTCCCCCAGCGTCCCCGCCGCGAGTTCCACCGACCGCGTCGTTTCCCCCGCGCGGGTCTGGATGAGCACGACGCCCGCCTCTGCCCGCGGCCCGTAGCGCGCCGAGCGGGCGCCGGGGAGCACGGTGACGCTTTCGATGGACTGCGCGGGGACGCCGCTCAGGTCCGCCTCGCCCGTCACGGGATCGTTGAGCGCCACGCCGTCCACCAGCACCAGCACCGCGTCCGCGCCGCTGCCGCGGATGCTCACCGTCCGCGCACCCGTCGCCCCCGTGCCGCGGACGACGACGCCGGGAACGCGCTCCACGATCTCCGCGGCGGTGCGGGCGCCGCTGGCCTGGATCTCCGCGCGCCCCACCCGCGTTCCGTCCGCCACGGGATCCGCCGCGGCCGACGCGCGCACCGCCTCCAGCCGCAGCGGCGCGGGGACCAGCGCCACGGCGACCCACGCTTCCTCCCCGTTGCGCACCTCCGCCTGCGCCGCGCCGGCGACGAACCCCGTCCGCGTCACGCGCAGCCGGTGCGGCCCGGGCTCCACGCCGCGCAGGCGAAAGCGGCCGGCCGCGTCCGTCCACGCGCGCAGCCCCAGCTCCACGATCTCCACCGCGGCGCGCTCCACCGGCGCGCCGTTGCCGCTCTCCGTCACCTGCCCGGCGATCTCCCCCGGCCGCTGCCCGGCCAGGCGCGGCGGCAGGCAGAGCAGGAGCGCGACCGCCATCCACACGCTACGCCGCATCGTACCGCCCCGCGCCGTGCTCCATCCGCACGCACTGCTCCCCCGCCAGCGCCACCACCTGCGGCGCGCCGGTGTCCGGACCAGGGCCGGGGTGCGCGGCGATCTCCACCGGCCAGCCGTACACCCGCTCCACCGTGGCCCGCGTCAGCACCTCCGCCGGCGTCCCCGCGGCCGCGAGCTGTCCGTCCGAAAGCAGGATCAGGTGATCGGCGTAGCGCGCCGCCAGGTTCAGGTTGTGGGTCACCAGCAGCACCGTCCGCCCCCCGTGCCCCAGGTCGCGCAGCAGTTCGAAGATGGCCATCTCGTGCGCCACGTCCAGCGCGGCGGTCGGCTCGTCCAGCGCCAGGGTGGGCGCCTGCTGGGCCAGCGCCCGCGCCACCCGCGCCCGCTGCCGCTCCCCGCCGGAGAGCGTGGATACCGGGCGCGCCGCCAGCCCCGCCACGTCGCAGCGGCGCATCGCCTCGTCCACGGCGCGGCGGTCCGCCTCGCCCTCGCGCCGCCACGCGCCCAGGTGCGGGTAGCGCCCCATCCCCACGAGTTCGCGGACGGAAACGGGGAACGCCGCCTCCTCGCCCTGCGGCACCACCCCCACCGCGCGCGCCATCGCCTCGCGCCCCCATTCCGCCACCGGGCGATCCCCGAACGCCACCGTCCCCGCAGAGGGCTTCAGGGTGCCGAGCAGGATGCGCAGCAGGGTGCTTTTGCCCGACCCGTTGGGCCCGAGCACCGCCGTGCAGGCGTCCGCAGGAATGCGCAGCGACAGGCCGCGCAGCGCGGGGCGGTCCGCCTCGGGATACCGATAGGTGAGGCCCTCGCACGTCCAGCCGCTCACGCCGTCCTCCGCCGCAGCACCCACAGAAAGAAGGGCGCGCCGATGAACGCGGTGATGACGCCGATGGGGAGCTCCGTGGGCGCCGTCACCGTCCGCGCAACCACGTCCGCCAGCACCAGAAAGGTGGCGCCGAGAAGCAGGGAGGCGGGGAGCAGAAAGCGGTGGTCCGCGCCCCACACCATCCGCACCAAGTGGGGGATCACGAGCCCCACGAACCCGATCACCCCGCTGACGCTCACCGACGCCGCCGTCACCAGCGACGCCGTGCCGTACGCCACGATTTTCACCCGTTCCGTCCGCACACCCAGGTACGCCGCCGTCTCCTCGCCGATGGACAGCAGGTTCAGCGAGCGCGCCAGCCCCATCAGCACCAGCACGGCCGGGCCGCCCGCCAGCGCCAGCAGGCCGATCTCCCGCCACGTGGCACCGCTGAAGCTTCCCATCATCCAGAAGAGGGCGGCGCGGAACGACTCCGTGTCCGCAAAGGTCAGGGCCAGCAGGATGCAGGCGTTGAAGAACGCGCCCACCACCACGCCGGAAAGCAGAAGGACGCGCGTGTCCAGCGCCCGGCCGATGGAGGCCGCCAGGCGCAGGACGAGGACGACGGCCAGCGCCGCGCCCGCGAACGCCGCCAGCGCCACCGTTCCGCTCGCCGCCGACGCGCCGAGCACGATGGCGAACACCGCCCCCACCGCCGCGCCGCCGCTCACGCCCAGGACGTATGGCTCCGCCAGCGGATTGCGCAGCAGCGCCTGAAAGGTGGCGCCGCTCGCCGCCAGCCCCGCCCCCACCAGCGCCGCCAGGATGGAGCGCGGCACCCGCAGCCGCCGGACGATGGCCACCGTCGCGGGGTCGCCGACGCCGCGCAGCGCGCCCACCACCTCGTCCACCCGCAGCCGCACGGCGCCCAGGCGCACGCTCAGCAGCAGTGCGCCCGCCAGCACGGCGGCCAGGACCAGGAGGCGCAGGGCGGGCTTCACTTTGCCGCCGCCTCGGGATGCAGGGCGTCGCGGAACATGCGCGCCGTCCGGGCGATCCCCGGCCCCATGCGGTTCACCTCCATCACCGGCAGCGTGCGCACGGCGCCGGACTGAAAGGCGCGCAGTTCCCGCCACCCGGGGCGCCCCGCCAGCTCGCGCACCTTGGCCTCGCCGTCGTTCATCACCGGCAGAAGCACGATCTCGGGCTGGCGCTTCACCAGCTCTTCCATGGACACGTACTGCGGCTGGCCGGTGGCGTCGGGAAACACGCTGCGCCCGCCCGCGGCTTCCAGCAGCTGGTAGGTGAACGTCCCCGGTCCCGCCGTCATGAGCGGCTCGTCGCCAATGACGAAGAAGGCGGAGCGGACGGGGAGCCCGGCCACGGAGCGGTGCACCGCCGCGATTTCCGCACGGACGGACGCGTTCACCGAGTCGGCCGCCGGCGTGCGCCCGGTCAGGCGCCCCAGGTGGCCCACGATGCGGTACACGTCGGCCGTGTCCGTCGTCCGCGCGGCGTAAAAGGGGATGCCCAGCTCGCGCATGCGGTCGCGGATGGGGTTGGGTCCGCGCGAGTTCCACCCGATCACCAGGTCGGGGCGCAGCGCCACCATCTTTTCCAGGCTGGGGTCCAGCGCGCCGCCCACGGAGGGCACCGAATCCACCCCCACGCCCAGGTCGTAGTCGGTGCGCCCCGCCAGCTGCCCCGCCGCGCCAATGGCCACGAGCGATTCCGTGGCGTTGGGCGCCAGGGAGATGATGCGGCGGGCGGGCGCGGCCAGGCGCACCGTGTCGCCCGCGTCGTCCACCACGGCGATGGCGGACGGCGCGGCGCCGGGCACGGCGCGGCCGTCGCCGCCGCACGCGGCGGCCAGCACGAGGAGGTAGACCGGAAGCTTCCGGTGAATCAACGACAAAACGCCCGTCCTGGTCCGCGGATGAGCGCGGGAGGAACGGGCGCGGACGGCGCCGGGAGGGTGCACACGGATGTGCCCCGGCCGGCGGATACGCGGACCCCGCTCCCCTCCCGCGAGGGGTTTGCATGTGCGGGAGCAGAGAGGGCCGCGTCTCCTGGCTCGAGGCGGTCCCCGCTCGCCTTCCCGGGGGTAAACCCAGTGGCTTTGTTGAGCGGGGCCGGGCCGGCGGTGGGTTGCCGGGCCTCTTACAGTGGCGGGGCCGCGCCGGATTTTCACCGGCTTCCGTGAGGCCCTTCGTGCTTATGTGCGGGGGAAGCTAGTCGCGAGCTCCGCGTCTGTAAAGTGTTGCGCCGCCTGCACTCGCGCGGGCAAAGCCCGCATCAGGTTCGTCCAATGGGTGGGACATCCGCGTGATTCGGCGGGATATGCGCGCGGCCCCCACCCGGGCCGGCACCACCGGCCCACCCTCCCCCAAAAAGGACTGGGGGAGGTTTGTCGGGCGGCTTGGGGATGGAGGGCAGAGGTGGCGCGGCGGACGGGTGTGGCCCTCACCCGTCTCGCTTAGGCTCGCCACCCTCTCCCACGAACAGATGTGGGAGAGGGGGCACACCCCAACG
>NZ_DASVTX010000368.1:0-12188 GCF_036387355.1 Longimicrobium sp.
CAGGAAGCCAGGTACCTGGCCGTCATTGTTTTGCCAACGCCCGGGAGTCCGGTCAGCAGCAGCGAGCGCACGGGTTCAAGACCGTGGCCCTGCAGCCGCACCACAGCCTCTCGTTCAGCCACGATATCGGTGAGAACAGAGTTGTCCGACGGGGCGAGCCGAGGCTGTGGAGCACCGGTGCAGTCTTCGATCCGAAACAGAGGCATTTCGCCATCGCCGCCTCCAATGTCTGCGACCTTGGTGCGTGGAACCGCTGAACCCCCAGTTCCGTCCAACAGGCGTGTGAGCGCGGTGCAGAGCGCATCGCTGGGAGCTTGGTCATCCGGCTTCTGGAGAACTCGCCGGGCGGCTTGGCGAACCGCAAGGCTGTCGCCACGGATCCCGTGGGTGACCAGTTCGAGGAGTACCTGCTCTTGGGGGGACATACGAGCTTTCTGGTGCATGGAAGGCGTATCTCTCAATGTGGTGTTCCAGCGGGGTGCTGGCAACTAGGCCTCTGTTGGTGCAGGCGGGCCGAAGTCTTGGGATGTTTCCGAACGGACGGTGTCATGGATGACGCATGGCGCCCCACGCCCGACGAGGTCAGCCGCACTAATATCCGGACGGAAACAAGGGTTGGGTGAGTGGTGCACTGCGGCTGAACGGACTTACTCGGCTTCGGCTGAGCGGGATGCTGCGATGCGACGCTAGCCATCGCGGGTCAGGAATGGCAGCCAGCGGCCGTGGCTGCTCCGTCCGGCCTGACGTAGGACGATAACCCTACGTCTCCGAGACGCCCGCAGTGGGAGGAGGCGTGCTGGTGGTTCGGCGACCGGGGGGCGCCTTGGGGGGTTAAACGTGCCTCTTTTCCCCCCTTCTTACGTCCTTCGTTTTTCTCTCTTTTCTGTGTGGAGTATCTGCTCAGTGCAGTGCTCGTGATGCTCCGGTGTATCGCCATAAAGAGGACGGAGGGAGCATCCGTCGGAGGCTGTGGCTCGGAGCACGAGAGAGGTCTTCGAATGCTCTATGCGACCAGGCGCCTAGAATCACTCCGGTGGAACACACGGATGCCGTGGCGGACCACCTGACCCGCCATCTACCGTGATCCTGACCCTCCCATCACTATCGCGAGCCTGCTGATCACTATCCACCTACCTCGGCAGGGCCTTCCCCCATGCCTCATGATGCCTCTAGACGGTGCCGAGTCGTTCATCCGCGGTCGACTCAGCGACTATGTAGATTTCAAACGAGAGGCGCGCGTGTTCTTCCCAGCGATCTGCTGCAGTACCTGATCTGGAGCGGTGAGCGTCGGCACATGAACCAAGCAGCCTTCTGAAGCACGCAGGCATCAACGCGCCTGTTTTGAAGGGTATAGATTGGGTCAACTCTCGCAGAGCTGAACAAAGAGGTTGGAAGATGACGGACAGCATCCCATATGAGTTGGACGACCTTCTCGACGATCGGAATCGAGCGCTGCACGCGGAGGTGGCGTCACAGGCGCGTATCGTGTTGCAGAGGTCCGTTGACCACACCTGGGGGGAGCACTCGACAAGGTTAGAGGTGACGATCTCTGTCGCACCATCCAAAGCCCCGCAGGCGAGCTTTGCGCACGAGCTTCTGCACGCCAAGCTGGAGTTGGAGGGGTGGCGCCGCCCCCGGATCATCCCCGCGAAGCCGGAAACATTTGAGGTGGTGGCATACCTGTACAATCAGCTGGCGCACTGGCGCATGTACCCGGACTTTGAGCGTATGGGGTATCCCGCGTCGCAATTCCTTAATGACCGCGACTCTGATGAGATCCGGAGTTTGCTCAAGCGAGATATTCCGACCGTGGAATCGCTCTACGCTCCAGCAAGGCGCCCTCTGGGCGGGCTGCTTGTGGCCCTTCCGTTCATTGCAAGCCAATCCCCCCATCAAGAGATCTCCGGCAACCTGCATCTGCTCAAGCGGTTGCATCGGGTCTCCGACGCGCACCTTCTCAGAGACATTTCGTTACTGTTGCGGGAAGTTCAGGGGGACAGCGGCTCCGATGTGGTGGAGGTGTTTACCCGGCTATTCCACCTGTGCGGCCAGCCTGAGGTGCGCTTCCGCCCCGCGTTCTAGGATGAGTGCCCCAGGATTGGCAGATACGCCCGCCGTAGAGCTGGGTTTACGCCCAGCATTCCGGGGCCAGCGGCTGATTTGACCGGCATGTGGTGCATTGGCCATGGGGCGGAACCACAAGCAGACCGCGAGTTCGAGACGCGCCGCCGGACGGGTTGGCGCATACCTGCGGCGACTGGGCTTTAGACGAGTATTGGTCAACGAGAACGGGCGCGACGGCCTCTCGGTCGTCACTGCGCCCCTTCATGCCGAGACGAACGGCGAGGGGTGAACGCGTCGGCGGATACGTTCTTAGAGCCGGGCAACGTTGCCTTTGGTGTGGTTTCGGTTTATCTTCGGTTGTATTATTTCTCTGCGCCTGTATCATGGGGCGGCAGAGCAACGTTGGTTTCTCTTTAGATGGAATACTGGGCGCATGCCGCTCTCGCCTCATGATCTAGTAGTCGGTGACCGCGAGCACGAGCTCACGGCCATCACCGCGCTCATTCGCAAGCAGCTGGTAACCCCGTACCGCTTATCCGCTGTGCTGGAAGAGCAGGGTTCAGCAGTGGAGATTGTCCGTCTCTCTGAGGATGATCGGCTGTTCCGTTCGGCACTGCCGACGCACGACTGGGTTGGTGCGGTGACGGCTGAAGATGTCCAAGCGGCGTACAAGGACGTGCGTGGCTGGACTGAGCGTAGGCTGGATTGCCGCTCGGTCTTGGATTCTGCCTACCCGGCGGCGCTAAGAGACATCTTCAACCGTCCACCCATCATCTTCGTACAGGGTACGTGGGACGAGCAAAAGGATGGGTGGTCGATCGCGATCGTGGGCACCCGGAAAGCGTCACCCGAGGGGCTGCGGCGGGCATCGAGACTATCGCGCGAGTTGGGGGAGGCCGGGTTCACGATCTTCTCGGGAATGGCTGCCGGTATTGACACGGCGGCGCATCGTGAGGCGCTACGGCTCGGGGCCAGAACGTGCGCAGTCATGGGAACCGGGATCGACAAGCGTTATCCCGCCACAAACGCTGGCTTGGCGGCTGAAATCGTGGACTCGGGCGGGTGTTTGCTGTCACAGTTCTTCCCGACACAGCCTCCGACTCAGTGGACGTTCCCGAATCGCAACATCGTAATGTCGGGGTTGACACTGGCGACTGTGGTTGTAGAGGCATCAGAGACGTCCGGCGCCCGCATGCAGGCGCGCGTTGCCCTTCAGCATGGTCGGACGGTGTTCATTCTCCGATCACTGGTTGAGAGTCATGCGTGGGCGCGGAAGTACGTGGAAGATGGAGCGTACGGAACACACGCCGTCATGATCTCTTCCACAGCCGAGATCACCGACCGAATCGATGGGCGCACTGATCAACTGCTAGTCGCTTAAAAGACCTTGCCTACCGTTCAACAAGTCCTCGCTGAGCACCAACAGTACTTTCGCCCCGTCCCGGCATTCCGGGCGGGTAGTGTCTGCACGATCTGCCGGGGGCCGGTTTCCGACTACAGCGCGTGCTACGGATGCAATCAGTTGGACAAGGCGGTGGGATTCGACTTCGCTCTCTCCGGCCGTGTAGTGCCGATGTCGGTAGCGCCGAATCCGGGGCCGTGGTACAGCCGACTCGCCACATACAAGACCTTCCACCGGGGCTACTCGTCTGTTCTTGCATCACTCGCGTATACCTTCCTGACGACGCATGAAGCAGAAGTTGAACACGCGCTGGGCGGTGAAATGGACCGGATTACCGTAGTGCCATCCACACGCGGTGTCCCGCCGGATACGCAGCCGCTCAGACGGGTGCTCAGCCTCATTCCTCCCTTGGAAGAGCATACCGCGGCCCTTCTTAGACACGTGCCCGGTCAGAAGGTAGGAAGACAAGAGTACCAGCCGGGGGCGTTCGAGTGCGTGGTTCCTGTTGACGGACAGCGAATTATCCTGATTGAGGATACGTGGGTCACGGGGGCCAAAGCAGTGAGCGCGGCTGGTGCTCTGTTGGCCGCCGGCGCGGAGAACGTGCTTATCATGCCGATGGGGCGGATGGTTCAGCCGAAGTCCGGTTACTATCCAGAGGACCACCCGTACTTCGAATGGATTGATCGCCCGTACGATTTCCAGCATTGGCCGTTAGATTAGTACGAGATGACTGAGAGGGGCCGGGCCCGCGCCTGGGTTCGGCCCCTTTTACATCCGACTGCTCCGCCCTGTCCGGCTTTTGGCACAAGATTGATGAGTTTGCTCGTGCACTTCGAGCACGCCCGGATTCAGTTGCCGGAGCCCTGGAGCTTTCCTGGCCGCGGATGGCCGGATCCCGACTCATCGCCGCCGGAATCGTGGAAGCCTTGCGCGCCGCCCTGCGGGAATTTGAGGAAACGCCGCGGAGCTGAAGCCCCCGGCGGCGGCTGAGATCCGCGTCGACGCGGGTGTTGCGGATGGGACCCGGTGCCTTATCCCCACCTGTTCCCGCAGGGGTGGGTGGAGCACGTCTCAGGTGATCGGCAGCCACCGGCCGTCCCCGCCCCGTTGTGCCTGTGGCAGAACGATCACCCGCGGAACCGGGTGCGCGAACGGCTGGAGCCCCGCGGGCCCGGCCTGCGCCGGCATGCCGGGTACGCGGCGGATCGTGACCGAGAGCGAACGCGTGCGCTTGTCGTAGACCGCGGACTCGATCCATGGCTCCAGCAGCGCGCGCAGCGCAGGGCCCTTGAGCAGCTTCGCCTGCGCGGGGAAGTCCGCGGCTGCGGCGATCAGCCGCTCGCGCGCCCGCTCCACGTCCGCCGCCGTCGCGTCCGCGCTGGCCAGCGCCTTCATCTCGCGCGCGACGCGATCCAGCCCGGCGTTCACCTCCGCGGCGGTGGCCGCCGCCGCGTCGTCCGTGATGATGCCGTTCGCGATCGCGCGGACCAGGTTCTCGCGCTGCGCGGTGAACTGCTTCTCCTGCCGCGCCAGCTCGGCCCGGCGGTCGCCCGACCCGCTGTTCAGTTCCGCCAGGAACCGGTCGATCTCTCCGCGGATGAGGTCCTGGACCTGCGGGTCGGAGACGACGCTCGCGACCTCCGCGATCACCAGGCTCTCGACCAGCCGCTTCGAGATCGTGCCCATCTTGCCAGGGCAGGGCGACAGATGCTGGTCGGGCCCCTTGCAGCGGTAGAACCTCCAGCGGTCCAGGTCCGCGGGGTTCGCGTAGTTGATCCGTCCGCCGCCGCCCACGTAGCGGCTGCCGCACACCGCGCAGTGGAGGATACCCGAGAGCGGGTAGCCGCCGGCCGTCGCACGGGTCTGCCGCTTGTTCTTCGCCAGCCGCAGCTGCACCTGGTCGAACAGCTCCGCCGGCACGATCGCCGGGTGCGCGTTCTTGGTCACGACCCACTCACTGCGCGGCCGGATCCGGACTTCCTTCCGCTCGCGCTTGTCGTGCGGGCGGCGGCACCAGATCACCTCGCCCAGGTACGCGCGGTTGGCCAGCATCTTGGCGACGTTCGCCTTGCTCCATTTCTGCATACCCGGCATCTCGTTGTGCAGCGCCGTGACGATGCCGCCCAGCGACAGCAGCCCCGCGGCGTACCGCTGGTACATCCAGACGACCATCTCGACTTCCCGCTTGGGCCCCGGCGTGAGCCGGACCTTCTGGTCCTTCGACTTGCGCTGCCCGTGCTCCAGGACCACGGGCGGCCGACCCGGCGCCGTCGCCATCCGGCGGTACCCGAACGGCGCCTCGTTCTGCCAGAGCCCCTGCGCCGCCGCGCCGCGTGCGCCGCGCCGGGCGTTCGCCTTCAGGTTCGCCAAGTATTCGCTCGCCTGCGAGCCGCCGATGCTGCGGATCAGGTGACGCGTCGTGACGCTTTCCGTGTCGTCGTTCTCGGCGAACCGCGCGATCCAGCCGTGCTTCGAGAGTTCGAACCGCCACGCGGCGGCCTCGTCCGGGTCCGCGAAACGGCCGAACCTGCTGTCGTTCAGGAAGATGGCGTAGCCCGGAGCCTTCCTGGTCCGCGGGTGCGTGCGGCAGTAGTTCACCAACTGCATGAACGCGGGGCGGCTCTCGGCGTCCTCGCCGGAGAAACGGTCCTCCCAGATGAACTCGTCTTCCAGGACCCGGCCCAGCGCACGTGCGCGTGCCTTGACGGCGCGGGTCTGGTCCTGCAGCGACGTCTTCCACTCGACTGCCTGCTCGCCCGTCGAGACGCGGCGGTAACCGATCGTGTCGGTGTCTTTCCTCATGGTCGTTCCGCCTCCCTGGCCGGCGGCGCCTCGCCGGGCGCGCCGGCCGCCGCTTCAGCACTCCCTACAAGGGAGACGTAGAGGCGCACCCACGACGCGAGGTCAGTGACCTCCTCGCCCGCGTGGATCTCGACCGTCAGTCCGGTCGCCCGGCTCGGGCGCTCGTCCGCGACCGCCGGCCAGGCCGGTGTCTGGGCGGACGGCGGCGCCTTCGTGCGGGGCGTAATCGTTCTCGGCATTGATGTCCGTGGATTATGGGTGTGGAAACACAGCGGCCGCGTTCTCAGTTTGAGAGCGCGGCCGTTCTTCTTTTAACTCAGTTTTCTTGAAGTTGGATTCCCGTAAGTATTTTACATGCATCGACTTGAACGCCGTGGGGACACGGCAATACTTACGAGGTTTATATGCTGAGACACATCAGAACGCGCGCGTACCTGAAGGCGGAGGACCGCCTGCTTTACCTCAACCGGTTTGTCCGGTACCAACCCGCGAATCACAGGCTGGCGCTCGGGATACTCGCCGCCCACAGGGTGGTTAACTCGCCAGGTAGTAGAATTGTTCGATCGCTGCTTAGCCACGTGCCGCCGCTGACCATCCCGTTAGCGCTTACGAGCACCCCATTGTGGTTCTATGCTCGTCACGCCCAACGCTCGGCGGCGGCCTCACTGGGGCGCATCAACTCGCAGGTGCTCCTTGCTGACATCACGGCGCTCCGTGCCGCCGTACAGGCGGTCCGGGCGGTACGTGCCTGCGAACCCGGTTGTCCGCCTGCGGCACCGGCGTACGCAGAACTCGAACGAGCCTCCCAAGCCGCATCGAGGCACGACGACCGGCTCCGTGTCCGATTCCACCGCTGGTTCTGAGTTCCACCCGGGGTGGGTCCGCCCGGAGGCGGGCCCACCCCGCTCCCAACGCGACACGCCATTCGGGTACGGGCGTGCGGAAGCGCCCGCCGGCGCACGCGCTGCGGGTGTGAAACTCCAGAGTTCTCTGGGAGGGGGTGGGACGGAGGGTCCTGCTACTTCTTCTTCGCGGCCCGGGCGGCCGCGCCAGTCGCCTTCGGGCTCGCCCGCGCGCCGCTCTTCTTCGCCGCGGCGCGCGCCCGCTGCTCGCCGCGAGCCTTCGGTGACCGGTACTTCCGGAGCCTCAGCGCTTCCACGCCGTTCGACCGTACGTCGTCGATCAAACTCCGGATCCAGCCGACTGAGTGGTCCGTACCCGTTACCGCGCCTTGCAGCGACGCCCCGCGCTTGTACCGCAGCACCGCCTTGGCCGCCTGTGCCACACTTTCGTTCAACGCGCCATCAATCATCGCGATTAGATCACGCTCGGCGACCATCGGCAGGTTGTCCTTCCCCGACCCGCCCGGCTTCCGCCGAGGCGGCAAATGCACCCGTACTGAAAAGAAAAACGCTCCACTCGGAGCGACTTCGATTGAGACGACTGGACGGTGAGTAGAGCAATCCGCAGGGTCCTTTGGAACCTCTCGCGTTGCACTACTCACGGGTGTAGCTGAATGGGGATGGTTGCTTGGCGTCATGGCTTCCTCTTTCTGATGGTTGAAGGTCGGCCCGCGGCGGCGGAGCCGAGGGGGACGTTCAGGACAACGTCAATGGCGCGGCCGTCACCGTCGATGGTGACGGACTTGAGCAGCTGTGCGAGGATGGTCTTCTGCCGGGTGGCGGAAGCGCCTCGGAAGACCTCAGTGAGCGAGTCAGTCTGCTTGACGAGCGCCGCGAGGCGCTCGCCGGCGCGATGGTCGATCAGTTGAGCGGACTTGACCTCGTTCAACTGGCGCTGGATCTGATCGTTGACGGCCGCGATGGCGTTCATGCTCTTGCGGATGTTTGCCTTGACGCTAGGAGCATTCTCCGGATTGGATAGCTCCGCAGTGAGCGTATCGAGCCTGCCTTCCCCACGGGCAAACTGGGCCTCGAGGTCCGCAATGGTCTGCGCCAGCTTGTTGTCGGCCGCGCGGCTCTGGTGCTGCAGGAGCGCGTCGCGGATGGCTTGCGACATGGCTGGTGAAGAAAGCGCTTTGAGAGCCCGGCGCACGACGGCGTCTTCCAGATCATCGGCAGGGATGTAGCGGGTCTTGCTGGAGCAAACGACGTGCTGGGACTTCTTGTCCTGCCGCAGGTGAGGAGGCGTCACGCCATGCCTGTAGTACCGGCGCTGAGCGCGGGCCGGCCCACCGGCTGAACCTGACCACCGTATGCCGCATGCGGCACAGAACAGCCGTCCGGTCAGCATGAAGGTCGGGTGCTTCCCACGCGATTCAGCTGCCACCTCCCTTCGACGTCTGACGACTTCCTGTACCCGTTCGAACTGTTCACGACTGATAGGCGGGTTGGGAACCCCGTCACGATGGACAATCCCCTCGTGTCCAGTCGACGCCGCGGCTGAACTGTCGAGCAGATCCGACTTGGCACGTCCCCAGACCAAGTCGCCCTGGTAGGCCGGGTTCGAGAGGATGATGCGAACGCTCCTGCCGCTCCACGCGTCTGGGTGCGCGAATCCGGTGTCACCGGCCGTCCGTGGACGTGTGGAGTGGTAAGGGGGCGCGATCCCTCGATCGTTGAGCGTCTTCGCGATCTGCTGATAGCTGAGCCCATCGCGGTCCACCATGTTGAAGATGTCCACCACGACCTGACGCGTGTAATCGTCGTTGAACCGGAGGACGTACCGGCATCCGGGCGCCCTGATGGTCTGATAGTCAGGAACTGCCTGCAAGGGCTGCCTTGTGTGCATGTCTGCGAGCCAACGGCTGGCACCGTAGGGTGGCACCCCGCCGGGCCAGAAGCCTTTGATGACGAGTGCTCTCGAGCCACGTACGGTGCGGTCCCGAATATCGATCAGATCGAGGTTGCTCCTCAGCGAATCCACGCGGTCGGTGATCGCCGTGGCGACGTTCTCGGACGTCAGACCCTTGCTTAGATCGAGGTTGGCGCTGTTCGCGTAGCGTAGCGTGACGCCATGCTGGGCCAGGGCGATTCGGATGTAGTCCGGCCATCCGTAGTCGTCTGCGCGGCTGAGCCGTGACTTGTCGAAGACGTACACGGCCTTGAATGGTGCATTTCCGGTTTGAACGAGTGCCATGAGCTGGTTCAGACCTATGCGGCTGGTCGAACGGCCGCTGGTACGGTTGTCCTCGAACTGGTACTCTGGAAGAACGTGAAATCCTTCCTCACGAGCACATTCGGTGTTGATCTCGTGCTGACGCTTGATCCCCATCGCGTAGTCCTTCGACTGCCGCGCATAAGAAGCGGCGGGCTCGAGGTCGCCGGGGTCGTCGATCGTCTTGGTGTATTCGCTTTTCATCTTCCTTTTTCTCGTTTTCGGATTGGAATCTGTTCAGGGGTTTGTGACGGCGAAGCGGGTCCGCGGTCGCGCGCGGCGTCGCGGATGATGCCGGCGAAGAGTCCGCCGACGTACTGGATCGACAGGCCGGGTGCCGAGCTGACGTTTACCGTGAAGCTCACGCTGACTCTCCTGCCGGGGCGCTTGACGAGGCTGACTGCAGGGACGCGTTCAGCCAGGCACGCAGTTCAGCCTGCTCGTGTTGCAGGGCTATACGTTGAATGCGGTCGACGATCTCCTCTGCCACAGCGTCCTCAGAGTCCGGGACGTATGCTCCGCCGACGCAGCGGCTGAGATATCGGACCTCGATGCCGGAGGCCCGCAGCTCTTCCAGGAAGGACCAGAGATGATCGTCCCTTAAAATCCGGGTCGGATCTTCCACGTAAAGGCGGTCAAAGCGCGGCGACGTGCGGATCCGGTCGAGCAGGCCCGGCAGGCCGGGCCGGTCCATCCGCGAGTTGGAGCTTTCGTCGTCGCTGAACTCGAGTTCGGGCGGGAGTATGAATCCGTCCGTCGCGGCGCGGACGCGCATCGCCTGAAGCTGCCGTTGGATCTCTCCTTGATCGCGTTGCGCGATCCTGGCGTATGCTGCGGCGATGGGGCGGTCTTCCGTTGCCGACGTAGTCGGTGATTGCTCATTCATGCTGGTCCTCCATTCGGGTTGACGGGTGAGTTGGTGTTATGCTTTCTCTGACGGGGAATGCCGAACCGAACCCCATGGGCCGGCCTTGACGAACCGGACTTACGCAACGCCTTCCACCGACAACGCCGTTCAGCCTGGTGTGCCTTCGCGTGTTGCAGGGCTGCACGGTGAATGCGGTCGACGATCTCCTTTGCCAGGGAGTGCTCGGATGCCGGGACGTACGTTCCGCCGGCGCCGTAGCGACTGAGATACCGAACCTCGATCCCGGCGGCCCGCAACTCATCCATGAAGGACCAGAGCGGATCGCCCCTTGAGATCCGGGTCGGATCTTCCACGTACGGGCGGCGCACAAAGCGCGGTGACGTGCGGATCCGATCGAGCAGGCCCAGCAGCCTGGGGCGGTCCATCCGCAACCCGGAGCTTCCGTCGTCGCCGAACTCGAGTTCGGGCGGGAGGATGAATCCCTCCGCCTCCGCGCGACGGCGGATGGCTTGAAGTTGCGCCTTGATACTGTCATCGCGCCGCGCGACCCCTGGCCTGATGTACATCGCGTGGACGAGCCGGTCTTCCGTGTCCGACGATGTCGGTGCTTGCTCGTTCATGCTGGTCCTCCATTCGGGTTGACGGGTGAATTGGGAGTGCGGCCTCCCTTGACGGGGAATGACGCACCGAACCTCATGGGCCGGCCGCCACGCCGCTGGCGGCGCCGTGCCCGCCGCTCGAAACGAGATGGCTCTCGCCGACGCCGCGGCACGTAGGGCTCGAGGAATCGGACCTCGACGCCGTGGTCGCGCAGCTCGTCCAGGAACGGGTCCAGCGGATCGCTCCACGGGATACAGACCGGATGTCGAGCGTACAGGCGCTGGATGCGCCCGTCCGTGCGGATCGCGCTCAGGAGGCCCCGCAGGCCGGGGCGGTCCGCGTCGAGCCTGGAGCCGCTGAGGTCGGTGAACTCCAGGTCGGCGGGAACGGAGTATCCGTCCGCGGCGGCGCGAGCGCGGATCGCCTCAAGCTGCGGTTGGAGTTCCAAGGCATGAGTTGGCGACCGGGCATAGGCAGCGGCGATGGGTCGTCCGCCGACGGACGGTGAAGCGGGGTATGTGTCGTTCATGTTGCCTTTCAGTGTTGAACGTGGTGATTTCTGATCCGGCTGGATCAAGGGTGCGCCTGCTGAGCAGGCAGGATTGCGAGCGCACGCCGCTCGTTTGATAGACGGCGGAGTGCACCGCCCGGTGGGCCTGACGTGGGCGGCGCCCCGCGCTGGTGTGGCACTCGGTGCAGGATTCGCCTTCGGCGGTGCTCGTGAGCGTGGTTGGGTCGTTCGGGTAGTGCACTTCAAGTACATGGGCAGTTGCGAATGGGGTAGGTAGATGAAGACATGTTTCAAAAGCACTTTTCTCTCTTTCAGATGCCCTATATATCGTCTGAAAGGTCGGACTAGTGGCTGCATCAAACGGAATGATCGGTACAGAGAAAAGTGCCGGTCCTGACGTCCGGCGCTGCTTATGGGAGGCCGCTTGCAGCCTGCGGCCCGAGGTCGTTGTAGGTCGGTGCGAAGAACGAGAGATGAAAAGGCCCCTGCATCCAGCTGGATGCAGGGGCCTAGTTGTTCGGGGACTTTGTGCGCCGGAATAGGGCGCGCGACCGGAACGGTTCATCAAAGCCGCACGGGGTGCGCGCAGATTAGGTCCTAAACGCCCTCCTGCAGAAGTATGTCTGTGGGGGGCGACTTTTCGACCTCACCCCGCACCGTGGGGCAAGCGTAACAGCATCAGGGAGCAACAATGCAGAACATCGAAGTGCTCAAGTGGATTCAAGAGATCGTGTGGGTCCTCCAGGCGGCGAACGCAATCCATGGTATCGTGCAGCGAATGCGGGACTCGTTGTCCAAGAAGGGCTGACAAGTAGAGAGGG
>NZ_DASVTX010000369.1:0-10882 GCF_036387355.1 Longimicrobium sp.
TGCAGTTGAAGCCTCGATCGTGGACGCGTCAGCGGCCACGAGTCGGGGCTTACCGCTTTCAGAGCGGCGGATTCATCCGCTCAGGACAGCCCGCGGCCGCGCGAACCTTGTTCTCCGCGCTGCCCCCTTCGCCCTCGGCAACCCTCCCCAGTCTGTTTTGGGGGAGGGTTGGCCGGTGATGCCGGCCCGGGTGGGGGCCGCCGGGGAGTCCGCCGTTGTCGTTCAGCCTCGCGGGATGCACCAGTCGATGGGCGTGCCGCCCGCGCGCTGCAGTTCGCGGTTGATGATGGTGAACGGCGTGCTGCCAAAGAACCCGCGCCGCGCGGAGAGCGGCGACGGATGCGCACTCTTGTGCACGAAGTGCGGCGGCCCGATCAGCGCCTCCTTCTTGGCCGCGTACCCGCCCCACAGCACGAACACCACCGGCTCCGGCTTGGCCGCCACGGCGCGGATCACCGCGTCGGTGAACCGCTCCCACCCCTTGCCCTTGTGCGAGTTGGGCTCCCCGTCGCGCACCGTCAGCACCGCGTTCAGCAGCAGCACGCCCTGCCGCGCCCAGTGCTCGAGCGAGCCGTGGCCGGGCGGCGCGCACCCCATCTCGTCCCTCAATTCCTTGAAGATGTTGGCCAGCGAGGGCGGCGGCCGCACCCCCGGCCGCACCGAGAACGCCAGCCCGTGCGCCTGCCCCGGACCGTGATACGGGTCCTGACCCAGGATCAGCACCCGCACCTTGTCGTACGGCGTCAGCCGGAGCGCGGTGAACTCCTCGCCCGCGGGCGGATACACGGCGGCCCGGGCGCGCTCCCCGTCCACGAACGCGCGCAGGCCCGCGAACCACTCGGAGCTCAGTTCATCCGCCAGGTGCTTGCGCCATGATTCCGGGAGTGCAGTATCCATCGGCGATCACGCGTACAGGAGGAAAGAGGAAAAAGCGGACGGGATGCAAGCGCGGGACCGGTGCGGGATCGTGCATCCACACGCGGCCGGGTGCGCGCGTCCGGGCATTCCGCGTGCACCATCCGCGTTCAGGCGCTCCCGGGCCGTGGAACCCGGGGGCGGGGATCTCCGGTATGACCATAGGGTTGAAGCCAAACCGTTTGCCTGGAGACGAGCCATGATCAAGCCCAATGTTCGAGCGGGGTTCGGACGGCGCGAGGCGGAACTCCTGACCGCCATCGCCGGGCCGGCCGGCGAGGCGCTGCTGCGCGGCGGCGGCCTGGACGCGCTGCTGGACGACCCGGCCGTGCTGCGCGGGCTGGCGCGCGGGCCGCGCATCAGCACGGCGCCGGCGCCGCTGGTGTTCTACGTCCTCGTTCGCCACGCGCTCATGCAGCGCGAAATCCACGATCGGCAGCTGGCGGACTACACGGCCGCCATCCTGCTGGAGTTCGCAACGGCGGGCCGGGCGCACCGCGTGGACGGCGGCGCGGGCGAGCCGTTCCACTACCTGGCCGACATCGTGAACGCGCTGGACCAGGCGCGCGGCGAACGCGAGTTTCTGCTGCGCGTGCACCTGGGCAACTTTGCGCTCTGGCTGAGCGGCGTGTTTCCCGACCACATCGCGCACCGGGTGCAGCGCCGGGGCGCGCCGCCCATTTCGTACTACGACGAGCTCGGCGCCGCCGGCTACCGCCTCGCGGCCGGCAGCCACCTGGCCCTGCGCCACGGCATGGGCGACGTGCTGCTGCGCGCGGCGGAACGGTTCCGCGACGTGCGCTCCGCGCTCAACTCGCTCTCCGACACGCTCTTCTTTCCGCAGAGCCAGGACGCCATCGAGCGCCTGCTGCGCCAGGTGAGCGACGACTACCAGCGCGGCACCGGCTGGGCCTGACGCCCGTCATCGACTAGGAAACGGAATCGCCCCTCTCCCGAAGCTCGGGGGAGGGGCGATCTTGCATGCGGACGTCCATTGGACGACCGCGGCCTTCTACTTCGTCTCTCACGGAGTTCACGGCGGGTGCACGGAGGTCACGGAAGAGATTCAGTACCGTGAACCCCCGTGGCCTTTCCCGTGCCCTCCGTGAGAGGCGGTCTCCGCCCTAGCGGCGCGTGATGCGCACGGGGCCGCTGAAGGTGGTGATGGACACGTCCGGCCCGCCCGAGCCCAGCCGCAGCCGGCGCTCGCCGCCGTCGCGGCGGCCGTCCCCGAAGTCCGAGGCAAAGCGCCCGTTCCACGTGGTGATGGTCACGTCCGCGTCGGTGCCGCCGGGAACTCGCAGCTCCACGCTGCCGCTGTGGCTTTCCACGTTCAGTTCGCCGCCCAGCCCGCCCTCCAGCACCATTGCCCCCGCCACCGTCTGGTAGTTGCCGGAGATGCGGCGGCCGGACACCTGAATGGCGCCGCTGACCGTGTTGACGTCCACCGGGCCGTTGGCGTTGGTGACGCGCACGGCGCCGTTCAGCGTGTTGATCTCCGTGCGCTCCGCCGCGGCGTTCACCGTCACGCCCCCGTTCATGGCGTCGGCCTCCAGACGGCCGCGCACGGTGCCGGAGATGGAGATGGCGCCGTTCATGGAGTGCACCTCCAGGTCGCGGGTGGTGGCGTTCACCGTCACCGGCCCGTTGGTGGTGCTGATCTCCACGTTGCGCGGCGTGCCTTCCACCGTCACCGGGCCGCCGGCGTTCACCGCCTCGATGTTGCCGTCCACGCCGGAGATGGAAAGCATGCCGCCGTTGGTCTGCACGTCCACCGACTTGCCGGCCGGGACGCGTACTTCCAGGGTGGAGGGGCCCGCGCGCCCGCGGCTGCCCACCACCATCACGTCGCCGTCTTCCATCTGCAGCCGGTCGCCGTCGCGGCTCAGCGTGCCGGTGACCTGGATCTCGTTGCGGTTCCACCCGATCACCCGCAGCGAGCCGCCGTGGGTGTGGATCTCCATGGTTCCGCTGCCGCTGGCGGGCTGCCGCGTGTTCACCTGCCGCTGCGCGCTCGCCGGCGCGGCCCAGGCCAGCAGGGCGGCCGCCCCCGCGGCCACCAGAAGTCTGTTGTGCATCGTCGTTCCTTTATGTGAATGGGCGTGCGCGGGCTACATCAGCACCGCGCGCCGCAGCACGCCCAGCTTGGCGTCGTAGGATGCCGAGAGCATTCGGGCCAGCTCCCGGCTGTTGGGGTCCGCGGCCAGCGCCGCGCGCGATTCCTGAATGGCCTGGTCGATCACGCGCAGGTTGGCCTCCAGCGTGGCCGCCGTGCGGGGCGACATGCGCGACCGCTGCGTGTCCAGCAGCTTCTGCAGGTCGCCGATGGCGGCCTGGTACTCCTCTTCCGCCGGGCGGAACGAGGCCAGCGCCGCGTCCGTCCGCGCCGGCGCCTGCACCGGCGCCTGCCTCTGCACCGGCGCGATGGCGACCGGGGCCTGGGTGCGGTCGCCCGCCACCATCAGCGTGGCCACCGACGTCCCCACCGTGAGCAGCACCGCGGCCGCGGCCTGCATCCACCAGGGCACCCGCCGGGTCTGCCGCGGCCCGATCATGGGGACCTCGGCCGGGAGCGCCACCGTGTCCCGCGGCTGCAGCCGCGGCGCGATCTCCGACCACAGGTCCCGCGTGGGCTGGATCTCCGTGGGGAGCGCCGCGGCCTCGTCCAGCAGGGCGAGTAGCGCGCGCTCCTCGGCGCGGCAGTCGTCGCACTGCATCAGGTGACGGCGCACCTCGCGCTCGTCCGGGGCGGGGAGCTCGCCGCCCACGTAGTCGTCCAGCAGCTCCAGCGTACGCTCGTGTGTCATCGTCCCAGTGCCTCCCGCAGCAGCCGTCGTGCGCGGTGCAGCTGCGCCTTGCACGTTCCCACGGCCGATCCATGCATGCTTGCGATTTCCTCGTGCTTGTAGCCCTCCACGTCGTGGAGGACAAAGACCGCACGGGCGCCCGGCGGAAGGAGCGCAATGGCGCGCTCCAGGTCCATCGCCGCGCCGGGATCCGGCGCGCGCGTGGGCGTCTCGTACACTTCCGGCGCGTCGGTGGTGAAGATGCGGTGCACCCGCACCCCTTCGCTCCTGCGCTCCCCCAGCACCACGTTCACCGCCAGGCGGTGCAGCCAGGTGCTGAAGGCGCTCTTTCCCTGAAAGCTCCCCAGCCGCTCCCACGCCCGGACAAACACGTCCTGCGTGAGCTCTTCCGCCCGGTTGGAGTCGCCGCACAGGCGAAGGCAGAGCGCGTGGACGCGGCCCACGTTGTCGCGGTACAGCTGCTCGAATGCCGTGGCGTCGCCCTCCTGGGCGCGGCGAACCGTAAGGTCCGCCACGGCGTGCATCTCTGCCGCGGGAGGGTTGTCAGCCAGCATGGTGGCCATCGAGACGACGTGGGCAGGGGTTCCTCGCGCTTCCGACATGCATAGGATGGAGGGCGCGCGGAAAAGGTTTGAACGGGAGGGAAGGGAACATCGCGGGACCTGCGGAAGGAGTACGCGGGGCAGCCGCCGCGGGGCGGATGTCGCGGAAAACATGGCACGGGAGGCGCGGGCGCGCCATCCGTTCTGGACCTACGGCGCCGGCGCGCGCGGGGGATTCAGCCCGCCGCGGCGCGGGCGGAAAGGGGGCCCGCCCACATCACCCGGCGGACGCGCCAGGCCAGCATGAGCGCCACGGCGGCCAGCCCCAGCACCAGGCCGGCCCACACCCCCATGGCGCCCCAGGAGGTGCGCGTCCCCAGCAGCCAGGCGGCGGGCGCGCCGATGGCCCAGTATCCCAGGATGGTGATCCACATGGGGACGCGGGTGTCGCTGGCGCCGCGCAGGGCGCACAGCCCGGCCACCTGCGCGCCGTCGAACACCTGGAAGGCCGCGGCCATCGCCAGCAGCCCCACGCCCATGCGAATGAGCTCCGGGTCGTGCGTGTACAGCCCCATCAGCCAGCGCGGCGCGACCAGAAAGAGAACGGCGCACATCGCCATGAAGGCGGTAACGAGCGCGTACGTGGTGAGTACGGCCCGGTGCACGCCGCGGCGGCTTCCCGCGCCCACGTGCTGCCCCACGCGAATGCTGCCGGCCAGGCTCGTCCCCATCGCCACCATGAAGGTCGCGGAGGCGATGTTGATGGCCACCTGGT
Source organism: Longimicrobium sp. (assembly GCF_036387355.1). GTDB lineage: Bacteria > Gemmatimonadota > Gemmatimonadetes > Longimicrobiales > Longimicrobiaceae > Longimicrobium. Next base: position 5,040 of record NZ_DASVTX010000369.1, read on the forward strand.
GCGCGGCCTGGGCGCTGGCCCCGATCCACCCCATCAGCACCACGGCAAAGGCGAACACGCCGATTTCCGCCCCCAGCTGCACCCCGATGGGGGCGCCGATCCGCAGCATCTCCTTGAGCCGCTGGAAGGACGGGCCCAGGGGGATGCCGGAAAAGGGGCGCAGGTCGCGGCGGTGCATCAGGTACGCGGCCATCGCCACGAGCATGGCCCAGCGCACGATGGTTGTCGACCAGCCGGAGCCGATCACGCCGCCGGGGCGCACGCGGATGTCGATGCCGGGCGCAAGGTGAAGCTGGAACCCGTAGATGAGCGCCAGGTTGCCCACCACGTTCACCGCCACGCCAATGAAGGTGAGGGCCATGGCGGGCTTGGTTTCGCCCATGCCGTCCAGGTACTGGCGCAGGGCGATGAACAGCAGCATGGGCGGCACGCCGCACCCCAGGGCGAACAGGTAGCCCGCGGCATCGCGGGTGACCTCCGCCGGCTGGTGCAGCGCCCGGGCGATGGGGCCGCCGAACATGCAGTACGCCGTCACGGGGATGGCGAGGAGCGCGGCCAGCCAGAGGCCCTGCACCAGGATGCGCCTGCACTCCGCGGCGTCGCGGGCGCCGAACGCCTGGCTGATGAGGGGCGACATTCCCATCAGCGTTCCCATGGCGAGCATGAGGACGGCGATGAAGATGGCGTTGCCCAGCCCGGAGGCGGCGAGCGCGTCGGCGCCCAGCGGGCCCACCATGATGGTGTCGGTGGTATTCATGGCGATGTTGCCCAGCTGGCTTACGATCAGCGGGCCGGCCACGCGGGTGAGCGCCCGCAGTTCGTGCGCGAACAGCAGTGCGCGGCGCCTGCGCCCGTGGGCGGGGGGCGTGCGCCGGCGTGCGGCGGGGGGCGGAACGGGCGCGAGCGTGCTCATGAACGGGATCTGCGGGCGATGCGAAGCCCCGAAGATAACCGCGCGCCCGGATCGGCGGCACCCGTGCTGGAATCGTGGTTGGGCGCGAGGGCGGTGCGGAGGGAGGGTGATAAGCCAGGAGAGTCGTTCGGCGGGAGTATGGTTTGGCACACGGCGGCGGGGTTCGTGCCCGGCGGTTGAAACCGCGCCCCCAAACACACGAAGTCCGCCTGCGCGGACTGCATCCGCAGCACCTGTGTTCGCCCCTCACACCGGGCGACCGGTGCGCGTGCAGGTGAAGTCTCCCCGTCTGTTTGGGGAGACTTTCCGCCGTTGTTGCGGCGACTTCAGTCGCTCAGCCCCTCGGCCGCCCCGATCTCCGCACTCCGCGCCCAGCACACCGCACTGCCGTCCCCTTCCGGCACGTATCCCGCAGCATCCCCCCGCACTACTTTCCGGGACCGTCCTCGTCCCCATCGCAGAACGCAGCCAGAGTCTGATGCTCGTCATTCAGCCCGACGCCCGGGGCGCGCGCCTGGAGCGCGCCCTCAAGGACCGCATTCGCGGCGAAATCCGCTTCGACGCCAAGTCGCGCCTGCTGTACAGCACCGATGCATCGCTGTACCAGCTGCTTCCCGTGGGCGTCGTGGTTCCGCGCGACGCGGAGGACGTGATGTCGGCCGTGCGGCTGGCGGCGGAACACGGCGTTCCCGTCCTTCCCCGCGGCGGCGGAACGGCGCTGGCCGGGCAGACGGTGGGGCCCGCACTGGTGCTGGACTTTGGCAAGTACATGAACCGGGTGCTGGACGTGGACCCGGACCGCCGCCGCGCCACCGTGCAGCCCGGCGTGCGCCTGGACCGGCTGAACCGCGCCGCCGCGCCGCACGGCCTCACCTTTGGGCCGGACCCGGCCACCATCCGCCAGTGCTGCCTGGGCGGAATGATCGGCAACAACTCGTGCGGCGCGCGCTCGCTGGTGCACGGCAAGACGGGCGACCACGTGCACACGCTGGACTGCGTGATGCACGACGGCGCCGCCGCCCACTTCGGCCCGGTGGGGCGCGACGCGGTGCCGGGGATGGCGGGAAGGGAGGGCGAACTGGCCCGCCGCGTCCTGGGCATCCTGGAGCCGGAGCGCGAGCGCATTCTGTCGCGCTACCCCAAGGTGCCGCGCCGCGTATCCGGCTACAACTTCGACGCCATGCTCGAGGCGCCGGAGCTGAACCTGGCGCACATGATCGTCGGCTCCGAGGGCACGCTGGCGACGGTGGTGCAGGCGGAACTCGGCCTCGTCCCCATCCCACCGCACCGCGGGCTGGTGCTGCTGAGCTTTCGCGAGCGATTCACCTCGTTCGACGCCACGCCCCACATCCTCCCGGAACCCGGGCTCACCGCGCTGGAGATCGTGGATTCGCGGGTGATGCAGGGCGCGCGCGAGCTGCTGGACTTTCGCGCCACCGCCGCGCTCGCCTCGCCCGATGCGCTGGGCGTCCTCTTCTGCGAGTTCAGCGGCGTCACCGCGGACCAGGTGGCGGAGCTGGCGCACGACTTTGCGCGGCGCGCGCCGGGGCTGCCGGGGAACCCCACCGCGGGCGTCTTTCTTTCCGCGCGCGACCAGACGGCCGCGTGGGCGCTGCGGCAGGCCGCCACGGGGCTTCTGTATCGAACGACGTCGCACCGCGACATCAAGCCGCAGGAATTCGTGGAAGATACCGGCATCGCGCCGGAAAAGCTGGGCGCCTACACGCGCCGCTTCGAGGAGATCGTGGCGCGCAACGGCACCTCCCTCGGCTTCTTTGGTCACGCCGGGCAGGGGTGCCTGCACATTCGCGTGGACCTGAACCTCAAGCGCGGCGAGGACGTGGGGCGCATGCAGCGCATCGCGGGCGAGGTGGCGGAGCTGGTGGTGGAGTTCGGCGGATCGCTCAGCGGCGAGCACGGCGACGGGCTGGCGCGCAGCGAGTTCCTGCCCATCATGTTCGGGCCGGAAATCATGGACCTGCACCGGCAGGTGAAGCGCGCGTTCGATCCCGAAGACCGCATGAACCCGGGCAAGATCGTTCCGCCCGTGCAGCGGATGAGCGAAAACCTGCGCTTTGGCGAGGAGTACCGCGCCCATCCGCCGCAGACGTGGTTCGACTACAGCGAGGACGGCGGCGACTACGCGGTGGCGGTGGAGAAGTGCAACGGCATGGGCGTGTGCCGCAAGCTCGACGCGGGGACCATGTGCCCGTCGTTCATGGTGACGCTGGAGGAACAGCACAGCACCCGCGGCCGCGCCAACCTGCTGCGCGAGGCCATGAAGGGGAGCCTGCCGGGAATGCGCAGCAAGGAGGTGCTGGACGCGCTGGACCTGTGCCTGGCGTGCAAGGCGTGCAAGACGGAGTGCCCCGTGGGCGTGGACATGGCGCGCTACAAGGCCGAGTTCCTGGCGCAGCACCACCGCGAGCACGGGGTGGACCGCAAGGCGCAGTTCTTCGGGCGCATACACGACGTGGCAAAGGCGGCCTCCATCGCGCCCGGCTTCGCCAACTTCGGCAATCGGATGATGTCGGGGATGATCAAGCGGATGGGCGGCATCGACCCGCGCCGCGAGATGCCGACCTTTGCGCCGGAGCCGTTCCGCCGCTGGTTCCGGCGCCGGCCGCGCCCGTCGTCGTCGGACGGCAAGCCGACGGTGATCCTGTTCGACGATACCTTCAACGGCTTCTTTGGCACGGAGCCGCTCAAGGCGACGGTGACGGTGCTGGAGCGGGCCGGCTTTGATGTGAAGCTGCCGCGCAAGCAGGTGTGCTGCGGACGCGCGGCCATCAGCAAGGGGTTGCTGGACCACGCCCGCGACCTGCAGACGGACCTGCTGCAGACGCTGGCGCCGGAGGTGGAGAACGGTGCGTGGATCGTGGGCGTGGAGCCTAGCTGCATCCTGACCCTGCGCGACGAGCTTCCCGACCTGGTGCGCGACGGGCGCACCAAGACGCTCGCCGCCGCGGCGGTGACGCTGGAGGAGTTTCTGGCCAGCCTTCCGGACTGGAAGCCCGGCCGCATCGACGGCCGCGCCGTGGTGCACGGCCACTGTCACCAGAAGTCGCTGGTGGGAATGGAGCCCACGCGCGAGGTCCTGAGCCGCGTGGAAGGCTTGCAGTTCGAGATCCTGGACAGCGGATGCTGCGGAATGGCGGGCAGCTTTGGATACGAGGAAGGCCACTACGACGTCAGCAAGGCGTGCGGCGAGCGCGTGCTGTTCCCCGCGGTCCGCAACAGCGCCCCCGCGGACTACGTCGTCGCCCCCGGCTTCAGCTGCCGCCACCAGATCGCCGACTTCTGCGACGGCCGGCGCTCGCTCTCCACGCCCGAGCTGCTGGCCTTGGCTACGCAGGAGCCTTCGCGATGAGGCGCTTCCCCAAATGCATGTTCGGGCGCCGCTTGGCGAGCGGTTGTTACTGATTTAGCTTGGGTCGGACACTGACCGGAGTTGAGCAATGGGAGAACTGGGCCGAATCACGGTTAACCCTCGCCAGTGTGGCGGGCGTCCATGCGTTCGCGGCATGCGAATCCGTGTGACTGACGTGCTGGATCTGTTGGCTACAGGCCTGAGTCGTGAGCAGGTGATTGAGGAACTTCCTGATCTCGAGCCGGAAGACGTGGATGCCTGTCTGCGCTTCGCGTCACGACGCCTCGATCATCCTGTGGTCGTGGCGTGATTCTCTGGCTTGATGCGCAGCTTTCGCCAGCGATTGCTCTTTGGCTGAGAATGCGGTTCGAACTGGACGCGCACGCCGTTCGCGATCTCGGTCTCAGAGACGCGGAGGACTTTGAGATCTTCACCGCTGCACGGGACGCCCGGGCCGTGGTAATGACCAAGGACAGCGACTTCGTAGACCTGCTCCAGCGCCACGGCCCACCTCCTCAGGTCATCTGGTTGCGGTCGGGCAACACCTCGAATGCGCGTCTCAAGGTGCTGCTCAACCAGGCGCTTCCCACAGCCCTACCAATGCTTGAGGCAGGCGAGCCGCTGGTAGAAGTCGGCGACGCGTGGTGACCCAGCGTTCCGCTAGCATCTGATCCTCCTGGTAGTCTGCACCGAGTCTCCGAAACGTCTCGCAAAAGACGTGTGGTAGAAACGATCCGCGTCTCTGCTGACAGCCAGCGCGGCCCGGTTCCCGCCGAGCCGGCACTCAGCCCAGCTTCCCCTGCTTACCATCCCGGCCCGGGCGTCGCGGCCGCATACCCATCAAGAGCCTTGCGCCACGGGGATCATCAACGGTACGGTTGGCGTCGCCGCGCTCGATCCGCTGGTGAGCGACGCATGCGACCTTCCGAGGCTCGATTCGCCCGCTGGCCGTCTCTGTCCGCCCCTCTCCTGCACCCACCCTCTGATGACCGCGCCGATGCACATCTCCCGATCCGCCGTACGGCTGTTGCAGACCCTGGTTGTCGCCGCGACGCTCGCGGCGGCGAGCGCGTGTTCCGTGTCCGTGCAGCGGGGCGGCGGCTCGGGCGACATCGTGGCCGAGGCGCGCACCTTCATGGAGAGCTACGCGCGCGACCTGAGCTCGGGCAATCGCGCCGGGATCGCGGAGCGATACGACCGCACCGGCGCATATCGCATGGGCAACGGCAACAAGGAGTTCCTGCCCTACGACTCCATCGCGCACCAGTACAACACGGCCTGGTCGCCGCCGGCCGCGTTCGAGTGGCGCAACCTGTCGTACGAGGCGGTGGGCCCGGATGCGGCGCTGGTGACCGGCCAGTTCGCCTGGACGCTCCGCCCCGGTACCAACCCCATCATCTTCTCCTACACCGGGCTGCTGCGCCGGCAGAACGGCACGTTGCGCATTCGCCTGGAAGACGAATCGCCCGACACGCGCACGCTGCCGGCGCGCCCCGCGGCGCCCGCCAACTGATCCATCCCGCGCGGTCCCGTTGCGCGGCGCCAGCTTGCCGCGCAACG
>NZ_DASVTX010000370.1:0-5695 GCF_036387355.1 Longimicrobium sp.
AACAGGGAACAGGGAATAGGGAACAGGGATGGGGAACAGGTGGATCGGGGCGGGGACGGGGCTTGGGGCGGTTGACCGGGTTCGGTGGGCGCCGGTAGTTTGGGACCCTGCCGGTTCCCGCACGATCCTGGTTCAGCCCTCTCCTGCTATCCCGCCGCGTTGCTGAAGCCGGCTTCCCTCGCCCTCGCCCCGGCGACCGCCGGCCGCGGATCCTCCCCCAGATTCGGAAAGGGCCGCCGATGATCCGGTCGCTGATCATGCAGACCCACAGTGCAGGCAAGGACGGCTTTCGCCTGCGCGGCACCGACGTTTCGCGGCTGGAGGCGCTCAGCGACGCGGTATTCGGATTCGCCATCACGCTGCTGGTGGTGTCGCTGGAAGTGCCGCAGACCGCGACGGAACTGTTCAACGTCATGCGCGGATTCGTGGCCTTTGCCGCCTGCTTCGCGCTGCTGTTCCTGGTGTGGTGGCACCAGCACCGCTTCTTTCGCCGCTACGGGCTGAACGACGGCGTCACCACGGTGCTTAACGGCGTGCTCCTGTTCGTGGTCCTGTTTTTTGTGTACCCGCTCAAATTCGTGTTCGGGCTGGTGGTGGCCATGGCGACGGGGGAGCGGCCGTGGCTGATCCAGCCCGGCGGGGGCGACGTTCCGGTGCTGCAGAACGGGCAGTGGCCCATGCTGATGGTGGTGTTCAGCGCCGGCTACATCGCCGTGTTCGCGGTGTTCGCGCTGCTGCACCTGCACGCGCTGCGCTGCCGCGAAACGCTGGAACTCACCGAGGTGGAGGTGTTCGACACGGTGGGCAACGTGCGCGAAAGCGCGCTGAACGTGAGCGTCGGCGTGCTTTCCATTCTGCTGGCGCTGTTCGGGGGAATGCTCGGGCCCATGCTGGCCGGGTGCGCGTACTGGCTCATCGGGCCGGTCATGTGGATCAACGGCATGGTGGCCGGCCGCGCCCGCAACCGCCTCGTGTCCAGGCTCGCAGCGGACGGGCGTCTCGCGCTCGGCTGACGCGCCGGATGGAGGAGTCACCGTTCGCGTCCGCTGCCGTCGCTCCTGCTGGGGCGCGGGCGAGTCACCGTTCGCGCCCGACGCCTCGCGGCCCTCACCCCGCGTGCTGCGCACGACGACCCTCTCCCACAAACAGACGTGGGAGAGGGAGCACACCCCGGTCCGGCGCGTTTGGCCGGATCCAGATGCGTGCGGAGAGGCCCCCTCCCGCAACCCCCTCCAGCCGCTCCGCGCGAGAGGGAGAGCCGGTCGGCGCGGCGGGTGCTTGGGCACCGCACCGCCGGCCTCGAAGGCCCCTCGCCCCGCAAACAGCCACACGAGAGGGCGACCTGCATCGGCAACCGTCGCCGCGTGCAGGTGAAGTCCCCCCGTCTGTTTCGGGGACTTTCCGTCGTTGTTGCGGCGAATTCATTCGCTCAGCCCTGCCTGCTCCCCGCGCCGGACCCCGCCCCCGCGCAAGTGCAGCCTCACGGCAGTATCGTGAGGCTTTCAGCTGTGGTTGCGGCGGCTTCAGCCGCTCAGCAGACCGGCGGCGCGGAAGCCCGGCCACCCCCATCCGGAATCCGCAGCCCCACCAACCCTCCCCCAGGCGGGTGAACCGCGGAGGGCGATGCGTGTACACAGGATGGTCTGCCGCGCGCACTTGCGCGAATTCGGGATGATGGTAGATTGACCGCCGCACGCACCCGCGTGCCGAGGATGATTTGCGCGACCGCTTGCGACCTCGCTAAAAAACGCTAAAGAGTCGGGATGGTTTGGCCTGTGGCCGCCTGCGTATCCCCGCACTCTCCTTTTCAGAGTCGCGGGGATTTTTCGTATACATGCACGGAACGGTACCGATGGAACGCTCGCCCTATCTCGCCGCGCTGGATGAACGCGTCCTCGTCTTTGACGGGGCCATGGGCACCAGCGTGCAGCGCTACGACCTCACCGCGGAAGACTTCGGCGGCGCGGCGCTGGAAGGGTGCAACGACTACCTGGTCATTACCCGGCCCGACGTCATTGGCGAAATTCACGCGTCGTTCCTGGCCGCGGGCGCGGACGTGCTGGAGACGGACACCTTTCGCTCCAACCGCCTGACCCTGCGCGAGTACGGCCTGCAGGACCGCGTGCGCGAGATCAACGTGGCCGCCGCGCGCCTGGCCCGCGGCGTGGCCGACCGCTTTGCCGCGGAAGACGGCAAGCCGCGCTTCGTGGCCGGCTCCATCGGCCCGTCCGGGTTTCTGCCCTCCGCCTCGGACCCCACGCTGGGCAACATCACCTTCGGCGAGCTGGTGCCCGTGTTCGCCGAGCAGGGCGCCGCGCTCATCGAGGGCGGCGCCGACGTGCTGCTTATCGAGACCTCGCAGGACATCCTGGAGGTCAAGGCCGCCGTCTTCGGCTGCCGCCAGGCCATCGCCGAGTCCGGCCGCCCCGTGGCGCTGCAGGTGCAGGTGACGCTGGACACCAGCGGCCGCATGCTGCTGGGCACCGACATCGGCGCGGCCATGGTCACGCTGGAGTCGCTGCGAGCCGACGTCATCGGCCTCAACTGCAGCACCGGCCCCGAGCACATGCGGCAGGCCATCCGCTACCTGGGCGAACACTCGCGCCTGCCCATCAGCTGCATTCCCAACGCGGGCATCCCCCACAACGAGGGCGGCTGCGCGGTGTATCCGCTGGAGTCCGTTCCCTTTGCGGACCAGCTGGAGGAATTCGTTCGCGAGCACGGCGTGCGCGTGGTGGGCGGGTGCTGCGGCACTACACCGGAGCACATCCGCGAGCTGGTGGGCCGCCTGTCCACGGTGGAGCTCAAGCCGCGGAACGTGGAGTACGTGCCGCGCCTGAGCAGCGGCATCCGCGCCACGGACCTCATCCAGGTCCCCGCGCCGACGATGATCGGCGAGCGGGTGAACGCGCAGGGGAGCCGCAAGGTCAAGCGCCTGCTGCTGGCCGACGACTACGACGGCGTGCTGGAAGTGGCGCGCGAGCAGACGGAGAACGGCGCGCACGTGCTGGACGTGTGCGTGGCGCTCACCGAGCGGCAGGACGAGGGCGACCAGATGCGCAGCGTGGTCAAGCTGCTGTCGCAGGGGGTGGAGGCGCCGCTCTGCATCGACAGCACCGAGGCCGACGTGATCCGCGTGGCGCTGGAGCAGAGCCCCGGGCGCGCGCTGGTGAACTCCATCAACCTGGAGAACGGGCGCGAGCGCATTGACGCCGTGCTTCCCCTGGTGGCGGCGCACGGCGCGGCGGTCATCGCCCTGACCATCGACCGTGACCTGGGCGGGATGTGCAAGACGGCGGAAACCAAGCTGCAGGCCGCCCGCAAGATCCACGACATCGCCGTCCACGAGTACGGGCTGCAGCCGGACGCGCTGATCTTTGACGCGCTGACGTTCACGCTCGCCACGGGCGACGAGGAGTTCCGCACCTCTGCGGCGGAGACGATCGAGGGCATCCGCGCCATCAAGCGCGAGCTTCCCGGCGTGCTCACCACGCTGGGCGTGAGCAACGTGAGCTTCGGCCTGTCCCCCGCCGCGCGCGCGGTGCTGAACTCCGTGTTCCTGCACCACTGCGTGAACGCGGGGCTGGACACGGGGATCATCAACCCGTCGCACGTCACGCCGTACTTCGAGATCCCGGAGGAGGAGCGCAGGCTGGCGGACGACCTGATCTTTGACCGCCGCACGGCGGACAAGGACCCGCTGGCCGACTTCATCGCCTTTTACGAGGGCCGCTCGGGCGAGGCGGAAAACACCTCGGTGGATCCCACGGCGACCATGACGCCGGAGGAGGCGCTGCACTGGAAGATCCTGCACCGCAAGAAGGACGGGGTGGAGGAGTGGATCGACCGCGCGGTGGAAAAGCTGGGCGCCGTTCCCGTGCTGAACGAGGTGCTGCTCCCGGCCATGAAGGAAGTGGGCGACAAGTTCGGCGCCGGCGAGCTGATCCTTCCCTTCGTGCTGCAGAGCGCGGAGGTGATGAAGAAGGCGGTGGCGCGGCTGGAGAACTACCTGGAAAAGGCGGAGGGGCAGACCAAGGGCAAGGTGGTGCTGGCCACCGTGTACGGCGACGTGCACGACATCGGCAAGAGCCTGGTGAACACCATCCTCACCAACAACGGCTACACGGTGTTCGATCTGGGCAAGCAGGTGCCGGTGAACACCATCTTGGAAAAGGCGGAGGAAGTGGGCGCCGACGCCATCGGCCTGTCCGCGCTCCTGGTCAGCACCAGCAAGCAGATGCCGCTGTGCGCGCAGGAGCTGCACCGGCGGGGGCTGAAGTATCCCATCCTGGTGGGCGGCGCGGCCATCAACCCCAGCTTCGTGCGCAGCGCGGCGATGGTGGCGGAGGCGCAGCCCTACCCGTCGGGGATGTTCTACTGCAAGGACGCGTTCGAGGGGCTGGCGACCATGGACCGCCTGATGGCCGACGACGGCGCCGCCTTCATTGAGCAGCACAACGCCGAGATGCTGCGGCGCACGGCGGAGTACGAGGCGCGCAAGGCGTCGGCCAAGGGGATGCGCCCGGGAAGCCGCGAAAACCCCGCGGTGGCCCCGGCGGACGTGCCCACCCCGCCGTTCTGGGGATGGAAGGTGCTGGACCACATCCCGGTGGACGAGGTGGTGGAGTGCATTGACCGCAACACGCTGTACCGCATGCAGTGGGGTGCCCGCAACCTCAAGGGCGAGGAGTGGGAGCGCATTGTTCGCGAGGACTTCGAGCCGCGGCTGGCGCGCTACACCCGCGAGGCGCGCACGCAGGCGTGGCTGCGCCCGCGGGGCATCTACGGCTACTTTCCCGCGGGGCGCGACGGGGACGACGTGGTGGTGTTCGACCCGTCGGACCGCGCGACGGAGATCGGGCGCTTCACCTTTCCCCGGCAGGAGGACCGCGAGGAGCTGTGCCTGGCGGACTACTTCCGCCCGCTGGACGGGGAAGGGCCGCGGGACGTGCTGCCGCTTCAGGTGGTGACCAGCGGCGACCGCGCGGCGGAGTTCATCGAGCGCCGCACCAAGGGCGGCGACTACTCGGAGGGGTACTTTCTGCACGGCTTCAGCGTGCAGACGGCGGAGGGCGCGGCGGAGTTCATCAACCGCCGCATTCGCCAGGAGCTGGGGATCGGGGAGCCGCGCGGGCTGCGGTACTCGTGGGGGTACCCGGCGTGCCCGGACGTGGAGCAGCACGAGGTGCTGTTCAAGGTGCTCCCCATCAAGGAAACCATCGGCGTGGGGCTGACGGCCGGGTACCAGCTGGATCCCGAGCAGTCGACCGCGGCGCTGGTGGTGCACCATCCGGCGGCGAAGTATTTCGCGACGTGAACGGCAAGTGCGGAGTGCGGAGTGCGGAACTGAAGTACGAGAGTGCGAGAGTACGAAAGTACGAGAGTGGGGCCGTTGAGCGACTGAAGTCGCCGCAACAACGGCTGAAAGCCTTACGATACTGCTGTGAGGCTGGTCCGGCGCGGGGCCAGTCGTCAGTGCCGAACGCCGGCCTGCGCTGAGGTCTCCCTTTCTCCCGCGACAGCGGGGGAGAGGGCCGGGGAGAGGGGGCCTCTCCGCACGCCCGGCACCGTTCGAAGCGCACCGTCGTTGCTGTCTCCCCTCTCCGTGCGGCTGTTTGCACGGGGAGGGGTCGGGGGAGGGCGTAGTTGGGGTGTGCCCCCTCTCCCACATCTGTTCGTGGGAGAGGGTGGCGAG
>NZ_DASVTX010000371.1:0-2907 GCF_036387355.1 Longimicrobium sp.
GCCACCGGGCGCACAGTCCGAGCAGAAAATTACCGCGTGTTTACTCGCTTTTCTGGACGGCTCTGCACGAAAAGACCCGGTTCCCGCCAGGGGCGTGTCAAGCACTTTTTTCGGCCGTTCGGCGCCCCCGGAAGCACCTCCTCAGTTGCCCTCGAAAACCGGCTTCTCCTTGGCCGCGAACGCCCGGAACGCGCGGGCGAAATCTTCCGTCTGCATGCAGATGGCCTGCGCCTGCGCCTCGGCCTCGATCGCCTCGTCCACCCCCATCGACCACTCCTGGTGCAGGCAGCGCTTCGTGATCCCGTGCGCGAAGGTGGGCCCGGCGGCAAGGGATCGGGCGAGTTCGTGGGCCTCGTCCAGCAGCGTTTCCGGCGCGGCGATGCGGTTGTAGAAGCCCCAGCGCTCCGCCTCTGCGCCGTCCATGGCGCGGCCGGTGTAGAGCAGTTCGCTCGCGCGCCCCTGCCCTATGATGCGCGGCAGGATGGCGCAGGCGCCCATGTCGGCGCCGGAAAGGCCCACGCGGGTGAACAGAAAGGCGACCTTGCTGCGCGCGGTGCCCAGGCGCAGGTCGCTGGCCATGGCCAGGATGGCGCCGGCGCCCACGCACACGCCGTCGATGGCGGCGATGACGGGCTGCGGGCAGCCGCGGATGGCCTTCACCAGGTCGCCGGTCATGCGGGTGAAATCCAGCAGTTCGCCCATGCGCCCCTGCTCCTTCATCTGCACCAGCGGCCCGATGATCTCGTGCACGTCGCCACCGGAGCAGAAATTCTCCCCGGCGCCGGTGAGCACGATCACCTTGACGTCCGTGGCGAAGCTGAGCGCGCGAAAGGTGTCGCGCATCTCCGCGTACGATTCAAAGGTGAGCGGGTTCTTGCGCTCGGGGCGGCTGAGCGTGAGCGTGGCGACGGGGCCGTCCACCCGCCATCCAAAGGTGGCCGGGCGAAAGTCGGCGGCAAGAAGGCGTGTGGTCACGGAACAGTGCGTGAGTGCTGGGTGCGTGAGTGAGGCAACGCCCGGAGCGGCGACGCTCGCGCGGGCTCCTGACGGGCCGGGTCGCAGAAGAGGGCAGGCGATCAGTCGTTTGAAAGTGCGTACCGGGTAACCACCCCCTCAGCCGTGACCTCGAGCACGGTGTTGATCATGTCCAGTGGCGGGTCTGAATCCCGAATCAACAGCAGGGCAAGCGCAAACAGTTCCGCCTGCCGTTGGCGCCGGACGTTGGGCAGAATAACGACCACCCCCGGATGCAGGCCCTCACGGGCCAGCATCGGCTTGAAATCCAACCAGTTGTTGGTGACCAGCGTGAGGCTCTCGTCCAGCATGCGCCGCAGAACCTGATCGTCGCTTGCGGACGCCCAGCCCCTGTGGGCCACGTGAAAAGCCGCGAAGCCCAGCGCGTTTGCCGTGCTGGTCAGTGCAGGCGAAAGGTTCTCGTCGATGAGAAACGTGACCACGGTGCCACCCTTTCGCCGGTTGCAGGTCTACGCGTCCTCCTTCACGGGTGGGGTGGGTGCCGCGATCTCGCCGTCTTTCCACGGTGCGCGCCTGGGGCGGCCGCGGCGCGGATACATCCGGGCGTACAGAAGCGCGGCTTCCAGCGACTCGGGGGTGAGCGACGGATAGTCCTCCAGCAATTCCTGCCGGCTGGCTCCCTGCTCCTGTAGTTCCGCCACGACGTGAACGGACACGCGCGTTCCCCGCACCACCGGTTCCCCCGCGCGCACGGCCGGATCGATGATCACCCACTGGCGGGCACGCTCCATCGCCTCGAGACGTGCCTGCACCTCGCGCGATACCGGGCCGACATCCAGGTTCAGCGGGCCCAGGTTCAGGATCTCACTGTCACATGCCTCGCCGCCGATCTGCTCGAGTTCTGCCCGTAGCCTGCGCTTGCCTTCCGGCGAAAGGAGGCGCCCGGCTCCGTTGCGCAGCCGAAGGTACACGAGATCGCGGTAGCCCAGGACCCGGTCCCTGTCGCCAGTCCGGTTTCTGAGCGGGACGACCTCCTCCCGGTCGATCGCCTGTTGAATCGTTTTTTCCGGTAGGTCGGTCACGAACGCCGCCTCTCGCGGGGTGAGTCCGCTCGTCTCGGAATCACGCCTCTCGAATGCACTCACAATCCCTCCTCGCAATGAGGATGAATTATACCCGTGGTAGCGCGGGCGGTCAACGTCGCTACGCGGCTTACATCACCTCGCCACCCGCAACGCCGATGCACTGCCCGGTGACCGCGGCGGCGCCGGGGGCGCAGAGCCAGGCGACGGCGCTCGCCACCTCCTCCGGGCGGATCATCCGGCCGACGGGCATCACCCGGGTGATGGCGCGCAGGGCATCCTGCTCCGAGCGGCCGGCGCGGACCAGGTTGTCGATGGCCGAGCGCGCCATGTCGGTATCCGTGTAGCCGGGGCAGACCGCGTTGACGGTGATGCCCTGCCTGGCCGTTTCCATCGCCAGCGCGCGCGTCAGGCCGACTACGCCGTGCTTGGCCGCGCAGTACGCGGCCGTGTGGCTGTATCCCCGCTGCCCGGCGGTGCTGGCGATGTTGATCACGCGCCCCCACCCCGCCGCCTGCATCGCGGGGATCACCTGCTGGGTGCACAGGAACGTCCCCGTCAGGTTCACCGCGAGCATGCGGTCCCACACCTCGCGGCTCGTCTGCGTGAACGCCCCCCCCGCGGACTGGCCGGCGTTGTTCACCAGGATCTGCACGTCCCCCAGCGCCTCGCGCACCTCCGCAAAGGCGTGCGCGACCGCGGGCTCGTCCGTCACATCGCACACGGCGGCGTGCGCGCGGACGCCGTGCACATTCGCCAGGGCGGCGGCGCGGGCGCGGAGTTCGTCCCCGTCGCGGCCCAGGACCGCGACGCAAGCGCCCAGGGCGGCGAGCGCGTCGGCGATGGCGGC
>NZ_DASVTX010000372.1:0-9550 GCF_036387355.1 Longimicrobium sp.
CGCGATGTTGAGGCTGCCCAAGGGCGCGCGCGCGTCGATGTCGAGCCCGAGCCGCTTGAGTATCGCGTCGGCGTCGGCGTTCATCCTCTTCCAGTCGATTAGCCCCACGCGGCGCGGCTCGCGGCCGAGGAAGATGTTCTCGGCTACGGTGCGGAACGCGAGCAGGTTCACCTCCTGATAGACGGCGACGACGCCCGCGCCCTGTGCATCCTCGGGCGAGCGGAAGTTGACCTCGCGCCCCTCCAGCAGCACGCGCCCGCCGTCGCGGCGGTAGGCGCCCGTCATGATCTTAATCAGCGTGGACTTGCCCGCGCCGTTCTCGCCCACGAGCGCGTGCACCTCGCCGCGCCGCAGGGAAAAGTTCACCCCGTCCAGCGCGGTGGCGCCGGCGAAGCGCTTTACGATCCCCTCCATGCGGAGGACTTCGGGCGGGTCCGGCGGGATGGATGGCGGGATGGGCGGGCTGGTCATGATGGGCGAGGAAGAGAGTGCAGAGTGCGGAGTGCGGAGTGCGGAGTGGATGCGCGTCCGTGGCTCAGTCGCGAGCCGGATGCGCCGCGCTGAGTGCGGGTTGACCCCGCACTCAGCACTCAGCACGTTCCGTGATCAGTACGCCTCGGCGACGAACTGCGCGGCGTTGGCGCGGTCAAAGAAGCGGTCGGTGATCAGCTTCTTGGGCGGGATGGTTTCGCCCTTGCGCACCTGCTCGATCGTCTCGAAGGCGATGGGGCCGAAGCGCGGGTTGCTTTCCACCGTGGCGCCCAGTTCGCCGCGCTGAATGGCCTCCAGGGCGGCGCGCTGCCCGTCGATGGACACCATCTTCACGTCCGTCCCGGGATTGCGGCCCGAGGCCCGCAGCGCCTGGATGGCGCCCAGCGCCATCTCGTCGTTGTGCGCGTACACGGCGGTGATCTGGTTGCCCAGCGACTGCGCGATGTTCTGCATCACCCGCTGCCCCGTGGCGCGGGAGAACTCGCCCGTCTGCGAGGCCAGAATCTTCATCCCCGGGTGCTGCGCGATCACCTCGCGGAACCCCTTGGCGCGGTCCAGCGCCACGGACGAGCCGGGCGTGCCGGTGAGCTCCACGATCCCCGCCGTGCCGCCGGTCTCCTTGACCAGCCACTCCGCCGCGCGGCGCCCCTGGTCCACGAAGTTGCTGCCCAGGAAGGTGACGTAGTCCTCGCCCGGCTTCCCCTCCGCCTCGCGGTCCACCAGGATCACGGGGATGTTGGCGTCACGGGCGGCCTGCAGCGCCGGCGCCAGCCCCTCGAACTCGCGGGGTGCCAGAAGGATGACGTCCACGCCACGCGCGATCAGGTCTTCCACGTCCGCCACCTGCTTGGCCGTCTGGTCCTGCGCGTCGGTGACGACGATCTCGTAGCCGCGCTTCCTGGCCTCGTCGCGCAGGCTGGCCGTCTGCGCCATGCGCCAGGGGTTGTCGTGCCCCATCTGCGAAAAGCCGACGGTCCACTTGCCGTCGGCCGCCGCCTCCTTGCGGCAGCCCGCCAGAGACGCGAGGGCGAGCGCGGGCAGCACGCCCGCGCGCAGGATGGAACGGAGCCGGGGCAACGGGAGCATGGGTTGGCTGGGCAGAGTTGGGAGGGGATGGTGGTCGAGCGGACCGGGCCGGACCTGAACCGAACGCGCGGTTCAGATTGGTTCAAGACAGTACGTTTGCAGGGTGCGCGATGTCAAGCACCTTCTCTTCCATCCACCGGGACCCGCGAGCCGTCGCACCGGGATCGGGCAACTTCGTCTCTCACGGCGGTCACGGAGGCTGCACGGAGGTCACGGTACGGAGATGCTGGATGATATCGGGATTGAGCACTTGGCACTGAGCACTGAGCCCTTCTGTTCCTCTGCACTCCGCACTCGCGCCCTCCCCCCAACGTGAACCTTGACAGCCCGCACCCGCGCCTCTAACCTGAACACCATCGAACCTGTTCAGGCGAGTTCAAGCACGGTTTGCCCAAAGTTCAGGGGCACCCCCGCTCCACCGTAGTCCCCGCTCATTCCGCCCTGCCCCGCTGCCGGACGATGAAGAACAAGCAGCCGACCATCAACGACGTCGCGCGGCTCGCCGGGGTGAGCAAGGCCACCGTTTCGGCCGTGCTCAACGACACCGGCACCGTGCGCAAGTCCACCCGCGAACGGGTGCTGGCCGTCATTGAGTCGCTCAACTACCGCAAGAGTGGGCCGGACACCCGCGGGGGCGCGCAGCAGGTGCGCAGCCTGGGGCTGGTGATCAAGGAAATCGACAACCCGTACTACGGCGAAGTCGTCACCGGCGCCCGCGCCGCGGCGGAAGAAGCGGGCTACACCCTGCTGGTGATGAGCTCCGAGGGCGCGCACGCCTCCGAGCGGCGCGCGGTGGAGCTGGCCCAGGCCAAGGGCGTGGACGGGCTCATCATCACCCCCGTGCTGGACCACACGGCAGACCTGTCGCACCTGTTCGAGCTCAAGCGGCGCAACCTCCCCTTCGTCCTCCTGGAGGAAGTGCTGGGGGTGCAGGCCTCGCTGGTGGACGTGGACAACGAGAGCGCCTCGCGCAAGGCGGTGGAGTTCCTGATCAGCCAGGGGCACGCCAGTCTGGTGCACTTTGCCGGGCCGGAGTACTCCATGCACAGCCAGGAGCGTATCGACGGCGTGCGCCGCGCCTGCAGCGCGAGCCACATCATCTTTGGCGACGATGGCGTGGTGCGCGCCGGCGCCCATGCGGAAGACGGCTACCGCGCCGGGCTGGAGTTCTTCCGCAGCCGCCCCGCGGCGGAGCGGCCCACGGCCGTGACCTGCTACAACGACCTGGTTGCGCTGGGCCTGTGCCGCTCCCTGGACGAGCTGGGAATCCGCGTGCCGGACGAGGTGTCGGTGGTGGGCTTTGACGACATCCACCTGCTGGACTACCTGCCGCTGCGCCTGACCTCCGTGCGCGTCCCCAAGTTCCAGATGGGGCAGGTGGCGGCGCAGATGCTGATCCGCCACATCGAGTCGCGGGAGACGCTCCCGCCCCAGCGGCTGTACCTGGACACGGAACTGGTGGTGCGCGATTCCACCCGCGCCCTCCCCGGCTCCCCCGCGGCGTCCATCGTCCGCGTGGGGGCTGGCACCAACAGCGGCGCGGCCCGCATGGCCGCCCGCTGAACGCAGGACCCCGACCGGCTCCACCGGGCCTCGCCTCCGGCCCGTGCACCATGCCCCACCTCCCCACCCCGGCAGGCGCGCCGCCCGCGCGGCCGGACCCGTTCACCCGCTTCCCAATCGAGGGAACCCGATGAAGAACCCTGTCGTTTCCCGCGCCGGGCTCGCCGCGAGGCTGCTGCTCCGAGCGTTCGCCTTCCTGGCCCTGCTCGCGGGGCTTCCCCTGCACGCCCAGAGCGGCGGCCGCATCACCGGCCAGGTGGTGAGCGCCGCCAACGGCTCGCCGGTGGCGGACGCGCAGGTGTCCGTGGTGGGCACGCGGCTCACCGGCCGCACCGGCCCCGACGGCCGCTACACCATCAACGGCGTTCCCGCCGGCCAGTACCAGGTGCGCGCCGGGCAGATGGGCTTCGCCAGCACCGCCGTAAGCGTCACCGTGGCCGAGGGCGCCACGGCCCAGGCCGACTTCCGGCTGGGCACGCAGACTCTCATGCTGGATACCCTGGTGGCGGTGGGCTACACCACCCAGCGCCGCACCACCGTGAGCGACGCGGTAGCCGAGGTGCGCGCCGAAGACATCCAGGACCGGCAGGTGGCCACGCTCGAGGAGGCGCTGCGCGGCCGCGTGGCCGGCGTGGTGATCCAGAGCTCCGGCCAGCCCGGGCGCGAGTCGCAGGTAAACATCCGCGGGCAGAACTTCCTGAGCGGAAGCAGCCCGCTGTACGTGGTGGACGGCATGTACACCCGGCAGAACCCCAACCTGAACCCGCGCGACATCGAGTCGGTGCAGGTGCTCAAGGACGCGTCGGCCGCCGCGCAGTACGGCGCGCAGTCGGCCAACGGGGTGATCCTCATCACCACCCGCCGCGGCCGCGCGGGCGCGCCCAAGGTGGCCGTGAACTCGTACTACGGCTTCCAGGAAGTGCCCCGCCGCGTGGACCTGGTGGACGCGGCGCGCTGGTCGGAGCTCAACAACATGGCCCGCACCAACGCGGGGCTGCCGGCCGACAACACCGCCATCACCGCCAACACCAACTGGCAGGACGCGGTGTTCCAGCAGGGCGCCGTGCAGGACCACAACGTGGCCGTGTCGGGCGGGAGCGACAACGCCAACTACCTCATCGGCGGCGGCTACTTCAACCAGCAGGGCACCATCATCGACACCGACTTCGAGCGCTTCAGCTTCCGGGTGAACTCCGAGGCGCGCGGCGGGCGGTGGCGGGTGGGGCAGAACGCCACGCTGTCGCGCAGCACGCGCAACAACCTGGTGGGCTTTCCCCTGGTGGACGCGGTGCGCCTGCAGCCGGGCATTCCGGTGTACGACCCCAACAACCCCAGCGGCTACGGCTACGGCTCGGGGAACGGCGCGCTGGCCACCTTCGGCAGCAACCCGGTGGGCGCGTTTGAGCGCGAAGACAACAACGAGATCACCAACCGCGTGCTGGGCAGCGTGTTCGGCGAGTACTCGCTCACCAGCTGGCTGCGCTACCGCGTGAACCTGGGCGTGGACTACGAGGACCTGAACTACACCCGCTTCCAGCGCCAGCAGCAGATCCGGCAGAACACCGTCCCCACCTTCAACGAGGCCCGGGAGCGGCGCGACAACAACATGGTGCTGCTCATGGAGCACCTTCTGAACTTTGAGCAGACCCGCGGCGAGCACTCGCTCAGCGGCGTCACCGGCGTCACGCAGCAGACCGGGCGCTTCGAGCGGCTGGAGGCGTACCGCCGCGGCTTCGCCGACGAGGACATCACCCAGATCGACGCGGGCACCAGCAACTTCGCCAACCGCGGCTTCGAGATCCCCAGCGGCCTGGTGGGCCTGCTGCTGCGCGCCAACTACTCGTACGCCGACCGCTACCTGCTCACCGGCACCGTGCGCCGCGACGGCTCGTCGCGCTTTGGCCCGGGGAACAAGTACGGCACCTTCGTTTCCGGCTCGGCCGGCTGGGTCGTCAGCGACGAGCCGTTCTACCAGAACCTGCCCTTCCTGGGCAGCTCGGTGCCCAGCCTCAAGCTGCGCGCCAGCTACGGCTCGCTGGGCAACCAGGACATCGGCGACTTCCAGTACGCCGCGTCCATCATCAGCAACCAGAGCTACCTGTTCGGCGGCGCCATCGCTTCGGGCGCCACGCAGCTGCGCCTGGCCAACCCCGACATCCGCTGGCAGGACCAGACCCAGACCAACGTGGGGCTGGAGTTCGGCGTGCTGAACGACGCGCTGCGCGTTACGGCCGACTACTACGTCAGCAACAGCGACGGCCTGCTGGTGTCGCCCCCCATTCCGTGGAGCCTGGGCACCGGCTTCAACGACCCCACCGCGCCCCCCACCGTGAACGCCGGCAGCGTGCGCAACCGCGGCTTCGAGCTGGGCGCCGAGTGGACGGTGAACCGCGGCGACCTGCAGCTGGTGAGCAGCGCCAACATCACCACCATCAACAACGAAGTGCTGGGGCTGGGCAACGGCGGGCAGCCCATCTTTGCCGGGTTCAACAACGTGTCGCGCACGGCGGTGGGCGGCGGCATCGGCGACTTCTACCTGATCAAGACCGACGGGCTGTTCCAGAGCGACGCCGAGGTGCAGGCGCACCGCAACAAGGACGGCAAGGTCATTCAGCCCAACGCCAGGCCGGGCGACATCCGCTACGTGGACCTGAACGGCGACGGGACCATCAACGACGACGACCGCTACGTGGCCGGCAGCCCCATTCCCGACTTCGAGGGCGGCCTGTCGCTGAACGCCACGTACCGCGCCTTCAACGTGGGGCTGGCGCTGCGCGGCGCGCAGGGCGCGGAGATCTTCAACGTGGTGCGGTACTGGACGGACCGCATGGACGAGAACTCCAACTACCGCGCGGACCTGGACCCGTGGACGCCCACCAACACCAACACCCGTGACCCGCGCGCCGTGTTCGGCGCGGCCGGCGCCGACAACGCCCGGGCCAACACCGACCGCTGGCTGGAGGACGGCTCGTACCTGCGCGTTCAGAACCTAGTGGTGGGCTACCGCCTGCCGGCCAGCCTCACCAGCCGCCTGGGCGTGGCGGGCGAGGGGTCGCGCATCTACCTGAACGTGCAGAACCTGCACACGTTCAGCCGCTTCTCCAACTGGGACCCCGAGGTGCTCAACGCCGACCGCCCCATCGGCGACGGCACGCCCGACACCCGCGTGGACCCGCTGGCCCGCGGCATCGACGACGGGCGGATCTATCCCAACCCGCGCACGTTCACCCTCGGCATCGACCTGAGCCTGTGATGCGGCGGACCGGATCCCAACCCTCAACCAACGCGAGCCACCGAGCCATGACCAAGATGAACCGAATGGTTCCGGCGCTGCTCCTGGGAGCCTCCGTGCTCGCGGGGTGCGCCGACCTGACGCTGGACAACCCCAACGAGCGCACCGCGCAGACGTTCTGGCAGACGGAAGCCGACGCCACGCTGGGCGTGAACGCCGCTTACCGCGGGCTGCAGGAGAACGGCACCTACGGGCGCTGGCTGCAGTTCGCCTACGACACCCGCTCCGACATCGGCTTCAGCCGCAGCCCGTGGGGCGACCTGGCCAACTTCACCAAGTCGGTGCTGAGCAGCTACGACTTCGAGGTGAACCGCGAGATCTGGCAGCACCACTACCAGACCATCTACCGGGCCAACCAGGTCATCCAGAACGTCCCGGAGATCCAGATGAACGCCGCCACCCGCGACCGCATCGTGGGCGAGGCCAAGTTCATCCGGGCGCTGGCGTACTTCAACCTGGTGAGCCTGTACGGCAACGTGCCGCTCACCCTCACCCCCGCCGCGAGCCCCACCGAGCGGCCGGTGCAGGTGACGGCCGCCGTGGCGTGGGCGCAGATTGAAAAGGACCTCACCGAGGCGCGCGCCGCGCTCCCCGCCAGCTACGGCGGGGCCGACGCGGGGCGGGCCACCAGCGGGGCGGCGGCGGCGCTGCTGGGCCGGGCGCTGCTGCAGCAGGGCAAGTGGGCGGCGGCGGCGGCGGCGTTCGCGCCGGTGTTCCCCAACTACCAGCTGCTTCCCAACTACATCGACAACTTCACGGACGCCAACGACAACAACCGCGAAACCATCTTCGAGGTGCAGTTCGGCGGGCCGGAAGTTCTGGCGGCGGGGAGCCGCGGGCAGAACATCATCAAGATGATGGGGCCCTGCGGCGTGGGCTTCTGCGACGGCGAGCCCACCCAGTGGTACTTCGACCAGCTTTCGTCGGAGCGCACCGTGGCCAACCAGCCGGATCCCCGGCTTGACGCCACGCTGTTCTACAACCGCGCGGGCGGAATGGACGTGTACGGCACGCCCTTCGCCACCCGCTACGCCGACCGCCTGGGCGACCGCTTCTGGCGCAAGTACGGCGAGTGGTACAAGACCAGCCAGGACTGGGACAACCCCATCAACGTCAAGGTGCTGCGGCTGGGCGGCGTGCTGCTCATGCACGCGGACGCGCTCAACGAGTCCGGGCAGCCCGACGCGGCCCGCGGCTTCGTGAACCAGGTGCGTGCGCGCGCCGGGCTGGCGGGGCTTCCCGCGGGGCTCAGCCAGGCGCAGATGCGCGACCGCATCGAGGCGGAGATCCTCAAGGAGATGGGGCTGGAGAACGAGCGCTTCCTGTGGCTCAAGCGGCACGGGTGGCTCACGGACCCGGCGCGGATCAACGTGCTCAAGACGCACGACCCGGACTTCAACCTGTTTGAGCCGTTCCGGGCCCTGCTTCCCATCCCGTCGACGGAAACCAACCTGAACAAGGACAACGTCACGCAGAACCCGGGCTGGTGATCGTTTCGGGAATCTGCGGATGAAGCAGACGCGAACGGCCGCTCCGGCGGCCGTTCGTGCGTTCGGATGCTCCGTCAACCCCGTCTCTCACGGAGGGCACGGAGGCCGCACGGAGGTCACGGAACGGCAACAGATGGGACTTCGGCGAAGGCGCCGAGGCGGCGAAGGAGTACCCGTGCCTCCGTGTCTCTGTCGTAAATGGCGATTCGTGTGTTTATTCGTTCCGGGCCGCCGCTGGGGAGGGTGGCCCTGCTCCCGACCAGCCGAGGGATTTTCGTGCAGAAAGTGACCGTACAGCGCTCCCCGTTCGGCCGCCTTGCGGACGGCGCGCAGGTGGACGCGTTCACCCTGGAACTCGCCGGCGCCGCGCGGGTGCGGGTGAGCGCGTACGGCGGTGCCGTGCTGTCCATCCTCGTGCCGGACCGCGATGGCCGCATGGGCGACGTGGTGCTGGGCTTCGACACGCTGGACGGGTACGTGGCGGACGACTCGTACCAGGGCGCGCTCATCGGCCGCTCCGGCAACCGCATCGCGCGGGGGCGCTTCGCCCTGGACGGCCACGAGTACTCGCTGCGGATCAACAACGGCCCCAACCACCTGCACGGCGGCCCCGAGGGCTTTCACAAGCGTCTGTGGGACGCGGAGGAGGTGCGGACGGCGGAAGGCGCCGGCGTGCGGCTGCGCCTCACCAGCCCGGACGGAGACCAGGGCTACCCCGGCACCGTCGACGCCACCGTCACCTACCTGCTGACGGAGCAGGGCGCGCTGCGGGTGGAGTACGACGCGGTGACGGATGCGCCCACGCCGGTGAACCTCACCCAGCACACGTACTGGAACCTGTCCGCCGATCCGCGCCGCGACATCCTGGGCCACCGCCTGCGGCTTGACGCGGACCGCATCACCCCGGTGGATGCGGAACTGATCCCCACGGGCGAACTGATGCCCGTCGCCGGCACCCCGTTCGACTTCGCCGCGCCCCAGTCCATCGGCGCGCGGGTGGACGGGGACGATGAGCAGCTTCGCCACGCGGGGGGCTACGACCACAACTTCGTGCTGCGGGGCGCCGGGGGTGGGCTGGCGATGGCCGCGCGCGTGCACGAGCCGGAAAGCGGCCGCGTGCTGGAGGTGCACACCACCCAGCCCGGCATTCAGTTCTACTCCGGCAACTTCCTGGACGGCAGCATCGTGGGAAAGCAGGGGATCGCGTACGGGCGCCGCACGGGCCTGTGCCTGGAGCCGCAGGGCTTTCCCGACGCGCCCAACCATCCCGGCTTCCCCTCCACCATCCTGCGCCCCGGCGAGCGCTACTCCTCCCTGATCGTCTACCGCTTCGCCGTCGAATGATATCTGCAGAAGGCGGATGCCGGGGATGAACCGGAGGACCGATCCCTCCTGTCCTCCGTGACCTCCGTGAAACTCCGTGACCTCCGTGAGAGACGCGGTTGTCTGTTCCGGATCTCCGTGCCGTCATCCGAGCCCGCGGCCCGACCAGGACCCAGCCGGCCGCGCGAACGAAACAAGCGGGGGCGCACGACCGAAGTCGCGCGCCCCCGCTTCTCGAATGCAGGCCGAAGCGGGAGGATCACACCTCCATGACCTCGGCTTCCTTGCTCTTCACCATCTCTTC
>NZ_DASVTX010000373.1:0-11953 GCF_036387355.1 Longimicrobium sp.
GACGTTCAGCGCCGGATGCGCTCAGCGCCCGCCGCGGTATCCGCCGCCGTCCCCGCCCCGGTACCCGCCGCCGCGGTTAGGCCCGTCGCGGCGCGGGCCGCGGGGCCCGTCCGCATAGTCGCGGCGCGGCGGGCCGCTGGCCCCGCGCACCTCGCCCTGGTCCTCGCGGCTGCGGCGAATGGCCACCGGCCGCCCGCGGATGCTCGCCTTGGACAGCTTCTCCACGATGGCGTCCGCATCCTGCTCGTCCACGTCCACCAGCGTGAACTGGTCTGCGATCTCAATGGCGCCAATGCGGTCACCGCTGATGCGCGCCTCGCCGGCAATGGCGCCCACGATGTCCGCCGGGCGAATCCCCCGGCGCCGGCCGATGCCGATGTACAGCGTCGCCTTGCCCGCCGGCGTGCCGCCCTCGTGCCGGTCGCGGCGCCCGCGCGGGCCGCGGCTGTCCTCGCCCGTGTTGTGGCGCTCGTTGCGCCCGCCCCGGTCCTCGAACTCCGGGATCTCCGTGTCGCTCCCGGGCTCTTCGGTGCCGCCCTTCTTGGCGGCCACCCGCAGCGCGGCGGCGGCCACGTCCATGGGGTCGAACTCCTCCATGAGCGGCCGCAGGATGTCGCGGAACGGCTCCAGCTCGTCCGTGGCGGCCAGCGCCTCGCGCACCGAGTCCACGATGCGGCCGCGGCGGCGGGCCCGGATCTCTTCCGGGCGCGGCACCTTGGCGTGCTCGAACGGCTGCCCCGTGGTGCGCTCAATGGCCTTGAGCAGGAACCGCTCGCGCGGCAGCACCAGGGTAAGCGCCGTGCCCTCGCGCCCCGCGCGCGCCGTGCGGCCGATGCGGTGCACGTACACTTCCGGCGTCTGCGGAATGTCGTAGTTCACCACGTGGCTCACGTGCTCCACGTCCAGCCCGCGCGCCGCAACGTCCGTGGCGATCAGCAGGTCCGCCGTCCCCTGGCGGAACTTGGCCATCACCCGGTCGCGCTGCCCCTGCGCCAGCCCGCCGTGCAGCGCCTCGGGGTGGTAGCCCCGCACGCCCAGCGCCGCCGTAAGCTCGTCCACCTCGCCGCGCGTGCGGCAGAAGATGATGGCCGAGGTGGGCGCCTCCACGTCCAGAATGCGCGCCAGTGCCTCCAGCTTGTGCTGCCGCGGCATCAGGTACGCCACCTGGCGCACCCGCGGCGTCTCCAGCTTTTCCGGAACGACGGTGACGCGCTCCGGCTCCTTGAGCGCGCGCCGCGCCAGGTCGGCGATGCGCGGCGGAAAGGTGGCCGAGAACAGCGCCGTCTGCCGCTCGGCCGGCAGCTGCTCCAGAATGGCTTCAATGTCTTCGATGAAGCCCATGTCCAGCATCTCGTCGGCCTCGTCCAACACCACGTACTGGGTGCCCGACAGGTCCAGCGAGCCGCGCCGGATGTGGTCCAGCAGGCGCCCCGGCGTGCCCACCACCACCTGCACCCCGCGCCGCAGCTCCCGCAGCTGGCGGGTGATGTCCTGCCCGCCGTACACGGCCAGCACTGAGACGCCGCGCCGCGCGCCGTACTTCTGCGTGGCCTCGGCCACCTGCACGGCCAGCTCGCGCGTGGGCGCCATGACCAGCGCCTGCACGCCGCGCTGCGACGGGTTGATGCGCTGCACCAGCGGCAGCGCGAACGCCGCCGTCTTTCCCGTGCCCGTGGCCGCGCGCCCGATCACGTCGCGCCCCGCCAGCAGCACGGGAATGGCGCGCACCTGAATGGGCGTGGGCTCCTCGTACCCCAGCGCGTCCAGCGCCACCAGGATCTCCGGCGCCAGCCCCAGGTCCACGAACCCCGGGCCCACCGGCGGTTCGGGGCGCGCGGGCGGCGCGGCCTCGGCGGACTCGGCGCGCGGCGCTTCGGCGGCGGGCCCGTCCGCGGCCGGGGCGTCGTGGGCCGCGCTCTCCGGCGCGGAGGCGGTGTCGTTCTCGGGCGTATTCTGCGGCGCGCCGTCGGGCGCGGTATCTTCCGGCATCTTCATCTTCGTGTTCGGTCCCCGGCTTCAGTATCCCACGGCGCCCACGTCGGGCTCGCGGGCGAACGCCTGGAAGGCGTCGGCCGGGTCGTCGTGCCGCTCCAGAAAACCGCGCAGCCGGCGAAAGCTGATCCGCAGCGTGCGCTCGCGCAGCAGCGTATCGGGATCCACCGGCGGCTCCAGCCATTCCGGGCGGTACTTGTCGGTCGTGTGGTGCCGGGGAGCGTTGTCCAACCCCTCCTCCGGCGGCATCACGCCCAGTCCGGACCGCACCAGCTCAAAGGCCAGCACAGGGTCCAGCCCTTCGTCACGGGCAATGTCGTACATCAGCTCGGCGAGTTCCGCGGGCATCCCCACGTGCACCGCCTCCTGCACCACGTCCAGCCGGCGGCGGCTGAGCTCGTCGGCGTTCATCCCCGCCTCGGCGCCCTCGCGCAGCCCGCGCGGGTCGCCGAACCAGGTGTCTTCGCCGCGGCGCGCCCGCCTGCGCTCGCTGTACGCGTCCAGCACGTGGCCGGCGCGCGCTTCCCGTTCCGTCATCGTCCAGTCCGCTGCTTCCACTCTGCCCCCCGGTGCACGGTTTCCCGGCGCACGCGCGCAAGGGGCGGACCACCACGCGGGGCGCGGAAACCAAAAACGAAACAGCGGGCGCGCACCGCACCCGCTGTCCCGCGATCCCGCCCGCCGTCCGGGGACGGCGTCAGTAGATGTACACCGGGGTGCCGACCGGCGCGTTCTCGAAGACGAAGGCGATGTCGTCGTCAAAAAGCCGCACGCAGCCGTGCGTTCCCCAGAATCCCACGGCCAGCGGGTCGTTGGTTCCGTGGATGAGGATTCCGCCGCCCGTGTCGAGCTTGAACTTGCCCAGCACGTCGGGGATCCGCCGGTTCACCGTGCCAAAGGGCGGAATGTACAGCACGTCGTTGAACAGCAGGGGCCGGATGGCCGGAATGCTGTCGAACTGCCCGTTCTTGAGAATGCCGATGCGGTCGCCGCGGCGCACCACGCGCCCGTCGGGCCCCAGGTCGATGCCGCCGGCCGGGAACGGGCGGACGGTCTCGTGCTCGCCGTAGTAGTGCCAGTCGGGCGGGTTCCAGAGCGGGTTTTCTTCCTTGGCCAGCACCGTGCGGCGCCCGCGCGGCGTGCTGAAGTCGTAGCGCCCGATGCCCTTGGGGCCGCGCACCACACCCATCCCTACGCCCGCCGCCGCCTCGATGAGCGTGTCGCGCCCGTCGATGAGCCACAGCTTGCGGTCGTAGATGCTCACCACGATCCGGCGCCCCCGGGCCGCGTTGGCGGCGTTGCGCCAGCGCACCCACTCCAGGCTGTCGGCGCGGTTGCGCGGCGCGTGCGGCGCGGGATCGGGGTTGTCCACGCCCAGCCGCCGCAGCCGCTCCGCCATCATCTCCTCGCGCGTCACCAAGCCGCGGGGACGCGTATCTTCCGGGTCGGGAACGGTGTCCCGCGCGGCCTGCGCACCGGCCGGAGCCACGGCGCAGAGCGCCAGCAGCACCGCCAGGGCCGCCCTTTTCATGCCTGCCTGCACCATCGTGGCGAACTCCTGCACGTGTAGAAGGCCCAACAGGTAAAACTCGCGCAAACGCGCGCGATGTCAAGGCGTACGTCCGCACGCCCGCCCGCGCGCCGCCCCTGCGCCGCGTGCGGGACGCCGGTTGATACGGCAGGCTCCGCGCCAGGGTTCCGTCCGTTCCCCCGCCCGCGCTTGCCCGGCGCGGGCGGGGGACTTTAGTTTTCGCCATCCCTTCCCCACCGGGTACCTTCGCCCGCAGTTCCTGCTTTTCCATCTCATGCGCCATCACTGGATCACCCTGGGGCTGCTGCTGGCGGCGGCCCCGCTGGCCGCGCAGGCTCCCCGCATTACCGAGGCGGGCGACCCCTCCGTGCGCAGCGACACCATCTACCGCCTGGCCGTCAAGGCGCAGGACTACCCCGAGGAATCGTCCGTGCTGCTGCTGGACGACGGCGTGGTGGTGGTGGAGGCCGACGGCCGCGGCAGCCGCACCTACCGCACCGTGGCCCAGGTGCTCACGCAGGAAGCCGTGGAGTCGCTGGCGGAAAACACGTTCTCATGGGATGGAAGGCGCGAGAAGTTCCGGCTCAACTGGGCGCGGGTCATCGGCCCGGACGGTCGCGTGGTCAGCGACAAGCCGTCGCACGACCAGGAAAGCACCTCCACCCCGGGCGAGTCGGCGCCGGTGTACACCGACCAGCGCATCCGCCGCATCACCATGGGCGGCGTGGTGCCGGGGATGATCGTGGACTACAGCTACACGGTGGAAACGCTGGAGCCGGTGCTGCCGGGCGACTTCCTGGCGCAGTGGAGCGTGCACACCGGGCGGCCCACCCTGCGCTCGCGCTACCTTCTGGAGATCCCGTCCAGCGTGCAGCCGCGCATTCTGGAGCACAACCTGAACTTCGCCCGGCGCACCCGCACGGCGGGCGGGCGCACGCTGTACAACTGGTCCACGCGCGACGTGGCCAAGGTAGAGCCGGAGCCGTTCATGGCCCGCGACTCCAACCGGCTGTACATGAACATCCTGGTCACGGGGCCCACCACCTGGGCGGACGTGGCGCGCTGGTACCACGGGCTGTCGGCGAACCGCTACGAGGTCACCCCCGAACTCCGGGCGCGCATGGCCGAGGTGGTGCGCGGCGCCCGCACGCGCGAGGACAGCCTTCGCGCCCTGCACCGGTGGATCGCGCAGGACATCCGCTACGTGTCGCTCTCGCTAGGCATCGGGGGATACCAGCCGCGCACCCCGGCGCAGGTGCTGGAAACGCAGTACGGCGACTGCAAGGACAAGGCGACGCTGTTCGTCGCCCTCGCCCGGAGCATGGGGGTGAAGGCGTACCCCGTAATTCTGAGCTCCGGCGGCGGCGTGCGGCGCGACATGCCCTCGGTGGAGCAGTTCGACCACATGATCGCCGCGGTGGAGCGCCCGGAAGGCGGCTACACCTACCTGGACCTTACGGCGGAGCTGATTCCGTACGGCGAGGTGTCGCCCGGGTACCAGGGCGAGTTCGGGCTGGTGGTCAAGCAAGACGGGACCGCGGAAGAGATCACCTTTCCGCTCAACGAGCCGTCCGCCAACCGGTCGGAAAGCCTGCTGGCCGGCGAGCTGGATGCGCAGGGGCTGTTCCGCGGGCAGTGGATGCAGCGGGCCACGGGGTCGCTGCAGTACGAACTGCGCAGCGCCTTTGCCAACCCGTTCACGCCCAAGGACCGCGAGGAGTTTTCCCGCGCCATCGCGGGGCGCGTGTTCACCGGCGCGGTCACGGACAGCGTGCGCCTGTTCAACGGGCGTGACCTCACGGCCAGGCCGGAGCTGTCCGTCTGGCTCAGCCGGGGCCGCGCGGCCACCCGCAGCGGCGGCGACCTGATCCTTACGCTGCCCATGGCCAACGGCTCCATGGACGCGGTGCTGGCCGAGATCGCCGCCGCGCCCACGCCGCGCCGCACGGACATCGACCTGAACGCGGTGATGGGTCCGGTGCAGACGCTGAGCGAGTTCCGCGTGGCGCTGCCGGAGGGCTACCGCGCGCGGCTTCCGCAGGGCGTGCGGGCAGAGAGCGAGTTCGGCAGCTACGTGTCGGAATATGTGCAGGAGGGCCAGACGCTGCGGGTCACGCGCCGCTTCTCCGGCTACCGCGGCACCGCGCCGGGCAGCCACCTTCCCGCGCTGGTCGCCTGGTTTGAGGCCCTGAACCGCGACGACGCGCGGCTGGTGGTGCTGGAAGCGGCGAAGTAGTCCGCCTCGCTCGTTGGATGGAAAAAGGGCGGCCCCACGCGGGGCCGCCCTTTCTGCTGCAACTCTCTCAAATAGAGGAGCCCGATGCGCGCACTCTCCGCGGCAGCGCATCGGGCTCCGCGCCCCCATGCCCCACGTGCGTCAGGGCAGAAAGGCGATGCCCAGCATGGCGAG
The DNA here is from genome assembly GCF_036387355.1 of Longimicrobium sp. GTDB lineage: Bacteria > Gemmatimonadota > Gemmatimonadetes > Longimicrobiales > Longimicrobiaceae > Longimicrobium. The sequence continues at coordinate 5,934 of NZ_DASVTX010000373.1, forward strand.
AATGGCGACGACGCCGGCCGCGCCCAGCGCGGTGAGCGCGCCGAGTCCGGCCTGGTCCAGCGTTTCGCCGCCGCGCGCGTCCCACGGCCGGCTGCCGTCCGGAACCACCGCGAGCCCGATGGCGCCGCCGGCCAGGATGCCGCCCAGGTGCGCCGCGTTGTCGACGTACTGGTACAGCACCAGCCCCATCACCGCGATGATCCCCACGTTGATCAGCAGCACGCGCATGAAGCCCGGCGGCAGGTGCTGCCTGCGGCGGTGCGCCATCACCAGCAGGAATCCGAACATCCCCATCAGCCCGCCCGACGCGCCCACGGAGAGGGTCACCGGGGGAAGCACCAGGCTGGCGACGGAGGCGATCAGCGAGGACACAAAGAACACCACGGGCACCCAGCCGCGCGGCCCCTTCCACTCCATCGCCTTCCCCAGGTTGCGCAGCGCGCTGAAGTTGAAGAAGAAGTGGATGAAGTTGCCGTGCATGAGCGCGCTGGTCATCAGCAGCCACCACGCGCCCCGCGACACGCGATAGGGATCCAGCGCGGCGGCGTCTACCCACGCGGCGCGCCCGTCCGCCGCGGCCCAGATGGGTCCGCCCCGCCCCAGCCCGAGCCAGACGAGCACCTGCACGGCGCCCACGGCCAGGATGATGGCCGAGAGTGCGAAGGTGAACGGCGCCGGCGGTTCCGGGGGCCGCGGGCGCGGGTCCGGCTCGCCGTCCAGCGGCGGGTGCGTCTCCCACGCGTCGGGGCGCGCGGAGGCGGGCGGCGCCTGCTCCAGCGGCGGCCGGGGCGAATGCGGATCGTGATCGGTCACGCGAGGTGGCGTACGGGGTGGCGGCGCTCTGTCTCCGGCCGGAATCTGCACGCTGCACGGGCAATCCGCACGCCGCGCGCGCGCGGGCCTGCCAAACGGGCGCCGATGCTGTAGATTACGACCCGCCGCGCGTCCGGGACGCGGCCCGCCGCCCCCCTTCCCGCAGCAGCCAGATGAGCATCGCCGAGATCTTCGAAACCATGGAATACGGCCCCGCACCCGAGAGCGCCTCGCCCGCGGTGGCCTGGCTGGAGGAGCGGGTACGCACCTTCGGGCACTTCATCGCCGGCGAATGGCGCGACCCGCGGGGCGGCGAGTGGTTCGAAACCTCCAACCCGGCCGACAACCGCCCCCTGGCCCGGCTGGCGCAGGGGAGCGTGGAAGACGTGGACGACGCCGTGCGCGCGGCCCGCGAGGCGCTTCCCGCCTGGCAGGCGCTGGACGGCCATGCGCGCGCCCGGTATCTGTACGCCATCGCGCGCCACATCCAGCGCCACAGCCGCCTGTTCGCCGTGCTGGAGACGGTGGACAACGGCAAGCCCATCCGCGAGTCTCGCGACATCGACATTCCGCTGGTGGCCCGGCACTTCTACCATCACGCCGGGTGGGCGCAGCTGATGGACGCCGAGTTCCCGGGCGCCACGGGCGTGGGCGTGGTGGGCCAGATCATCCCCTGGAACTTTCCGCTGCTCATGCTGGCGTGGAAGGTGGCGCCGGCGCTGGCGATGGGGAACACCGTCGTGCTCAAGCCCGCGGAGTTCACCTCGCTGACGGCGCTCCTGTTCGCCGAGGTCTGCCGCGACGCGGGGCTTCCGCCGGGCGTGCTGAACGTGGTGACGGGCGACGGCCGCACGGGCGCCGCGCTGGTGGCGCACGACGACGTCGACAAGATCGCCTTTACCGGCAGCACCGACGTGGGCCGCATCATTCGCGTGGCCACGGCGGGAACGGGCAAGAAGCTGTCGCTGGAACTGGGCGGCAAGTCGCCCTTTCTGGTGTTTGACGACGCCGACCTGGACAGCGTGGTGGAAGGCGTGGTGGACGCCATCTGGTTCAACCAGGGGCAGGTGTGCTGCGCCGGCTCGCGCATTCTGGCGCAGGAAGGCATCGCTGAAAAGCTGACGGCGCGGCTGCGCGAGCGCATGGAGACGCTGCGCGTGGGCAATCCGCTGGACAAGTCGGTGGACATCGGCGCCATCGTGGCGCCCGTGCAGCTGGACCGCATCCGCGAGCTGGTGGAGCAGGGGCGGCAGGAGGGCGCGTCGCTCTGGCAGCCTTCGTGGAGCTGCCCCACGGAGGGCTGCTTCTTTCCGCCGACGCTGTTCACGGACGTGCAGCCGTCGTCCACGGTGGCGCAGGTGGAGATCTTTGGCCCGGTGGTGGTGCTGATGACCTTCCGCACGCCGGCGGAGGCGGTGGAACTGGCCAACAACACGCCGTACGGGCTGGCCAGCAGCGTGTGGACGGAAAACATCAACCTGGCCCTGGACGTCGCGCCCAGGATCAAGGCGGGCACGGTGTGGATCAACAGCACCAACCTGTTCGACGCGGCGGCCGGGTTCGGCGGCTACCGCGAGAGCGGGTTTGGCCGCGAGGGCGGGCGCGAGGGGCTGTGGGAGTACATCAAGCCGCGGTGGGAAGTGGCGGGCAAGGGCAACGGCGCGCGCCGCGAGGTGGTGAAGACGAAGCCGTCGCGTGGGGAAAAGGCGCGCAACGGCGGGCCGTCGCTGCCGCCCATCGACCGGACGGCCAAGCTGTACATCGGCGGCAAGCAGGCGCGGCCGGACAGCGGGTACAGCATGCCGGTGTACGGACCCGGCGACCGCCTGGTGGGCGACGTGGGGCTGGGGAACCGCAAGGACGTCCGCAACGCGGTGGAGGCGGCGCACAAGGCCCGCGGGTGGGGCGCGGGCACGGCGCACAACCGCGCGCAGGTGCTGTACTACATGGCCGAGAACCTGGGCGCGCGCGCGGACGAGTTCGCCCGCCGCATCGCCGCGCTCACGGGCGACGAGGCGGGCGCCGAGCGCGAGGTGGAGGCCAGCATCCGCCGGCTGTACACGTACGCCGCGTGGGCCGACAAGTACGACGGCCTGGTGCACGCCACGCCGCTGCGCAACGTGACCATCGCCATGAACGAGCCGGTGGGCGTGATTGGCGTGGCCTGCCCGGATGCGTTCCCGCTGCTGGGCTTCATCAGCACGGTGATGCCGGCGGTGGCCACGGGGAACAGCGTGGTCGCGATTCCGTCCGAGCGGTGGCCGCTGGCGGCGACGGACTTCTACCAGGTGCTGGACACGTCGGACCTGCCGGGCGGCGTGGTGAACATCGTCACGGGCAAGCGCGACGAGCTTTCGGAGACGCTGGCCTCGCACGACGACGTGGAGGCGATGTGGTACTTCGGCACGGCGGAGGGGAGCGCCATGGTGGAGCGCCTGTCCGCCGGCAACATGAAGCGCACCTGGGTGGGCTACGGCCGCGACCGCGACTGGCTGGACGCGGAGCAGGGCGAGGGCCGGGAGTTCCTGCGGCAGGCCACGCAGGTGAAGAACGTGTGGGTGCCGTACGGGGAGTAATCTCACGCCCGAAAGGCGATGTCGTTCGAATTCGAGTGGGACTCACAGAAGGCTTTGGCGAATCGGCTAAAGCACGAGGTCGATTTCGAAGAGGCGTGTACCGTCTTCAAGGATCCGTGGTCCGTTACGATCTCGGACGAGGGGCACTCCCAGGGTGAGGAACGCTTCCTCATTCTCGGCACGTCTGATGCTGGGCGACTTCTGGTCGTGGCGCATACCGAACGCGGCGAGCGAATCCGGATCATCAGCGCGCGCGCAGCAACACGAGGCGAACGAAGAGATTATGAGCGACGAAGCTGATTGGGAGATTGCGGACGAGTACGATTTCAGCGGCGGCGTTCGCGGAAAGTACGCCGCCCGTTACGCTCAAGGAACCAACATTGTGCGTCTGGATGCGGACGTCGCGGCGATGTTTCCTGACTCGGCCGCAGTGAATGAGGCGCTGCGTGGACTGGGCCAGATCATCCGGAGGCAGGCGGAATTGGCTCCGAATCCGAGTCGCTGAACGCTACGCCGCACGACAAAAACAGGCCGGGATCCGCGTGGGTCCCGGCCTGTCCTGCGTCTGTCCTGCGCGGTCATCTCACGCGGAGGTGAGGTCGCGGGGGGACTACGGGGGAAAGGGATGGGCCCGTGCCGTTCCCTATTCCCTATTCCCTATTCCCTATTCCCTGCCCTTCCCTACTCCGCCGCACGCGCGGGAGCCCGGCTCACCGTGTGCGAATCGATCCGCCACCTGCCGTCCGCGCCGCGGCGGGCCACGAGCAGGTAGGTGCCCAGGACGCGCTGCGGCGCACGGCCGGGCGCGACGATGTTCTGCGAGTAGACGCCACGCTCGTACGCCAGCGCGCCCTCCTGCGCCGAGGCTTCGGCTTCCATGGCGAAGTCCTGCAGCGTGCCGAGGCTTCGGTGATAACCGTCGCGGATCGCCTCGCGCCCGCGCACCACCACGCCCGACGTGCCCACGAGCGTCGCGCTGTCCGCGTACAGCGCCGCGAGCGCCGCCGCGTCGCGCGCCTGGTACGCGCGCACGAACGCCGCGCGCAGCGAATCCATCGCCGCCGAGCCGGCCGCCGGGCTGGCGGCCACGGCCCGTTGCGCCCCACGCGCCGCCCCCGTCGACGGCTCCGCCTGCCGCGCGTCCCCCGAAGCCGGAGTGCACGCCAGCAGCACGGGAAGGAGCAGGATCAGGTGCTGTTTCATCGTCCGAATCACACAGGAAGGCTGAAGCCGCGGCTCCAACAGCGCAGAGCCCGCCTTCGCGGACGCCATCGGCAGCACGGGCGTGAACACCGAGCAGCACGGGCGCGGAGACGAGTCGTTGGACGCGAAGACGAGCAGTTGGGCGCGAAGACGATCCGTCGGGCGCGCAGCCCCCGTCCAGAGCGAATGAATTCGACGCTGGAAAAGCACAAAGTCCGCCGTCGCGGACTGCGGCGGACACATCGGCGCGGCGGGCGGAAAGCGGCGTGGGCACCCTGTCCGGACCGGCGCCCCGTCCGTGGCGTCGACCGCAGTTGAAGCCCCGAACGGCGCCTGTGGGCGGCGTGTCGGGGCTTCCCGCTGTCAGAGCGGCGGATTCATCCGCTCAGGAGCCCGCCGGCAACGAAAACACCCGTCGCCCACACCGGCCACTTTCGTACTTTCGTACTGCCGTACCCCCTACGCCCGATCCAGATTCCTCACGATCAACACACCCTTCTTCTTGTCCGGCAGGTACGTCATCGTGATCTGCACCAGCCGCTCGCCGCTAGTAAAGCGGAACAGGTACCGGAACCGGTCCATCCCCGGCTCGCCCCGCTCCACCATCCCCCGAAAGCGCCCCTCGAACTCCTTGACCGCCGTGCAGGGCGCCACGTCGCGAAAGAAGTTGCGCCCCATCACCCGCGCGGCCTGCAGCCCGCTGAGCTGCGACTCGAACGCGTTGAACGCCTCCACGATGCCCTCGGAATCCACCGTCACGAAGCCGAAGGGGAGCAGGTCCAGGTCTTCGCGGGTGAGCCCCAGCACGTCTTCAGCGGGGATCATTCCCAGCTCCGCCGCGCAGTTCGGGCAGAAGCCGATGTGGGGCTCCGTGCCCCCTCCGGAGGGGAGCGGGCGGTCGCAGAGCACGCAGGTGCCGGTCGCGGATATTCTGTCCATGGATGTTCGTTTCAATCGGTTCCTACGCTCGACGGCGCGGCCTTCACCAGCGGACCGCGCCGTCGCCCCGGCGGGCGGACACGGCGCGTGCGTACGGAAAAAACAGCCGGAACCCGGCCAATGTTGCGGCCCCGCGGTGCCCCGGCAACCCCGGCGTGCGGACGAACCCTGAACACGGTACGGCGCCTCGCGCGCGGTTGCGCCTGCCCACCCGCCCCGCGATCTTGTGGGCCCGGTACGCAATCCACTCCAGCTCCGCCTGATGACTCCCCGCCAGACTTCGCGCGCCGCCGCCAGCGGCGGATCGCCCTCCATCTCGCGCGTTCCCCTGCGGGACCAGGTGCACCACGCCATCGTGGACCGCATCCTTCGCGACGACCTCAAGCCCGGGGCCCGCATCAGCGACACGGCACTGGCGCGCGAACTGGGCGTGAGCCGCACCCCCATCCGCGAAGCGCTGCTGCGGCTGGAACGCGAAGGGTTCCTGGG
>NZ_DASVTX010000374.1:0-30339 GCF_036387355.1 Longimicrobium sp.
GTGCCCCCCGCACGTTCCGCGATATCGCGGCGCGCGAACCCGGGACCGCGATGTGGATCATCGCCTCCGCCCCGTACCTGCAGGCAACGGCCAGCGATGTGGCAGCGGCTGCTGAGGCGCTCAGCGATCCCGGCCGGCTCGCTGTCTTCTCGGCCGGCGCAAGGTCGGTGCGCGAGGTGGAGCCGTTCCTGCTTCCGTACGACCTTCGGATGCGGGAGAAGGTCGGCGGCGCGGCGATGTCGCTGAACGTGCGCGTGGCGCGTGAACTCCTCTCCGCCGGGTGCGCGTTCGATCGCGCGGGAATGAACGAGGCGCTTGGAGGGATAGCGGCGGGGCTGGGCCGCCCCGTCGTGCCGAAGCGCCCCACGATTACGGACGACGAGGTCATCCGCTTCCTGCGCGCGCAACTCCACGTCGACTCGTCCATGGCCTGCACTCCACTGCTGCGCCGGCTGCGTGACATCGAGGGGCGGGCATGCGAGCAGAAGCGGTTCGGCGAGCTGTACCGGCGCGTGCGCCGGGAGATGGCCGCCGAGCCGACATGAAGAGCCCGGGCTTTCCAGCCGATGACGATCATCCCCGCGGTGCCTGAACCTGGCAGCGCGGGGATCACCAATGATGATATGAAGTTCTTTTTCCCCGATAGCCAGGACCAGGTCGACCCCAGCTTCGACTTCGAGACCGAGACGCGCGACGAGTTCCGCATTCGGCAACGGAACGACCGCTACGCGCACGAGATCTTCGCGCAGCCGCCGTTCAACGGGATCCTGGTCTCCAAGGCCATTGTGATGGGGTCGGGCGAAAGCTCGGGGAAGTACTCACTCCCCCAGCGGCACCGTCTGCTCCGGCTCGGCGTGGAGGAGTTCTTTCGGCTGCCGAAGGGCGACGGACGTCCGGAGACGATGGGGGACTGCGGCGCCTTCAGCTACGTGAAGGAAGAGTACCCGCCGTTCTCCGTGGAGAGCGTGGCCGAGTTCTACGAGCAATGCGGGTTCGATTACGGCATCTCGGTGGACCACGCGATCCTGGCGTTCCATTCCGAAGACTACCACGTGGACCCGGAGCTGGACCTGGTTCCCGCCGAGTTCGTGAAGCGACAGAGAATCACGATCGATCTGGCGCACGACTTTCTGAAGCTTAGCCAGCGAGAGAAGTGCGGATTCGTGCCGGTGGGCGTGGCGCAGGGATGGAGCCCCTCCTCGTATGCCATGGCGGTGAAGCAGCTACAGGACATGGGCTACGAGTACATCGCCCTGGGCGGGATGGTGCCGCTCAAGACAAAGGAGATCCTCAGCTGCCTCGAACGCATTCAGCAGGTACGCAGGGCAGGCACGCGATTCCACCTGCTGGGCGTAACGCGATGCGAGCAGATCGGGCGCTTTCGCGATTATGGGGTGGTAAGCTTCGACAGCACGTCGCCGTTCCTGCAGGCGTTCAAGGACGACCGTAACAATTATCACACGCCCGATCGCACCTACACGGCGATCCGGGTGCCGCAGGTGGAGGGAAATCCAAAGCTCCTGCGGAGCATCCGCGCCGGCGAGATCAATCAGGAAGTGGCACTCAAGCTCGAAGGAGCGTGCCTGCGGGCCCTGCGTGACTTTGATCGCGGCAAAGCAACGGTTGAGGAGGTCCTGGAGCCCATCGCCGAGTACGAGCGGCTGTATGATGGGAAACGCGACCGCACGGCCAGCTATCGCCAGGTGCTGGAGGACAGTCCTTGGAAGCAGTGCCCCTGCGACGTCTGTCGGGCGGCAGGCATCCACGTGATCGTGTTCCGGGGCTCCGAGCGTAATAAGCGCAGGGGGTTTCACAATCTTTGGATCTTCTATCGCAAGCTCCAGCGTGACCTCGGCCTGCTGGAGCAGCCGCTCGCGCTGGTGGACGCGCCCTAGCCAGCGTGCCGCCTGTCTAACCGCTTCCGATCAACGATGTCTGAACCGACCGAATTGCGTCTTCCCGCCCTGGAGATCCGGCAGGGTCCCAACCGGCTCCTGTACAGCTTCGCCGTGGACGGCAAGAGGCTGTCCGACTTTGCCACCATCTCGCGAGTGCACCGTGAGGACGGCGGCGAGCTCCAGGGCTACCAGCGCCCAGAGGTCCGCTCGCACATCGCCGAAATCCGTGCGTACCTCGAATCGGACGATCCCATGATCCCAAACGCGATCGTCATCGCGTTCGATCCGCGGGTCCGGTTCGAGTCATCCGACGTGCAGCCGCTCGGGCAGGGGTTCAGCCGACTGGGAACCCTGGTCATCCCCGCCGATCCATCACTCCCGCCAGAGGACCGTCCGGGGTGGATCGTGGACGGGCAGCAGCGCGCGGCGGCGATCCGCGACGCCGACGTGGAGCAGTTCCCGATCTACGTCACCGCGTTCATCACCGGCGACAACCAAGAACAAAAGGAGCAGTTCATCTTGGTCAATTCGACGAAGCCGCTGCCCAAGGGGCTGATCTACGAGCTCCTCCCGGCCACGGAGTCGCGCTTACCGGCCCCGCTGCAGCGCCGCCGATTTCCCGCCTTGCTGCTGGACCGCCTGAACAGGGATGGGGATTCGCCCTTCTACAAGCTGATTCAAACCCCGACGAATCCAATCGGCTTGGTGAAGGACAACTCCATCCTGAAGATGCTGGAGCACAGCTTGGAGAACGGTGCCCTCAACTGGTTCCGCGACCCGCGCACTGGTCGGGGTGACGTTGAGCCGATGCTGAAGTTGCTGAAGAGGTTCTGGTCTGTCGTTGCCGAGGTATTTCCTGATGCCTGGGGAAAGAAGCCAGTCCACTCGCGGCTTATGCACGGAGCCGGCATCATCAGCATGGGGCTGGTGATGGACGCGATTTTCGATCGCTTTGAGGAAGTACCCTCAGAACAGGAGTTCCGGGCAGATCTGGAGCCCTTGGCCGAAGTCTGCTGCTGGACGCGCAGCGAGTGCCGATGGGCATTCGCGCCGGACGATCAGCGGAAATGGAACGAGGTCCAGAACACGCCGAACGACATCCAACTCCTCGCCGGCTTCCTGCTGACGCAGTACACGAGACGCGTCTGGGCTCGCACGCGGGGGCGACGGCTTGCAAGCGCCGGATGAGCACCGGACGGGGGGCCATCAAACAGGAGCGGCTGTTCGTTGCTGGCAGCGGAGGAGCCTTGGGGACGACAGATCAAACCACCGCGCATATCGGGGAGGAATGACGAAACGCTGGCGCCGGTTTTTCTTCGGTGTTAAATTGTACGCCTCCGCAGAGGACCAAGCCGCCGCCGTTGCCAGGTGATCACTCCGGGATGGGAGGGCGAGGATGAGCAAAACAGGGCTCGACGAGAAATCGACCGTCGGAATGCTGGGCTGGCTGGCCGACTCCCCGCTCTACATTGATGCGCAACAGGTGGAACGCTTCTACGACGCCGTCGTGAAGCCGGAGGGGAAGGAAGGCACGGTCACAATCGAGTTCTCGTCCGAAGTGACTCAGGAAATCAAGCAGACGCTCGAGATCGGCGCCGAGATCGGGGTTCCGTCGCTGCTCGGAAATCTTTTCTCCTTTCTGCCCAAGCTGAATCTTAAGGGAGCACAGGACAAAACGGCCGGCGAGACGTCGGGCAGCTCGCACATGATCGAGCTGCATCCGATTTCCAATCCCCAGCGCCAACTGGAGCACCTGACGCTGCATTACCTCGCCAACCACCGGAGCCGTCTCTGCCTCGTCAGCGACCCGGCCTCGACGGAGTGGCGCGATCCGGCCACTATCCGCCGCGTCCCCCGGGAACTTGTCTTCCTCGATCTCCCTGGCGAAGCGGAGCACGAAACGTTCAGGACGTGCCTAATCCCAACTGCCGCCGAGTTCGAGGACGGGAAGATCGTGCTGCTGTACGATGAACTAGTAGGACGCCTTAAGGAGAAAGCCGGAAGCGAGCCCATCTCTTATCCGGAGCGAGCACCCGAGGGACGGACCCTGTCGGATGCCCGTAAGGAGTATTGGGGGTGGTTCCACGGGCACTTCAGCGCAACCAAAGCCATGGTGGTCGTGGAAAAGGCAGCTTCAGACCATGGTCGCCTTCGGTGGATCGACTACCGCGTCCCGCTCACCGGGGAGGGAGACACCCTGCACTTGCACATGGTGCCCGCCGCAACCTACGACACGGGAACGTTCGCCTACAACTTCATCAAGCGCGGGTACAAGCACGGAATCCGCCTGGTCGGAACCCTGAAGAGTGAGCCCGACATGAACGTGCTGGCAATCTACGAGAAGTAAGCGCGCCACAGTCTCGACATGTGACAGGCCCAGGGCAGACAACCCTGCCTGGGCCTGCCGTTTTCCGCACCGCCGGCAAGACGAAGATGATGAGCACGGCCAGGGGCACCGCGCCGGACGCGTATCCCCTGCGGGCGTATATGTTTTTGTGTATGTTTTCGCCCCGCAAACCTCATCAATATGCGCTCTGGATGCAGCACGGTTGATCAAAAAATCCTGCAAATCCGCCATTTTTGCCGTGTTGCGATGCGCAATTTACGTAGATGGGGTTCAGGGGGTCGCCGGTTCAAATCCGGCCGTCCCGACTTGGTGAAGAGAAGGCCCTGCACCGGTTTCGTTGCTGGGCCTTCTGCATTTCTGTTCACCCCGCTACCGGTGTTGATACAGGTTCGGCCCCGCGCTCTGGTCACAGACGCGTCGACGAGTCCTCGTCGGGGCCCGTGGAGAGAGCCTCATTGAGTGCTACCGACGAGGACGTTGCGATGGCTTCCTGACTCGCGCGCGACCGGTGCTCGTCCCACAAACGACGGACCGTCTGCAGTACCTCGCCCAGTTTGGGCTGGAGCGCGGGCCACGCGTCCTGCTCCAGAATGACTTCCGCTGCACGGTAGGCGGTGTTGACGCGCCGTCCTCCGAGTTTCTCCGTAAGCAGCGTCTTCCACTTCGGGGCTCAACGCCAGCACGCGATCCGCGAACGCGAGGCGCAACGTGCCGGGCCGCTGTTCGTTCGGGCCCAGAGAGACAATGTAACGCTGCGTAGCTCGCCCTTCAGCGGTCTCGTCGGCAACGTTGAAGGAGTACAAGGTCTTGTGAGGCCAGACGTAGACATTCCCCAGCTTGCCCGTAACGAACCGGGCAGATTCCTCCAGAAAGTCGGCCACGCCCAGCGCGCCCGCCTTCTCGTGCAGGATCCTGCGATTCCCCTCCTTGCTCCCCCCGCTCGTTCCTGCCGTCGGCACGACCGGCTCGCTCTCAACCTGCTGGGCCAGGAACAGCTCCCGCCCGGCCTGGAATGCATGGAACGTAAGAAGCTGAATCGGAACTCCCGTTTCCGCGAGGAAGTTGACGACGCGGAGGGCGCGCTCGTCCACGCCAAGCCCTACCAGCACCATCCGCGGGCGCTCCGCCAGCGGACCGGCCTGCGACGGGAACTCCTGACTGTACCACTCCAGAAAATCGGAGATCTTAGCGACTCCGGAACGTCCGGAGTGTTCCTCGATGAGGCGTGCCAGCGCCTCGTTGCTCATTGCCGCCAAGTCCGAAGCGTAATCGAGGACCTGCGCCACGGCTTCGCGGGTGAGCACGCCGCGCTTGAGTTCGAACACGATCAACCGCCCTTCAGCATCCACACCGAGCAGGTCCAGCGGACCGCCAGCAGTCGGAACCTGCCGGCCAACCAGCACCAACTCGGGCTGCAGCAGTTCCGGTGAGTTGACGAGAAGATTCTCGAGCATCCGCTCCGTTTCGCTGGAGCGGACGGACTCGAGCGGAACCGCCCGTAACGGTTCCTGGGGATCAACCCTCCAGATGCGAATCCGGCTGACATGATCCTTAGTTCATTGTGTCCACGGACTGGCGCCGCTTCACGGCGTCCTGTCTGTTCATCCGCCTCCGACATGCTCGCCAGGAGTTCGGGAGCGGGGCAGCGCCGTGGGGCACCTGGCCGGGGGTCTGGCTAGCCTGCATTCAGCTTTCTTCTGCACTGCTGAGGTCCGGGATGTTCGCGAACCACTCCCGGTAGGGGGTGTTCTTCGCCAGGCGCCGGTTGTAATCGGGGGCTCCGTCCGTCCACCAGACTGCCCCACGCTCTCCCAGAGCGACCTTCGCCTCGTTCACCGCGGTGCAGGCGCTGCGCAAACGCTCCTCATCTCCCGCGCGCTTCGCCCGTCCGACCGCGGAGCGTGCCTGCATGAGCTCCCGCGTGAGCCGCTCCCGCTCCTCCTGGCTCAACGCGGGATTGGTGCAGCGCCAGAGACGGCCCCGCACCACGAAGTATCGTCCGTCGGGCGTTACCGGGTAGCGCATGTGCACCGACTTCCATAAGCTCCGTTTCGGCAAATCCGGCGCGCGGTCCGCAGGGTCTGTTCCCCTCGCGGCCCCGCTGCCCTCGCCCGATGCGCTCGCCCGCATTGCCGCTGACTGATCTGCGCCAGCAAAGCCTTCATGCACCATCGGCTGACGGTTGGCGCGCCGCGTCCCCGTTGTGCGATCGGGTGCACGCGCGTGATGACTCAACGCGTTCGCGTCTTGACACTCGATGACCGCCTTTACCTTCCACTACGCAGAAACCCCGATCGGCACAGCGGTCCGGGCACTCTGTTCGCCGCCAAGGGGGCAGCACATCCCCGGCCTCAAGCACGCCGAGTGCATGACGCGGATGGCGCTCGGAGCACCGATCATGTCGCCCGCGCGGATGCAGCTCCGCCATCTGACGATGTTCGCCGCGTGGGAGGGCGAGGCGGCGGTGGACGATTTTCTGGCCGGCTCCGCGCTGGGGCGTGCGCTCGCCACCGGCTGGCACGTCAGAATGGCGTTTCAGCGCCGCTGGGGGCAGGTTCGTGCGTTCGACGGACTGCCGGAAAGCGTCGGAGAGCAGGATCCCGAGGCACCGGTCGTCGCGGTGACGCTCGCGCGGATGAAACTGCCCCAGGTACCGCGCTTCATCCGGTGGGGCAGGCCCGTGGAAGAGCTGGTTCGGGACCACCCCGCCACGACGGAGGCGATCGCGGCCATCCGGATGCCGAATACCGTTGCCACGTTCTCCGTGTGGACGTCGCAACGGGAAATGGTGGACATGGTCCACGGCCGGAGCCACGTGCCCCGCCCGGAGCGCCATGCAGCGGCCATGGCCGAGCGCCGGCGCAAGGATTTCCACTTCGAGTTCACCGCCCTCCGCTTCCGGCCCATTGCTGAATATGGCAGTTGGGGAGGGCGTACGCGCATCATCCCCTCGTGAGACACGGGCGGTCCCACCATCGGTCGCACCCCCGTTCTCCTGAACCGTCAGCGCGGAGGGGACGCCAGATGCGGCCCGGTGGAGCACCCCACCCCGCGAAGCCCCCGACGGCGGCGGAGTGCCGCGACCCGCGAAAGCCCGCCCCGGACTGCTCCGGAGCGGGCTTTTCATCGTTCCGCATCGCCCGCGTGGTGCGCCTCGTTTGCGGCATGCCGCGAATACCTCGCCACCCGGCGACAGGCGCCGGAGCTGATCCCGATCCGGAAAGGTCTGCCCGATCACCGCCGGCTCGTGCAGATCACGTCCCCCTCGCTCCGCGTGGGCTTTCGATGCTGTTGCGGTGCCTGCTTTCGTGCAGCGGGAGAGCGGCCTGGCGATGCACGATCATTCTCTGCCACGTCTGATCACCCCCGCGCACCTGGCCGACCATCAGCGATGATCGCCCGCCGCCCTACCGGCCGCCGCCGACGCGCGGCAGCGTGCGCTCGGTGCCGTTCTCGCCCATCACCACCGCGGGCGCGGGCGGATTGGCGGCGAGGGTAAAGGTCAGCGTGACCGGCGCGTCGGCGCGTCCGAGGCCGAACGTCACGCCGGAGACGTGCACCAGCGGCTGCCTGGCGCCGCCCGCCGGCTCGCCCATGAGGATCCCGTTCTCCACCGTCACCTTGAACACGCGGCCGGGCGCCATCTCGTAGTCCCCCGCAAAAAAGACGGCGGGCACCGCGCCGGCCGCCACCCGCCAGTCCGGCGGCGCCGGACCCCACTGCGCGGTAAACGGCGGAACGGCGAAGTGGCACGCGGCCGGCTGCCCGCCCCGGCGCGGCGATGCGGGCCGCGAAGGCGCCGCCCCCGCCGCAACCGCCTCGCATCGCGCGCTCACGATGGAGCGCACCAGCGCCTCGAACTGCGCCTGCGACACATTCTGCTCCGCCGTCGGGGAGCCGCGCACCACCACCTTGTGCGCGATCACCATGTCCAGCCTGGGGATGACCCAGATGTACTGGCCGAACGCACCCTGGGCCGCGTAGCTGCCGTGGAACGCGTCCGTGGTGTCGGGGCGCACCCGCGTCCACCACAGAAAGCCGTAGCCGACCCCGTCCCGCAGCGATTGCGCGCGCAGCCCTGGCGGATTCATCTCGGCGGGCGGGGTCACCATGCGCGTGCTGCGGCGCACCCACGACTCCGGAATCACCTGCCGTCCGCCCCATCGTCCATTCTGCAGCATCAGCTGCCCCAGGCGCGCCATGTCGCGGGTGGACAGGACGAAGTGGTAGGCGGGATGGATGGACTTGGTACTGTCACCCTGCCGTGAGTGCACCTCGCGATGGAAGTCCTGCAGCCCGATGGGCCGGGCGATGTCGCTCTCAAAGGCGTCGTAGATGCCGCGGCCCGTCCTGACCTCGAAGATGGTGCCCAGCGCGTTGAAGTCCCAGTTGCTGTACAGGTTGTACGTCCCGGGCTTCTGCGTGCCGCGGGCCGGCGCCATCTCCAGCGCGTCGCCGGGGTTGGATGCCGGGTGGTACACGCCGGAGCGCGCCCCGAGCAGATCCTCCACCGTGGCCGTGCGCTCCAGCGGAAGCAGCCCGCCGCGGTCGTCGATGCCGATCTGGGCCAGCGTCTCGTCCAGCCGGATCGTGCCGTTCTCCACGTATTTTCCATAGAGCATCGACAGGACGCTCTTTCGCGCGGATGCGATGTAGCTGGTGTCGCGGACGTCGCCGTACTCCAGGAGCGTGCGGCCGCCCACCGCAACGAGAAGCGCCGACGTCTTCATCCCCTGCGCCATCGCCAGCGCGCTGTCCAGCCCCGCGCGCGAGTAGCCCAGCGCGGCCGGGTCGGCGACCGGCTGCCACTCCTGCCCCACCTCGGCCGCGCCTGCGGACGGCGCCGGCGCGCTCTGCCCCAGCGGCGCGCAGCCGGCCCACAGCAGCATCGCGACCGGGACCGGCCATCTCAGCGAGCGAACGAGCGGGTTTGCGCGAACGAAGCGGTTCTGTGTGGAAGCGACGGGGATGCGGTGAGTCTTCCCGGTGCTGTCCTGCGCACGGGCCGGCGTGCCCGCGAGGGAAGCGGCGGTTCCGATGGATGCCGGTCGTCTGATCATGTACATCATCCTTCTCGTTCAGTGGGGGGGCCGCCAATCGGGCGCTGGCGGCTGACGGCGTGGGCGGGACACTCGCGAACGTCCCGTGGACCGTGGGCGACCGAGGAATTCCGGCGAGCGCCTGGGATGGAGGAGCGTATCCGGAGATGGATCGCACCGCGAGTTGGCCGCCGCAGGAAGCGACTTGGCCACCGTGGGGTGGATGTGATCCACCGCCGCGCGACGCGCGCTTTCGTCGGAGAAGCGGTCGCGGGGGCGGAGACTACGAGCCCTGCGGGGCAGGAGAACGAGCGATCCCCTCCGGCGGCGCAGCCCGCCAGATGCCGCCGAGAGTGCGTACGGAAGAACTCGCCCGCGGTTTCGGGGCCCGGGCGCGGCGGTCGGAAATCGCGAGCGATCCAGACGAACGATGAAGCCCGTACGAGCCCCGCCGCCGGGGCTTGCACTTGACGAAGAACGGGCGCGGCGGTCCTTTCACAGGCGCCTCACAACGAGAGGGCATGCGACGCCTGCCTGTGGATGGACGAGATGAAGCTGGACCTGATTCAGACGGTCGCCTTTGCGGGCGTGGTGCTGTTCCTGGGCTACGGCGTGCGCAAGCTGATCCGGCCGCTGGCGCGGTACAACATCCCCGCGCCCGTCATCGGCGGGCTGATCGTGGCCGTGATCATCGCCACGCTGCGCTCGCGCGGGCAGACGCCGCTGGAATTCGACACCACGCTGCAGTCGCCCATGATGGTGGCGTTCTTCACCACGATCGGCTTCGCGGCCAGCTTTCGCCTGCTCAAGGTGGGCGGCCCGCAGGTGCTGCTGTTCTTTGGCCTGGCGACGGCGTTCGCCGTCGTGCAGAACCTGCTGGGCGCCGGGCTGGCGGCCGCGATGGGGCTGCACCCGCTGTTCGGCGTGCTCACCGGCTCGGTGACGCTCACCGGCGGGCCGGCGACGGGGCTGGCGTTTGCGCCGCTGTTCGAGGCGCAGGGCGTACCCGGCGCCACTACGGTGGCGGTCACCTCGGCCATGGTGGGCATCGTGATGGGCGGCGTGGTGGGCGCGCCCATCGCCACGCGGCTCATCGAGCGGAACGCGCTGCGAAAGGCCCGGGGCGGGCGGACGGAGATGAACACGCCCGTGGCCGCGCAGATCGTGGAAGGCCAGCTGGGCGACACGCCGCCCGCGGCCCCGGCCGGCGAAGACGAGGAATCGTTCGTCCTGCTGCAGAGCGTGGTGCTCATCCTGGTCGCCATGTGGGTGGGCGGATGGGTGAGCGCGTGGATCGATTCGCCCAGCTTCAAGCTCCCGGCCTACATCGGCGCCATGCTGGTCGCCGCCGTCATCCGCAACCTGGATGACCTGACCGGCTGGTTCCGAGTGTCGCAGCGGGTCATCGACGACCTGGGGAACGCGGCGCTGGCGCTGTTCATCGTGATGGCGCTCATGACGCTCAAGCTGTGGGAGCTGGCCAACCTGGCGGGGCCCATGCTGGTCATTCTGGCCGCGCAGGTCGCGCTGATCGCGGTGATCTGCATGTGGCCCGTGTTTCCGCTCATGGGGCGCGACTACGAGTCCGCGGTCATGAGCGGCGGGTTCGTGGGGTTCATGCTGGGCACCACGGCCAACGCAATGGCGAACATGCGTGCGCTGGTGGAGAAGTACGGCCCCGCGCCGCGCGCCTTTCTGGTAGTGCCCATGGTGGGCGCGTTCTTCATCGACTTCACCAACGCGCTCGTCATCACCGTGTTCCTGAACTTCTTCAAGTAGCGCGGCCAGCCGCCGGCGGGGGTAGACCAAAGGCCCTGCATCCGCTCGCGATGCAGGGCCTTTGCCGTTGCGCGGCCACCTGCAGGCCGCGATGCCGCGCGCCCGGCCCTCCGGTCAGGAGCCGGGTGCCGTGGGGCGCTCCACGAGGATGCCGTCGAACGGGTCGTACTCGCGCACGCGGGTAGCCACGCCGTTGGACCACTCCACCACCACCCGCCCCTCGAACGGCTCGGTGCCGACGACGCGGAACGGCGGCGAGTCCGGGCCCACGCGCTGGTCGCCCGGCGCGAGCGCGGCGGCGGTGCTGATCATCCGCCTCCGCGCCTGGGCCGCGGGCTCGGGGTCCGCCACGATGACCGGCGTGCCCGGCGCGTACTCGTCCCAGCGCCGGTCTTCGCCGCATCGCCAGAGCACCTGCACCATCCCGTGCTGGATCTCCGCCGCTTCCACCTCCCACACGCGGTGATCCATCTCCCGCACGTCCCCCCGCACCAGCCTTTCCGCGTTCCTGATCATCGTTCCTGGTGGTTCATGATGCCGGAGCCGACCGCGGACGATCTCCCGGGGCGCAGCTCCGCCGGCCCTCCGCGGTGAAAGAAATATGGGCACTCGGCGCCGCGAATGCACGGCGTCGCCAATCCCGACGGAGAATGCGGCCATCGACGCTGCCGTGGGGCAGACAAAGGCCCCATGGAGCCTCCTTTTAAGAAAAATCTTGATCTTTTTCGATCCGCGGATATCATGCCCGTGCCACGCGGCAGCGTAGCACATGCCGGGCGTACGGAGCGACGGCGCACACCCCAGGGGAAAGCATCATGGCGACGCAAAGATCGGCGACGGTACAGATCACCAACAACAGCGGCGGGAACGCCCAGATCCAGCTGTGGCACAGCAACTCCAGCAACGGCACGCAGAGCGCCAGCTGGACGGCGGCGCCGGGCGAAACCGTGGGGTCGCTGACGGTCCTCTTTGAAACCGGCTTCGGCACCGGGACGATTCTGGACTACTGGTCCGTCCTCATGCACGTGCAGGACGGCCCGGCCCCCGGCTACTACGCCAGCAGCGGAAGCTCCACCGATCCGTACTGGAAGGAGTGCCAGCTCCAGCACGAGGACGCGGACCAGACGCTCACCTTTTCCGTCAGCACCACGGAGCTGAACATTGCGCTGGATTCCGGCGGCTGCCCCAACCCCATGACGAAGCTGGCGCCGTACTCGCCCATCACCCACGTGTTCGTGGTGATGCTGGAGAACCACTCGTTCGACAACATCTTCGCCATGTCCGGCATTCCGGGCATCACGGCGGCCACCACCAGCAACTCCAACACGTACAACGGCAACACATACTACGTGCAGTCCGGCGCGCCGCTCAGCATGCCGACGGACCCCGGGCACGAGTTCCTGGACACGGTGGAGCAGCTTTCCGGGGCGGGCGCGGTGTACCCGTCCGGCGGACCGTATCCCGCCATCAACAACTCCGGCTTCGTTTCCAACTACGCCACCACCACCAGCGAGGGGCCGGTCCCGCCGTCGCAGGACATCGGCGACGTGATGGCCTGCTTCGCCACCCCCACGCAGCTGCCGGTGATGTACCAGCTGGCCACGCAGTTCGCCCTGTGCGATCAGTGGTACTCGTCCATCCCGGGCCCCACGTGGCCCAACCGGTTCTTCATCCACGGCGCCTCGTCGTCGGGGCTGGACCACAGCCCGTCCAGCGCGCAGATGGGCGAATGGGAGCTCCCCGGCGAAGGCTTCCAGTACGTCAACGGCTCCATCTACCAGGCGCTGGGCAACGCCGGCATTCCGTACCGCCTGTACAACGATTCCGGCCCCGGGTACCTGAGCCTGTACAGCGACGACCCGCAGAACGGCTCGGCGGCGGGCGCGGTGCCGCAGGTGTCGTCGCTCAGCGGCGTGACGCTGCTGGACATCAACTCGCTGCAGCACTTTGCGTCGGACCTGCAGGGGCCGTATCCGTACCCGTATACCTTCATTGAGCCGCACTACGGCGACATCGTGAGCGGGACGTACGCGGGCGGATCGTCGCAGCACCCCATGGACGACGTGTACGGCGGCGAGCACCTGCTGGCGGCCGTGTACTCCGCCATCCGCAACTCGCCGTACTGGAACACCAGCCTGCTCATCATCACCTACGACGAGCACGGCGGGTTGTACGATTCGGTGGCGCCCGGGGCCGCGACCGCGCCGGGCGACAATCCCCCGTACGGCTACACGCAGTACGGGTTCAACTTTGAGCAGTACGGGCTGCGCGTGCCCGCCGTGGTGGTGTCGCCGCTGATCGCGGCCGGCACGGTGGATCACACGGTGTACGACCACGCCTCGGCGCTCAAGACGGTGGAGGAGATTTTCGGGCTGCCGGCGCTCACGCAGCGCGACGCGGCTGCCAACAGCGTAATGGGGCTGCTGACGCTGGACACGCCGCGCACGGACTGCCCCACCGCGCTCAACAGCCCGGCGCCGCTCATCAAGGCCGCCACGCCGCCCATGACGGCGGAGGAACAGGCGGCGCGCGACGGCCTGCCGGTGCCGCGCTCCGGCAACCTGGTGGGTGCGCTGCAGGTGCTGCGCAAGGCGGAGATCGAGATGTCCGGCGGCACGCCGGCGGAGGTGGCGGCCGCACACGCGCGCTACGACGCCATCCAGACGCGCGGCCAGGCGCGGCAGTACGTGGATTCGGTGATGGCCAGGGTGACCGCGGCCCGGCAGCAGAAGAAGATCGCCGAGCGCACCCGTCCCTGACCTCCGCGCGCGATCGGTTCGCAGTTGAGGATGGATGACGAGAGGGGGAGCCCGCGCAGGGCTCCCCTTCTCTGCTTGGCCGTAGGATCGGATTCGATCTCGTGAGGATCACGACGACGGACCAGCGTCCGCCATCGCCGGGGGTGCGGGGCGGATGCGAGTACGGGATGCGGGATGCGCGGAGGTGGGTGACGGATGCGGATGGACGGATGCGGATGGAAGCCGCCGCGCGGCGTCCGGCGTACGTCGTGCAATCGGCGGGGATGGACGGCCACGGAGGCCGGCGCTCCGCCCCTGCGGATCCGGATTCAACCACAGCCCGCAAACTGCGATGCCCCAGCAGCAGACGACCGCCTTTGACTGGTCCCGGTACGCCGACGCCACGCTGGCCGGCCTTTCGGTGCTGATCCCCATCCCGTTCGTGGACGACGCGTTCGAGGCGTTCTTCCGCCGCCGCATTCCCGGCGCGGTGGCGCGCTCCCGCGGGCGCACGCTGCCGCAGGACGTGCGCGCGGCGCTGGCGGAAAAGGATGCGGAGGGGCGCGGCGGCTGCGCCACGATCCCCCTGCGCCTCACGGTGGGGCTGCTGAAGCGGCTGTCGCGCAAGATTCTGTACTTCCTCACGGTCAAGACGGCGACGGACCGCCTGAGCCACTACTGGTACCGCGCGTTCCTGATGGACCACATGCTCGTGGCCGGGCACCTGGAGAGCGCGGCGAGCGCCCGCCTGGCGCACCAGGCCATGGACGAGGTGCTCTCCAACACCAGGGGTCCCCTGCCCCGCGTGGCGCGGCAGCTGATCGCCAGCAGCCGCAACGTGTGGCCCGCGCTGCGCCGCGCCCGCCGCGGCGAGGATGCAGAGGAGGTGCGGCAGATGCGGAGCGAGCTGGAGGGGCGCTGGGGCGAAGTCTCCGGCGAGCTCAACTCCATCGCCGACCGCTACGACGCCGCGTACGCCCGCCTGGGCGGCGTCGGCGAGACGCTGTAGCGCGGGCCCATGCCCCGCTGTCCGAAAAAGAAGCCCCTCCGCCGGCCGGCGGAGGGGCTTCCTCGAGCCTTCCAGTTGACCGTTCGTCGCCTAGACGGTGACCTGCACGGTCGCGGTGGGGCACATGTTCCCTTCGCACGTTTCCACGGTCGGGCCGCCACAGGCAGTCGTCGTGCAGCCGTCCGTCCAACCCGGTTCGGCGACGCACCAATGCACGTACGAATCGCCATCGGCGGCGCGCACGGTGCCGCGCACCTCGCGCGGCGCGGCGGTGGTTTCGAACGAGTCCACCTGAAGCGCTTCCGTATCCAGAACCATCTTCCGCATGCGGTCTCCCTTGCCTGTCGCCAGAGATCGTCCGCTCCCGACGTGGAGCGGGCGCTGATCCATGGAGGAGGGCTGCCCGCGCAGCCCTCTCATCCTTGTGTGCCCGCATCGGACCCAGGAGCAGGACCGGCAGCGAACACAGGACACATTTTGACGGATTACATCACGCTGCACAACCATGACCGGCAGCAGCGGCGCGCTCCGACTGCCCCGTAGGCGGAAATCCGGCTCCCTCGTCCATCTCACAATGCACGGAGATGGCCGGAGCAGCCGGAGCGCCGGATCGCCCTCCCGTGCGGCGCGTGGAACCAGACACGCTATGTGACAATGCTTGCGTGCCCGCGGGCAACGGCCTACCATGCGCATGGGAGCGGGCCTCCACTCCCACGCCGGCTACCCGCACCCCGCGGCGTGCCGGGCCTGCTCCGCCCTGCCGCACAGCCGTACCCTCCCTGCCATCCTGATCCCGACACCCTCCCGTGACACCTTCTCTGCTGCTCCTGCAGGCCGGCAGCCGCGCCGTCGCGGACTCCTCCGGCGTGGAGCGATGGTTCGCCCCGGCGGTGGCCGGGGCCCTGCTCCTTATTGTCAGCGCGCTTCTGTGGGGCTTTCGCCAGAGCGCGCGGGATGAGCCGCCACGCATTGAGAGCCACTGGGGCGGGCTGGGCGGAGGGCTGGGCGGATGGCGGATGTCCGCCTCGCTCGGCTACCTGATCGCCGCGCTGGCGTTCGGGGGGATGTTCACGGCCTTCGCCTCGCGGTGGCTGCCCTCCCCGCCATCCGCGGAAAAGAGCGACGCCGCCGCCCCGGATTCGGTGCGGCCCGCCCCCGTTGTGGCCGCCGCCGCTCCGCCGGTGGCCAGGACACCCGCCGCGGCGCCGGCGGCCACCGCCCGCATGGCCGCTCCCCCCGCGCGCGACACCGCGCGCCCTGGCCCCGCCGCTCCCGCATCCGTCCCCGACAGCACATCGCGGCCCTCCCGCGACACCGCACGCCCCGCCTCCTGATCCCCTGCCCGTCCCCGGAGCCATGTCCAGCCAGATTTCCCTCGCCGATCCCAAGAGGTCCATCGATTCACCCGTGGGCGACCTGCTCCGGGAAGAACTGCTTCGCTTTCGCGACGACAAGTTCGAGACGCGCCGCGGGCGTTCGCTGCTGGTGTCCGGCCATCGCGGCGCGGGCAAGACGTACCTGATCGAGCGCACGCTGAACGAACTGGCCGGCCACGAGACCCGCCGCTTTCTGCGCGTCAACATCCACGGACCCACCCTGCTGGGCGGCGCCACGGCCCAGCCCGCGCCGGCCGGAAAGCAGCCGAACACCGCCGGCGCGCGCCCGGATGATCCCATGGTCAAGGCCGCGCTCGAGCAGATCGTGCTGGCGCTGTACCGGGCGCTCGTGGACGAGGTCGCCAATCAGTACCGCGAACGAGTGCAGGAGCGCATCGAGGCGCAGGATGCGCCCTCCGGGCGGTGGCGCAGGCGCCTGGGCCGCTTGGTGTTGCGCGCCGGCGCACCATCGGACAACGAGGAGGAATCCGCCCCCGCGGCCGGGCCCCTCTTGGCTGCCGGGGAGGCTGGGACGGCGCGCGCCGCAGACCCGGCCGCGGCCAAGCGCGCCGCGCGCCGCCACCAGGGGCTTCTGGAGCGTGCCGCGCAGCTCACGCTGGAGTTGGACGAGTATCCAGGGGCCGACCGGCTGCGCGACTACTGGGCCGCGGGCGGCTTTCTGCAGAGCGGGGTGCTCTTCCCCTCGCGAGAGGGAGCCCCGCGCCCCAACGACCAGGGGCTGCGCGAGCTGGTGGCCCTCAGCACCGCCTGCGAAGTATATCGCCGGATTTCCGGCATCTTCCCCACCATCTCGGAGAATCAGAGGCTCGGGGGCTCGCAGAAGCAGGAGCTCTCCGCCGGCGCTGATACCACGGGGCACAACCTGCTCGCGCCGGGGCTGTCCCTGCTCACCGGCCTCGTGACCGGCGCGGGGCTGCTCACCAAGGCGGCCACCAGCCCGGTGGGCGGCCTGCTGGCGGGGTTCGCCGCCGCGGCGGGGGCGTCGCTCGTACTCAAGCTGTCCTCCGGCCGTACGCGGGAACGCTCGTATACCCGCGAGTACACCTTTGTGCCGGACCGCTCGGTGGCCACCCTGGACCGCGTGCTCCCCGCCCTGATCCGCCGGCTGGAGCTGGCCGGGCTGGATCCGGTGTTCGTGGTGGACGAACTGGACAAGGTCAAGTGCCTGCCCTCGCGCATGGCCGACATCGTCCGGCACCTCAAGAAGTTCGTGTCGGAACAGGCCTTCTTCTGCTTCCTTACCGACCGTAGCTACTTCGAGTACATCACCCGCCAGTCGGTAGAGGAGGTGTACCCTATCGAGCACACCTACTTCACCGACCGCCTGTTCGTTGTTTTTAGGCCCGAGAGCCTGCACGAGTACGTGGCGGGCTGGCTGCGGAAGCCGGAGATGCTGGACGAAACGGAAGACCGCATCGCGACCTCGGACTGCGCCGCGCTCCCGTACGTGATCCTCCAGCGCGCCGAGATGCACGCCATCGACCTTCAGCGGGAACTGCGCGAGATCCGCGGGCCGGGCGGGGCCGTGAGCATTCCCGCCGGGGCGGTGCGCAGCGAAACCCGCGGCCGGTGCGACATCATGATCCAACTGGGCATTCACATGGTGCTGCACCGCCAGCGCAATCTGCTGGAGCGGGAACCGGAGCTGACGCGGCTGGCGTACGACGCGCTGTTCTACCCCGTCCGCGAGCGCAAGGCGGGAAAGTACGTTCTGGACCTCACGGACACCTCGGGGCGCGATGCCTTCGCGGAGTACATGAGCGGACGCATGGTGTCCGCGGCCAGCGACCCCGACGTGCTGTATCGCGACGTTGCCCTTGGCGAGCCCGACGTCCGCTTTCTGTTCGAGCTCGTGCGGGACCTCGCCGAGCTGCTCTCGAACCCATACTCGTTCCTTGACGAACTGGCCAACTGGGAAAGCGAAACAGGACAGAAGCTGGACATCGGCGTGCGCGAGTCGCTTCCGCTCACGCTCGGGACGGGGCCGCTGCTGGACCAGGGAGCACCGCGGGTGTACAGCTGGGGGTACGACCACCTTGGCCGCCCCGTGGGCACGCGGGGCCGGAGCGCGCTGGCATACCAGCTCGAGCTCAAGATCCGGCTGGCGATGGAGATGGTGCTGAAGCCCAAGGGTGGGAACTTCAGTCCGGCCCGCCAGCGCGAAATCCGCGCGGCGATATGGGCGGTGGTCCGAGGGTGGAGATCCGGGGAAACGTCGGTAGTGATCACCGGCCTGGCGGAGCCCGGGGCCGGCGCGGCGCGCACCAGCGGTTCGGCCATAGCCGAGGAGCTGGCGAGGTTCTGCCGCCGGCTCGCGGCGGAGGACACCTTCACCACCCGCCTGACGCGCGACGAGTGGGCGGCGGCATACGAGCCGATCGTGCGGTCGTTCAAGCCCCACTCCCCCATCATGCGAGGATCGGGGAGTTCGTTCCAGTGGTGCTTCGACGCCAGCGGGGTGCCCCTCCTTCCCGATGTCGAGGCCCCGCCGCACACCGAAGAGCAGCCCTGGCAGCTTCAGGAGGCGTTCATCACGAGCGTCAACGGGGCGCTGAACGCGGTCACGGGCGGCGAGGTGAACCTGGAACTGCTGGCGACACACAAGATCCTTCCGGCCTCGCCTGAATGGGTCGCGGTCACACGTGCCCTTTCGGCGCTGCACAACGCCGCGCGGTTCCGCCGGCCGCTCCCGCAGGACCACCTGGAAGTGGTGCGCGCCTACACCGCGCTGCTGGAACAGAACGGCGAGGCCATTGCCTTGGCGCTGTCGTGCGCCTGGGTGCTGGAGGGCGCCATTCCGGGAAGCGGAGGCGTCAATGGCCTGAACGGCGCACTCAGGCTGCTGGCCGAAAGAGCGGTGAGTAGCCCCGCCAGTACGCTCGAGACGCTGCAGGCGCTGATGGCGGAGGTGCGGAACCGCATCGGCGGACCCCGGGCCGGGGCACCGTTCACCCCGGTTCCCCTGCTGGGCCCGGACCTCGCCGCCTGGGAAGGGTGGGTGCGCGGCGCCCGGTCGGCCCTGGCGCACGGCCCCGCCGGGCTGGAGCCGGCCGCGGCTCGCGCGCGCCTGTGGGCGGCGTGGCACCGGCTCATGCAACAGCCGGCCGAGGTACCGGGCGAGTTGCCGCTCTCGATGGATTACCTGGTCTGCGAAGCCGCGTGGCCCGGACTGACGCCGCCGCTCAGGCTGGCGGAACTGACGGCGCAAGCATGGACCGACCTGCTCGTCCGCGCCCTTGCCGACACGGTGCCCGAGGACCCGCTGCACGTGCCCACCTGGGTTTGCATCCCCGCCGCGGGCGCGCTGGGCCTCGGATCGCAGCTGCGCGACCTGATCGGCGGCCTTCAGGCCATGCCGGAGTGGCCCTACGCGAACCGGCCGCAGGAGAAAGACCGGGACGCGTCCCGGACTCTGGCCGCATGGAACGCCGCGCCGCGCTTCCCACGCGAGCGGTGCGTGCTGCTGGCGGTGGATACGGAGGAGGAGGCCGGGCGGTGGGCGGCGCTGCCCACAACCGGTGGTGCCGCCGTGTTGGCCGGCGTGGAACGATGGGGAATGCTGGCGCACGCGCCGCGCTGGGTGCAGACCCGGCTGCTGGCGGAGGTGGGCCACGTGCTTGCGTCCCCGGAAGCGTACGAGAGGATCCAGAACGACATCCACTACCTGGCCGAGGGCGCACCCGAAGGGTTCGAGCCGCCCCGGGTGCACATGCTCGGCGAGTTCGGCGAGATCCCCGCGGACTCCGCGGACAGCCCCGCGCTGGACCGGGTGATCGAAACGCTGGACCCCGCCGTGGCGCCGCCGGCCGCGCCTTCGCCCTACGCGCGCTTCGCCGCCGCGTTCGGCTCCCGGCTACCGGCGGAACTGCGCACCTTTCTGGCCCTGCCGCAACGGTCCCGCCGCGTCGTGCTGACCGTTGAGCACCGCGCTCCCCGGTTGATGAGGATCCTGGGCCTGCGCCTGCCCGAAAAGAACGACGCCGCAGTGTACTTGTACCACGGCAGATCCGTGGCTGGCGAATCAGAAACGTTTGAACTGGCCGGTCTGCTATCGGCGCCCCAGTACCGCGGCGTGCACGTCATTGAGGACGCGCAGTTCATCCACGAGCAGGGCGGAACGCAGGTGGTGTTCGACGTCGCTCCGAGTGGCGACCGGGTGGTCTTTCGCCAGCGGAGCATCACCAGCAACGCAACGGGGCTGCGGGGATTCCTGCTGCGGGACCCGTTCCTGGGGCCGCGGTTTTCCGCGGAGCTTTTAGACCGGCAGAATAACCGGTGGTCCGTTCAGGTGGAGTGCAGGGCGCTGGGGCTCGTGGCTGCCCGGTTCACGCTCGTCTTTCTTCCGGATGACATGTCGACCCGCCCTGCCGCGGCCGCGCGGCGGCGCTGAGCCCCTGCTGGCGGCCGTGCGTCTTTTCGCCCTGGCGCGCGACTATACGGGTGATGGCGGGGACTGTCGCTCGGAACGTACTGCGAAGCAGAAGCGGATGATGGTGACCACCGAGGCGGTGTGGAGCGGGTTTGCGGAGCCGCTGCGTGCGTTCATCCGGCGGCGGGTAAGCGACCCGGACGTGGCGGATGACGTGCTGCAGGAGGTTTTCGTAAAGGTGCACGCCGGGCTGCCGCGCCTGCAGGACGGCGACCGGCTGCAGCCCTGGCTGTACCGCATCGCGCGCAACGCCGTCGTGGATTCGTACCGCGCACGGGGCGGAGCGCGTGTGCCGCTTCCCGAGTCGCTGGTGGCGGAAGAGGATGAGCCGCGCACCTCCGCGGAACTGGCGGCGTGCATTCGCCCGTTCGTGGAGCAGCTTCCCGAACCGTACCGCGAAGCCGTGCGGCTCACCGAACTGGAGGGCCTTCCGCAGACCCGGCTCGCGGCACACCTCGGCATCTCGGTGTCCGGCGCCAAGTCGCGGGTGCAGCGCGGGCGCGCGCGCCTGAAGCAGATGATTACCGACTGCTGCGAGGTGCGGATGGACGCGGCGGGCCTCATCCTGGAGTTCGTGCCGCGATCCGTGTGCGGCTGCGTCCTTTCCGCGCAACGCCCGTCTGTAGACAGGGACCCGACGAGGGCGTCCCACGACGAACACGCACACGGAGAACGAGCCATGCTGACCATCGACGCCGCGACCACGAGCACCACCCCGCTCGGCGGCTGCTGCGACGACGAGGACTGCTGCGGAAACGGCGGTTCCACCTGCCACGCCGACTGCTGCTGACCGTCTGACCGCGCCGGACTCGCGGCGAAGCAGAACGGCCCCGGACCCCGCGTCGCGGAGTCCGGGGCCGGTTCACATCCCGCCATCGACGGTACTGTGAATCTTGCGATCAGGAGCGCGGTGCCGCGGGGATGGCGTCCACGGCCGCGCTGCCGTCCAGCACGGCGCTGGCGGAAAACGAGGCGAGCGCGGCGGCGAAGCGCTGCAGCCACGCCGTCCATCCCTCCGCGTCCCCCGCCGGTTCCGCCCGGTGAACGACGTACGGGGCGCCCTCGGCCGTGCGCCACCGCTGCCCGTCGTGCAGAAAGACGGCGGCGTGGCCTACCGAGCCGTCGCCGGCTTGAGTGCCGCGCGGCTGGACGCGAAGGGTGGCCCACACCCCGCCGTGGATGGCGTGCAGCAGCGGCGCCTTGCCCGCGGCCGTCTGCGTCCACGCGCATTCGGCAAAACCGGTGACCGGGTCCGCGCCGCCGTCTGGCGCGGGGAGCCGCGGCCACGCCGTGGCGGGCAGGTTGGGCGGCGCGATGAAGTCGCCCTGGTGCGTATCCCAGCGCAGCCGCTCGGGGTACGCGTCGGACTTCGCCCAGCCGGCCAGCGCCGCGGGGTCCGCCCAGCGCATCGGCGAATCCACGCGAAAACGCTGGTGCTCGCGCATCCACTTCACCCATCCCAGGAACTGGCGGTGCAGTTCGCGGCGGGCCTGCTCGCGGTCCGTCGTGCGGACGGGGCGGCCCAGGCGGCTGTCGTTGTCGTCGCGCTCCAGCCACGCCTCCACCATCCGCCCGTCCTCACGCCGCTCCATCATGTGCACGGTGGTGCCGCGGGTGCGCATTTCGCCCGTGCTGCGCCCGCCCTCGCTGCTGTACACGTGCACCACGCGGCCCGCCAGGCGGTGCGTTCCGGTGCGCGCGTGCTCCAGCATGCCGTCGTACATGGCCTCGTGGCGCGGGCAGCGCCACGCGTGCGGATCGCGCCGGCTGTCCTGCAGCACGGCCAGCACCTCGCCCGCGCGCCAGCCCAGGCCGGACTCACTGATTACGCCATTCGCGGGTACCTCGATCCACGGCACGCCCAGGCCGCGGTACTTGTGCGACTTGGCGCTGTCCACGCGGTGATGCACGTGGATTTCAATGGCGCCTACCTCGCGCCCTTCGCGCAGCAGCATCAGGTCCGCGCGAAGGGAGGGGAGCGCGCTTTCCACGCGCACCTCGTCCCACTCTACCGGCCACGGCTCCGCGGGCGCGGCGCGGCAGAATTCCGACCGCTTCTCGTCCGGCACACCCGCGCAGACGGGGCGGATGTCAATGCCGCGGCCGCCGTTGGCCAGCTGTACGGAAAGGTGGATCTTGGCGGCCAGGTGCAGCGCGCCTTCTCCCCCGGCGGCGGCGCAATCCGCGTCCGGGCGATGGCCGTAATGGTGCCGGTTGCGGGTGCCCAGCCGCAGCGTCACCCGCTCCAGGCAGACGGGGCAGAACGCGGCCGGGCGGGTTCCGCGGGGCAGCGGCGCGTACGCGGTAATGGGAACGAGCAGATACTCCGCCCCGCCGCTTGCCGCGACCAGTTGCTTGCCGCACACCTCGAAGCGGCGGCGCGCCAGGGCGGATGCCGGCGTGCGCGGCGCGCCTTCAGCCGCATCGGCTGCCGACACGTACGCCCATGCCAGCCTGCGCTCCACCCGGGGCGCGCGGGGCGTGGCGCTGGCCGTCATCGGCTCACGCTCCCGCGCACGACGGCGGGACCGCGCATGCATCCACGCGGGGTCTCGCCTGTGGCGGCAAACGTGGAGTCACGAGACGTCATCGGAATCGCCCGGGACGGAGAGGCGGGTCCCGTCGCCCGCATCGGCACTGTCGCGCCTGTGACGGGAAACGTTCCTGTCATCCACAAAGTACGTCTGCCCTGCCCGCCGTTCAACCAACCAGGCTCAGGAGCGGCGCGCGTCGCCCTTGGCCAGCGCCATGGCGGCGAGCCCGTCCGACTCGATGCCGAGCACCGCCGCCTGCAGGTTGAAGTAGTTTTCCGCCGCGTTCAGCCAGGCGAGGTCCACGATTTCTTCTTCGCTGAACGCGGCGCGCACGGCCGCGGCGGTTTCGTCGCTGAGCCGGCGGTTGCGCGTGGCCTCCTCGGCAAAGGCCAGGGCCGCGCGCTCGCGCTCGGTGAACAGCGGGCTGGTGCGATACTCATCCAGCGCGCGGAAGCGCTCGTGCCCCACGCGGCTGCGCACGGCCTCTGCCAGCGCCAGGTCCGCGCAGAAGGTGCAGCCGTTCTGCCGCGCGGTCTGCGTCTGCACCAGAAAGCGGAGTGCTGGATCCAGCGAAAGCCCGTGCTCCATGGTCCGCGCGATCTGCCCCGCGATCACCAGCAGCCGCGGACGGCGCGCGTAAATCACCCTCAGCGGCCCGATCACCGTGCCGAAGCGCCGCGCGGAAAGCCGGTACAAGAGCCGCAGCAGCGGGCTCGAGGGACGTTCGATGGGCGTCAGATGCATGTCTTCACCCTCTCCAAGCTGTTCGATGTCCCACCCGCGCGCGGGGCCGGCCGATCGTGCTCCATCACGGTGGAACGTCCGGCGGCGGGGGATTCTTGCGAGAACCGCGGGTGTGGCCGGCGCCGGCAATGGTGGTGAGCAAAGATAGCTGCTGCTAAGGAGTGTCCCCACCTCGCAGCACCGACCTTCCCGAAGAAAGAGGGTGCAGTAGCCGGACCGCGATGTCGCAAAGGGCGCGGTGCGCCGCCACCCCGTATCCATCGAAAGCACAACGGCTTAGCCGCGAATACGCGATGGGGTCAAAGGAGCGGATGCGCAGTGCACTGCACCAATCTGGTACACCGCCGCCCAGAAACACGCCGACTCCCATTCCGCCGCAATACGCATCTAGGCTTCCTGCAACAACTTGCACGGACACAAATGAAGCAGGAACACGGCCCGCACGTTGCCTTTCCACAGGGCGTTCACCCAAACGAACGTGCCCCGCCGAGTGCGGCATCACCGCCGCCCGTGCAAGACGTCCGTTCTTTCGTTCTCAGCAGCTCAGGAGCAGCATCGATGTCGAATTTCCGTCTCACGGGTCTGTGTGCCCTGTCGGTGGCCGCCCTGGCCGCGTGCTCCGATGGACCCATCGACCCGGCCGCCGCGCCGGTGCCGGCCCGCATGGCCGTCTCCGCTTCGGAAGACGCGGTGGTTTCCGGGGACGTCCTGGTGAAGCTGAAGGACGACGCGAGCATGGACGAGGTTCTGCGGGCGCACGGGCTGGGCCGCGGGGCCCGCGGGTTCGCGGGCAAGTTCGACATCCTGCGCACCACGCACGGCAATGAGCGCGCAATGGCCGCCCGCCTGGCCGCCGACCCGCGCGTGGAATGGGCCGAGCCCAACTACCTGCGCCAGCCGCTGGCCGTGAACCCCCGCATGTGGGCGCTGTACAACCCCGGCGGCCAGAACATGAAGTTCAACGAAAAGGACACCAGCGGCCGCCTGGGCCAGACGCTGCCCAGCACCTACGCCTCGCTGGCCGACGCCGACATGGACGCCGACTTCCTGGTTTCCTGCCAGGCGGGCAGCTGCCCCGACATCGTGATCGGCAACATCGACACGGGCGTGGACTACAACAACCCGGAGCTCGCCGGCCGCGTGATCCTGGGCAAGGACTGGGTAGACAACGACAACGACCCCATGGACACCAGCGACGAGGGGCACGGCACGCACACCGCCGGCACCTCGGCCGGCACCAACATCAGCGCGGTGGGCGCGGCGGGCATCGCCAGCCACGTCAAGTTCCTGGCGCAGCGCGTCTGCGGGCCGGCGGGGTGCCCCACCTCGGCCATCATCAACGCCATGAACGCGGCGGCCTCGTTCCGCGACGCCAACGGCAAGCCGCTGGTGGCGCTGAACGTGTCGCTGGGCGGCGGCACCGAGAGCACGGGTGAACGCAACGCCATTCAGGCCATGACCAACAACGGCACGCTGGTGATCGCCTCTGCCGGCAACGACGGCCGCAGCAGCGTGAGCTCGCCTGCCTCGGACGCCAACGCCATCTCGGTGGCCGCCAGCGACTGGCGCGACGGCCGCACCAGCTACAGCAACTACGGTCGCGGGCTGGACATCACCGCCCCCGGCGGCAACTGCTACAGCAACACCACCGAAGAAGGCTGCGTCTTCTCGTCCATCGTCGCGAGCTACACGGCGGGCCTTACCTACAGCGCCAACGCGACCGGCAACGCCGTCTACAACCTGAACGGCGACCTGCCGATGTCCAACGGCTACTACGGCTACATGCAGGGCACATCGATGGCGGCGCCCAACATGACCAGCGCCACGGCGGTGGTGGCGTGGGCCACGGGCCTGCGCGGCGCCGCGCTCCGCAGCCGCCTGGAGAGCACGGCCGACGACAAGGGCAAGGCGGGCTACGACACGGGCTTCGGCTACGGCCGCGTGAACGTGTACCGCGCCGTGTACAACACCAGCACCTCGCCCCGGTAAGCATTCAGGGCGGGTCGAGTGAACAGGGCCCCGGCGCAGCGCGCCGGGGTCCTTTCTGCGTCCTGGAATGGCTGAAGGTGCCATGCGTCCGGCGGACGGACCTCTTGCGATCCGCGCGGGTATCAGTAATTTGGAAGAAGTTCTTCCAATTACCCGCGAGGTCCGGGGAGATGAGCATGACGACCGTGATTGAAGCCGTGCAGACGCCCGCGCCGGAGCTGGGGCGCGCGGAGGAACTGGTGGACGTGATGTTCGCCAACAGCAAGGAGTTGCGGCACCAGGCCGAGCAGATCCTGGGCAGGCTCTTCGTCCGCACCGAGGTGGTGCACGAGGACGAGCAGTCCGCGCAGATGATTCTGCGCCCGGACGGGATGCCCGAGATCCACGTGCACGCCGCCCGCGAGCGGCACTGGTACCCGTATCGCATCACCCGCGTGGACAGCGTCGCGCGCTGACCGGCCGCCGCGGATCAGGCGCGGAGGCTGAACACGCGGAACGAGGGACGGCGGACAAGCGGAGCGGGCGGTCGCACGGGCGATCGCCCGCTTCTGTCATCCGCCCCACGCCGACGGGGCACCGGGCGGCGCACCGGTTGCGCAACGAACTTGACGGGCACGGTGCGCGCGACCGAATTTCAAAGGGATTGGCACCCGGGCGGACAAATGCGCCGCCGGAGAGCGCCGCGTTCCCAGGCCCGCATCCCTTCCCGCCACCGGGGGAGCCGCGGTCCACCCTCACCGGCGTTGACCGTGCGCAAGATCGACCCCCGCAACTTCCAGCGCGCCACCCGCACCACGGGCAAGGACATCAACCGGCAGATCGTGCTGAACCTCGTTCGCGAGTACCAGCCGATCTCCCGGGCCGACCTGGCGCGCCGCATGGAGGTGGCGCGCGGCATGGTGAGCCCGCTGGTGAACGAGCTGATCGACTGCGGCCTGCTGTACGAGGCCGCCGTCGGCACGTCGCGCCGCGGCCGCAAGCCCACGCTGCTGCACGTGCGCGACCACGACCGGCTGGTGGTGGGCATCGACGTGCGGCTGAGCCAGACACAGGCCATGCTGGCGGACTTCGCGGGGCGCACGCTGGCCATGGAGGCGTTCCGCACCCCCGCGCGGCCGGAGGAACTGGTGGCCCAGCTCGCCTCGCGCATCCGCCGCCTGCTGGAGACGCACGCGGCGGACGGGGAGTGCCAGGGGATCGGCCTGGTGGTTCCGGGGATGGTGGACCGCGAAACGGGGCGGCTGGTGAACGCGCCCACCCTGGGCTGGCGCGACGTGGACCTGCGCGACGCGCTGCACGAGGCCACGGGCGTTCCCGTGCATATCGAACGCGACGCCGTGGCGTGCGCGCATGCGCAGATGTGGCTGGGGCGGCAGGCGGGGAACGCGCTGGAAAGCTTTGCCTACGTCACCTTTTCCGACGGCGTGGGCGCCGGCGTGGTGATGGACGGGCGCGTGGTGCGGGGGCACGGCAACGCCGCGGGCGAGTTCGGGCATATTCCGCTCACCATGGAAGGGCCCGCCTGCCAGTGCGGCTCGCGCGGCTGCTGGGAGGCGTACACCGCCAACGCCGCCATCGTGGCGCGCTACCTGGGGCGGGAACTGTCTGATCGCGAGGCGTACGCCACCATCCGCGAGACGGGGATCGGCGTGCCGGACGTCATTGGCCGCGCGCGGGCGGGGGACGCGGCGGCGCTGCGGGCGCTGCAGACCACCGCGCGGCTGATGGGGCTGGGCCTGGCGGCGATCGTAAAGGCGGTGAACCCGGCGGGGATCGTGGTGGGCGGAGAGATCGCCGCGGCGTGGGACCTGATCGGCGTCACCGTGGCGCAGGCGATGGCGGAGCGCACGCTGACCACCGGCACCGCCGCCACGCCGCTCTTTCCCGAAGCATCAGACCAGCAGACCCGGCTGCGCGGCGCCGCGGCGCTGGTGGTTGCCCCCCTGTTCGCCGCGCCGGCCATCGGGTAAAGGCACCTCGCGGGATCGAGGACCGCCCTCGCGCGCACGGGGCGCAAACTTCCGCTGACGAAGAGGTCCGGCCGGGGCGACGATGCCTCGGCCGGACCTCTTTCCGTTCCCCCTCGCGGAACTCCGCACGGCCCGCGGCCGGTCTCCACGGGGAGACGGCGGGCCGGGGCTGGTGTACGTCAGCGGGCTGGGCGCCGTGTTCCCGGATCCGGCGGCGCCTGTCAGCCGCGGCCGGGGCCCGTGGCGCGGACGGGGATCACCGCTTCAACCTGCACGCCGGGAAGGTAGGGCAGGTGCGTCCGCAGCACCGCGTCGCGCCAGGGCGGCGCGCCGGCGAACTCCACCGTGCGGCTGCGCACGCGCAGGCGGCCGCCCCAGCGCGCGACCGCGTGCGCCACGCGCCGCAGCCCCTTTCCGCGGCCCGGCTCGCCGGACCGGCTGCGGCCCCGCAGCGCCTCGCGCAACGCGTGCTCCTCCTCGTGCAGCCCCAGCGGGCCGGCGAACCCCGGTCCGGAATCCGCCACTGCGAGGCGCAGCTCATCGGGACCAGTCTGCCACGCGGCCACCCAGGCCTGCGCGCCGGAGTGCTCGAGCGCGTTGCGGCTCAGTTCGTGGACGATCTCGGTGAACGCCTGAGAGTCCGCCTCCGCCCACCCCATCCGCTCCAGGCACTCCGCCACATCCGCCACCTGCTCCAGCAGCGACGCGGCGCCCAGCGTGCCGCCGATGGCGACGGGCGGAATGAGGGCGCGCGGCGGGATGGGCACGGCGGGCACCGCGACGCCGTGCACGCCGGCGAGCAGCATCAGCGAAAGCAGGGCACCGGGCTCGGCGGCGCGCACGTGGCGGGCGTCAAAGCGGGGCGGCGCCACCAGCGGGGGAAGCCGGTCCAGCAGTTCATCCACGGTGCCGGCGTGCAGGCGGAACGGCAACAGCACCTCACTGTCGCCGCTGGGGCGAAAGTGAGGGCCCGGCTCCTCCAGCGCGGCCCATTCTCCCGGGCCCGCGGCGGCTCCCACGGTGTGCAGTCTTCCGGTGCGGTACATCATTCCCTCCCTGCCAGGCACATCCAGAGAGCTCCGGCACCCATTCGGAAGCTTCTCTTCCAATTTCATCACCGGACCGCTCCTTCACAAGCCCCCCGCCCCGGGAGGCCTGTATCCGGCGCGTCACCCGCGCGACGCCCGCCCGCACACGCTCCCGGTTCCCTGCCCCCGCCTGAGCCCGAAAACCGCGTGATCCCGGAATGAAGAACGCCGCGGCCTGAGCCGCGGCGTCCTTGTCATCGAGATCCGTGCAGGCGCAGCTTACAGGCTGCCACCCAGGAGCGTCACGTCCTGCAGCCCGCCCGCGTCCTGCACGGTGGGGCGGACAAACGGCTTGCGGGCGGAGGGCGCTTCCGTCGTCTGGACGGGGCTCTGGTCGAGAATGGCAGATTCGTTCATCGTCATGTGTTGGCCAAAGGTGGATCGAACAACCCGGCACGCCGTACGGAGGCGGGCCGGAAGGGTGGAACCCGGGGCTCAGCCGGAAGGCGACGCCGCGGCGGCAAGTACCTGCAGCAGTACGTCGAAGTTCCGGTAGCAGTCCGCCCCAAGCCGCAGGTCGTATGCCGGAGCCGCGCCCGCGTCCTGGAGCAGGCGCAGAATGGCCGGCGCGGCGCCCGCGTCGGCGAGCAGCCAGGGGCTCTGGCGCATCAGCCGGGAGAGCGCATCCGCCGCGCTGATGGGCCGCAGCGAGGTCGGCTCCCCCGCCTCTACGCGGGGGAAAAGCACCCCGGCCAGCGGCGCCGAACGCACCCACTGCCCCGGGCCGAAGTCCTGCGAATCCACGCGGTTACGCACCCCGCGCGAAGCGCCGTCCTGATAGCCCAGGTCCAGGTTGAAGCGCCGCGGCCACCCCTCCAGCAGCAGCCCCCCTTCCTGGTCGCGGCCCAGCACAAGGTGGTCGTCCGCGAGGTAGTTCCACCCCGCGCGGATCAGCGTCACGCAGGTGGTGCTCTTGCCGCTGAACGACCCCCCGGCGAGCATCCACGCCCGGCCATCCGGGCCCAAGATGGCCCCTGCATGCACCAGAGTGCGGCACAAACGCCCCAACAGCAGCGCCGAGACCAGCGTCAGCGCGGCAAAGATCTCCAGCGCCGGCGCATCCTCGCCCGGCGGCGTGTTCAGCCGCACCGTGGCGACCCCGTTCTCCGGCTCTACCACCGCGCTCACCCGGCGGCCCCGCTCCATCAGCAGCACCTGCCCGAAGGGCCCGATCCACCCGTCCACGCCGCGAAGCTCAAAGGCCGGGGCCGCGGCGGGCGGGGCGAACGTGGGCGCGCCCGCCTGAACGACGATCCATGCCCGCGCCTCGCCGCCCGCATCGCGGGGCGGAATGCGCGGCACCCACGGCTCCACCGCGTTCCACAGCCCGTCCTGCACCTGCAGGGCGAGCGCGCCGTCCTGCAGCAGCGCGCGCCGG